>NZ_CABVGP010000002.1:1571083-1882800 GCF_902497555.1 Amycolatopsis camponoti | reverse complement strand
CCCTCGCCGAGGCGCTCGCCGCGGGCGCCCGCGAGACCGGGGCCGAGGTGCGGGTGCGGACCGTGCCGGAGACGGTGCCCGCCGAGGCCATCGCGCAGAACCCGCGCTGGCAGGCGTGGATCGACTCGGGCCCGCACCACGCACTGGCCACGCTCGACGACCTCGTGTGGGCCGATGGCCTCGCCTTCGGCAGCCCGACCCGGTTCGGCGGCCCGGCCGCCCAGCTGAAGTCCTACTTGGACAGCACGGGTGGGTTGTGGGCGAAGGGGAAGCTGGCCGACAAGGTCGCGACGTCGTTCACGACGGCGTCCACCCGGCACGGCGGCCTGGAGTCGACGCTGCTGGCGATCAACAACGTCTTCTACCACTGGGGCGCGATCGTCGTCCCGCTCGGCTACACCGACCCGCACCTGATGGAGTCCGGCAACCCGTACGGCGGCTCGTTCGTGTCGCGCAAGTCGGCGGCGCCGGACGACCTGGCCCTCGGCGCGCTGCGCGTCCAGGGGCGGCGGCTGGCCACGATCACGACGCACGTCGCGACCGGGCTGAAGCGGGCGGAATAACCGGAAAACCCGTTTCGGTAGTCACGCCGCGGGCCCTAGAGTCGCGGTGGTGACCACCGAGCTGCCCGTCCTCGCACCTCCCCGGGTCGCCCACCGCGGCCGCGGGACCACGCTCGTGCTGCTCGCGGCGCTGTTCTTCAGCACGTCGGGCACGCTGGGCAAGTCCGCGATGTCCGCCGGGTTCAGCCCGGAGCAGGTGGCCGCGATGCGGATCGGGGTCGCCGGGCTCGTGCTGCTCGCCGGGGTGGCGCTGGTGGCGCCGCGGAAGCTGCGGGTGCGCCGGAGCGAGCTGCCTGTGCTGGCCGGGTACGGCCTGCTCGGCGTCGCCGGCGTGCAGCTGCTGTACTTCGTCGCCGCGGGCCGGATCCCGGTCGGCATCGCGATCCTGCTGGAGTTCATCTCGCCGGTGCTCATCGCGCTGTGGGTGCGGTTCGTGCGGGGCCACCGGCTGCCGCGGTCGGTGTGGGGCGGCATCGCCCTGGCCATGGCGGGGCTGTCGCTGGTCGCCCAGGTCTGGCAGGGGGTCACGCTCAACGGCCTCGGACTGCTCGCCGGCCTCGGCGCGGCGCTGTGCTCGGCCGGGTACTTCCTGCTCGGCGAGCGCGCGGTGGCCGACATCGACCCGCTGGGCCTGGTCACCTGGGGCATGGTGATCGGCGCGGTCCTGGTCAGCCTGGTCGCGCCGCCGTGGACGTGGCCGGTCGGGCTGCTCGGCACGGACGTCGCGTTCGGCCCCTGGCGCCCGCCGGTGTGGCTCCTGCTCGTCCTGCTGGTGCTGGTCGCCACCGTGCTGGCCTACGTCTTCGGGATTTCGTCGCTGCGGCACCTGCCGGCGTCGGTGGCGAGCGTGCTCGGCCTGGTCGAGCCGGTGATCGTCACGGTCACGGCGTGGGCGCTGCTCGGCGAGGAGCTCACCTGGCCGCAGCTGCTCGGCTCGGCGATCCTGCTGGCCGGCGCGTTCCTGGTGCAGCGGAAGTCGGCGATCCTGACGAGCTGAGTTCTTCACGAAGTGACGTCGGAATGCGAGAATTCCACACCATGACGACGTCGGGGCTGCGGCCCGAGCTGCGGCAGCGGCACGTCCGGATGATCGCCCTCGGCGGCATCATCGGCGCGAGCCTGTTCATCGGCAGCGGCGCGGTGATCAGCACCGTCGGCCCGGCGGCCGTGCTTTCGTACGCGCTGGGCGGGCTGCTCGTGGTGCTCGTCATGCGGATGCTCGGCGAGATGGCGACGGCGGCGCCGGCGCTCGGCTCGTTCATGGAGTACGCGCGCGACTCGCTCGGCGGCTGGGCGGGCTTCACGATCGGCTGGCTGTACTGGTACTTCTGGGTCGGCGTGGTCGCGTTCGAAGCGGTGGCCGGCGCGAAGATCCTGCAGGGCTGGATTCCCGGTGTGCCGCAATGGGTGTTCTCGCTGGCGCTGATGCTGCTGCTGACGGCGACCAACCTGGCGTCGGCGCGGTCGTTCGGCGAGACGGAGTTCTGGCTGGCGTCGATCAAGGTCGCGACCATCGTGGTGTTCCTGGTACTGGGCCTGCTGTTCGTGCTCGGGCTCTGGCCGGGCGCGCATTTCTCGGTGGGCAACATCGGCCTCGACGGTTTCGTGCCCCACGGCGGGTTTTCGGTCGTCCACGGCGTGGTCATCGTGATCTTTTCGTATTTCGGCGCGGAGATCGTGACGATCGCGGCGGCCGAGTCCGACCAGCCGGAGACGGCGGTCCGCAAGGCGACGTCGACGATCGTCTGGCGCGTGATCGTGTTCTACGTGGGTTCGGTGGCCCTGCTGGTGATGATCACCCCGTGGCGCGAGATCCCGAGCGAGACGAGCCCGTTCGCGGCGGCGTTCGGCCGTTTCGGCGTCCCGGCGGCGTCCACAGTGGTCAGTGCGGTCGTCCTGACGGCGGCGCTGTCGGTGCTGAATTCGGGGCTGTACACGGCATCCCGGATGTTGTTCGCGCTGCGCCGCCACGGCTGGGCCCCGACGTGGGTGGCGCACACGAACGCACGCGGGGTGCCGTGGAAGGCGATCCTGGCGTCCACCTCGATCGGGTACGTGGCGGTGGTGATGAGTTACGTGTCCCCGGACAAGATCTTCTACTTCATCATCAATTCGGCGGGCGCGGTGGCATTGTTCGTGTACGCGATCATTTGCGGCTCCCAGCTGCGAATGCGCCGGCAGCTGGAGGCTTCGTCGCCTGAGCTCTTGAAGCTGCGGATGTGGGGGTATCCGTGGCTGAGCTGGCTGACGTTGGCCATGACGCTGGTCGTGGTGGCGTCGATGCTGTTCGTGGACGAGGACACGCGGGCCCAGTTGTATCTGAGCTTGGTCAGCTTGGCGGTGATCTTGGCGGTGTACGCCTTCATCAGCCGCCGGCGATCGGGCGTCACGAGTGATTGACCGTGCCGGGAAGCCGGACAGGTTGTGTCCGGTATTCGCGATAGCGTCGTGATCATGACAACGAACACCGTCCAACTGGCCTCCGTCCGCGTGATCACCGACGACCTACCGCGACTCGTCCGCTTCTACGAGGTCCTCACCGGCGCCACCCCGCAGTACCTGACCGACGACTTCGTCGAGCTGGTGACACCGTCCGCGACATTCGCGCTCAGCGCGCCGGAGCGGGTCGCTTTCATCACGGACAACCCACCGCGAGCGGCCGCCAACCGCACCGCCATCGTCGAGTTCGTCGTGGAGGACGTCGAATCCCTGCTTGCCCGCATGAAGACCGAACTCGGCGATGGCCTCGACGTCGTGCAGGCGCCCACGATGATGCCCTGGGGCAACATGTCCGTTCTGATCCGCGACCCCGAAGGGTCGCTCGTCAACCTCTACACGCCGGTCACGCCGCAGGCGCGGCAACTGCAGCAGAACCGGACACCCCAGATGCCACCGCCCACGCGGTCCTAGCTCGAGTCGCCACCGGGATCGACGATCGCCGCGGCGATCAGCTTCTGTCCCAGCGCGGCAACGACTCCGTGCAGAGCTTTCGGCTGCTCGATGACGAACGGCCGATCGAGCGCGGCCAACCTTCCCGCGACCCATTCCAGACGTTCCGCACGGACGAAAATTCTCAGCCACCGACCATTTCCGGCGACGCCGGCTACCGGTTCGACCGATGCCAGCGTCTCCGGGAACAACGCTCGCACCTGCACTGCCTCGGCGTCGACGAGCACTGACACCTCATGTCGCCCGGGACCCGCCCCGAGCGGGCCCACGACCCGCTGCACCGGGTTCAGGTCGTCCGGCACCTCGAACGTGCCCTCCAGCAGGCGCAGACCGGCGATGCGGTCCAGGCGGAACGTCCGCTCCGCCTGGCGCCCGACGTCGTGGCCGGTGAGGTAGAGCAGCCCGTGCACGGCAACGATGCCGTGCGGATGAACGGTGCGCGACCGTGCGGGTCCGTGCCGCGGCAGGTAGTCGAAGGCGATCGGACGCCGGTCCCGCGCCGCCTGCGCCAGTCCGAGAAGCACTCTCGCGCTTGCCTCCTCGCCACCCCCGGTGCGCTCGGCCTCGCCGATCCGGCCGCCGGTGAAATTCACGGTTTCGACCACTGCGTCGATCTGCCGTGCCAGGGCCGGGGGCAGTACCCGGCGGACCTTCGAGGTGGCGGCCTCCACGTCACCGATCGAGGCCGGACCGGACCCCGGCCGGCCTGTCAGCAGAAGCCCCCAGACGACCGCCAGCGCTTCCTCGTCGGTGAGCATCAACGGAGGCATCCGGTAGTGGCGCGCCAGTCGGTAGCCGCCGTAACGACCACGCACGGAATCCACCGGAATGCCGAGGTCACGCAAGTGCTCCACGTAGCGGCGCACCGTGCGTCCATCCACGTTCAGCCGCTCGGCCAGCTCGGCAGAGGTACGGGTGCCACCGGACTGCAACAACTCGAGCAACGTCAGTACCCGAGCTGTCGGCCGTGCCACGTCGCCCATCCTCGGCCCAAGAGGTCGAATAACGAGCAGACACGCCCTAGCCGCCGGCGATTCGGCTCAGGGCTCCGAAAAACACGTCCGTGATCTTGGCCGGGTCCGGGGCCACGAACGCCTGGCCGCCCGTTGCCTTGGTCAGCTGGTCCAGTTCCGCTTTGTCCGCGTCCGGGCCGATGCCCACGCCGATCAGGGGGATCGGGCGGTGGGGGTCCTGGAGCTTCGCCAGCTCGGCCAGCAGGTCCGCGCGCGCGATTCCGTGTGGGTCCTCGTTGCGGCCGTCCGTCAGGACGATCACCAGGTTGAGCCGGCCCGGCTCCCACTCGCGGCGCGCGGTGCGGTACGTGTCCAGGACGCTGTCGTACAACCCCGTTCCGCCGTTCGGGGTGGCCTTCACCTGGGCCAGCTTGTCCAGCGCACCGGTCGCCAGGTGCTGGGCCACCGACGCCATCGGCAGCAGCTCGCGGTAGTCCTTGTCGCCGTCGAGCCGCGTCGAGAACGCCAGCATCCGCAGCTGGGTCGTGGGCTTGAACAGGTGCAGCGCCTTCGCCGTCGCCTGCATCGACAGCTGCATCCGGTTCAGCCCGGTCCCCGGCACCTGCGCGTTCATCGACCCCGACACGTCGACGAGCACCTGCACCCGCGCGCTCAGGTTGATCCCGGCCCACTGGTTGAGCAGCTCGTCGACGGCTCCCGCAGCCGGCAGGTTCGCCGCCCGGAAACCGGACGTCGACACCCTCCGGTCGTCGTCGTGGTCGCGCAGCGCCTGGCCGCCCGCCGCGCGCAGGCCCGTCTTCGCGATGGCGTCCGCGCCCGCGTCGCCGAGAGCCGCTTCCCGGAGCGCCTCGATGATCGGCCGCTGCTGTGGGGTGATCCCGCCCAGCTCGGCGAACGGGTAGTCCAATGTGGGCACCGCGGTCGAGTAGACGGCGACGAGCGGCGACGTCGCGTCCTCGATGTTGTGGCGCAGCACCGAGTTCTCCGACGCGGGGAACATCGTCACCGCGGCCGTGCCGCCGGTGGCGCCCGAGCCCGGCAGCCGCGCGATCAGGTCCGTCTCCGCGCCGAGCGTGTTGGCCGAGACCCGCCGCAGCATTGCGACGTACGCGCCCGCCGGCTCGGTGGCCGCGCGGACGCTCTCCTTCAAGCCGAGCAGCGCCATCGCGCCGACCGAGTCGCGCGCCGGGTCCGACATCCCCGGGACGGCACCCTGCGCGCCCAGGACCTCCGCCCAGGTGGGCTGGTGGTCGGGCCAGCCGATGCCCTTCGCGACGTCCTCGGCGACGGCCAGCACCACCGGCGAACTGGCCATCGACGCCCCGGACTCGGGGACGTCGGCCGCGCCGAGCTGGTGGGCGCGGCGCAGCGCGAGGGTCGAGTCCGGCACCCACACCTGCGGCCGCGGGCTGCCGTCGGACAGGGCGAGCTGCTCGGCCGCGGCGGCCGCCTCCCTGGTCTGGACCTCGACGCTGCCGCAGCGGAGGTCGAGACCACGCGCCACGATCGAAAGCGCGGGCGCGATGTCGGCGGACGCGGCGACGAGGACCTTGGCGGGCTGCTCGCACGTGGGCCGGGACCGCACCGCCGAGACGGTGACCCAGGCCGCGGCCCCGAGAACGACCACGAGACCGGTCGCGAGGGCGGGCACGAGCAGCCGGCGTCGTCGTCCGTCCGGCGAGTGGCGTCCCATCGGCGCGGCCTCTCTTCGGCGAGGCGGGGTGGGGATCAAGGTTAGCGCCCGGCAATCCACCGGCTCGTGGTCCAGACGGCCTAACAGCGGCCGCTCATACCCGGGTGGGATGAGCCAGTGGCCTGAAGTGGGATGTCCGCGCCCGGCCCGCGCGCGACACTGGAGCCCGACCGCTTGGGGGTAAGCATGAAACCGACACGAGCCGACCAGCGCCGGGCACGCCGCGCCCTGCTCCGCCAGACCGCCACCATCGCCTTCGCCCTCGGGCTGGCCAAGGTGGTGCGCCGGAAAGCCATGAGGGGCCCCTCATGGACGTGAAGTCCATGCGGGGCCCCTCATGACGAAGACCGGAAGCTAGACCGGGATGACCGTCGGGACGATCATCGGGCGGCGACGGTAGGTGTCGGCCACCCAGCGGCCGACCACCCGGCGGACCGCCTGCGCGATCCGGTGCGTGTCGGTGATGCCCTCGGACTCCGTGCGCGCCAGCTCCATCTCCACCAGCGGCACGACGGCGTCGAGCGCCTTCGGGTCGTCGGAGAAGCCGCGGCCGGACACCGTCGGGGCGCTGACCGGGCGGCCCGTGCTGGAGTCCACCGCCACGCTGATCGAGATGAACCCGCCCTCGCCCAGCACCAACCGGTCGGACAGGGTCGACTCGCCGACGTCGCCGACCGAGAGGCCGTCGACGTAGACGTGCCCGACCTCGACGCGCCCGGTGCGCGAGGCCTTGCCGTCGACCAGGTCGACGACCACGCCGTCCTCGGCGATCACGACGTTGTCAGGCGCGACGCCGGTGCGGATCGCCAGCTCGCCGTTCGCGCGCAGGTGCTTCCACTCGCCGTGCACCGGCATGACGTTGCTCGGCCGGACCGCGTTGTACAGGTAGAGCAGCTCGCCCGCCGACGCGTGGCCGGACACGTGCACCTTGGCGTTGCCCTGGTGGACGACGTTCGCGCCGAGCCGGGTCAGGCCGTTGACCACGCCGAACACCGCGGTCTCGTTGCCCGGGATCATCGAGCTGGCCAGCACGACGGTGTCGCCCGCGCGGATCGAGATCTGCCGGTGCTCGCCGCGCGCCATCCGCGACAGCGCCGAGAGCGGCTCACCCTGCGAACCCGTCGAGACGAACAGGACCTTGCTCTCCGGCAGGTTGCTGGCCTGGTCGAGGTCGACGAGCAGGCCGTCCGGCACGTTGAGCAGGCCCAGCTCGGCCGCGATCCCCATGTTGCGGACCATCGACCGGCCGACGAACGCGATCCGGCGGCCGTGCCGCTGGGCGGCGTCGAGCACCTGCTGGACGCGGTGGACGTGGCTGGCGAAACAGGCCACGATCACGCGCTGGTCGACGCGGCGGATGACGTCGTCGAGGACCGGGCCGATGTCGCGCTCGGGCATGACGAACCCGGGCACCTCGGCGTTGGTCGAGTCGACGCAGAACAGGTCGACGCCCTCGTCGCCGAGCCGGGAGAAGCCGGCCAGGTCGGTGAGGCGGCCGTCGAGCGGGAGCTGGTCCAGCTTGATGTCACCGGTGTGCAGCACCACGCCCGCCGGGGTGCGGATGGCGACGGCCAGCGCGTCCGGGATGGAGTGGTTGACCGCGAAGAACTCGAGGTTGAACACGCCGACGTCGCGGCGCTCGCCCTCGCGGACCTGGATCAGCTTCGGCCGCTGCCGGTGCTCCTTGGCCTTCGCCGCGAGCAGGGCGTTGGTGAACTTCGAGCCGTAGATCGGCAGGTCCGGCCGCAAGCGCAGGAGGAACGGGACGGCACCGATGTGGTCTTCGTGCCCGTGGGTGAGCACCAGACCTTCGATGTCGTCGAGCCGGTCCTCGATCGCGCGGAAGTCGGGCAGGATCAGGTCGACGCCGGGCTGGTCGTCCTCGGGGAAGAGCACCCCGCAGTCGACGATGAGCAGCCGGCCGGCGTACTCGAAGACGGTCATGTTGCGCCCGACCTCGCCGATACCGCCCAGCGCGACGACGCGCAAGGCTCCGGCGGGCAGTGCGGGCGGGGCGTTGGTGGGGCCTGGACCGGGGGGAAGTGAGCTCACCGAGGCAGGGTCCCAACGCTGGTGTGCGAGGTCGGCGCCACGTAGGCGGCCCTCGAATCTGCTTGTGCCACCCGCTCACCATGCCAGTCCTGGGCCGCCGTGTCGCCCAGCGGCACGCCGCCCTGCCCGAGATCACCGGCGATCAGGGCCGTCTGTTCGGCCGTCGGGGCGACGATCGGGAGCCGCGGCTCGCCGGCGTCGAAGCCGCGCAGCCGCAGCGCCGCCTTGCTGAACGCGACCCCGCCGACCCGCGACATCGCGCGCAGCACCGGCAGCATGCCGCGGTGGTTGGTGCGCGCGGTGGACGTGTCGCCGTTCTCGTAGGCGTCGATCATCGCGCGGATCCGGCCCGCGACGACGTGACCGATCACACTCACCACGCCGGTGCCGCCGACGGAGATCCACGGCAGGTTCAGCCCGTCGTCACCGGAGTAGTAGGCGAGGTGGGTGTTGGCGATGACCTCGGAGCCGGCGATCAGGTCGCCCTTGGCGTCCTTGACCGCGACGATCCGCGGGTGCTCGGCCAGCCGCAGCAGCGTGTCGACCTCGATCGGCACGACCGAGCGCGGCGGGATGTCGTAGAGCATCACCGGCAGGCCGGAGCTGTCCGCGACCGCCGTGAAGTGCGCGTGCAGGCCGGCCTGGCTGGGCCGCGAGTAGTACGGGGTGACGACCAGCAGGCCGTGCGCGCCGGCCGCTTCGGCCTGCTTCGCCTGCTCGATGCTGTGCGCGGTGTTGTTGGTGCCCGCGCCGGCCACGACGGTCGCCCGGTCGCCGACGGCCTCGACCACGGCGCGGATGAGCTCCTGCTTCTCCGCGTCGCTCGTGGTCGGGCTCTCGCCGGTGGTGCCGTTGATGACGAGGCCGTCGTTCCCCAGCTCCACGAGGTGCTCGGCCAGCTCCTGCGCCCGCTTCAGGTCGAGTGCGCCTTCGGCGTCGAAGGGGGTGACCATCGCGGTGAGCACGCGCCCGAAGGGTCTTCCGGGCGCGGCGGTAGGTGGGTTGGACATGCTGAGACGGTACCCCGTCCCCCCGACGAAAACCGCGCCGACCTGGTCACGTCCGAGGAAGTGCGGAGGATTTCCGGGACCCGGCCGCTCGTCGCGGAACTTCTACTTGACCTTGGTCACGATCGGCGCGGAGATCGGTCCGCCGTCGGCCTTGGCCAGCACGCAGTAGAACTCGCGCGTCGGGTACTCACCGCTTTCGGTCGGGACGCTCTGCCACTGCGCCTGGGTCGGCACGAGCGCCCGGTACTTGAGGCCGTCGCGCTGGGTCGCGGGGACGATCGACGAGCGGAACGAGGCCGCGCAGCGGGCTTCGGCGGCCGCGGTGGTGGCGGCCAGGCCCGGGTAGCCGGCGATGGCCGCGTCGCTGTCGGACCAGCTCGCGGTGCCGATGACGTCTCCGGCGTCGTAGATCTCGAGGGTGTGGCTCTCCTTGCAGTCGCCGTCGTTCGCGTCGCTGATGACGCCGCCGTCCTGGACCGGGGCGTTGTAGCAGAGGTAGCTCGAACTGGCGTCGACCCGCATCTGCCCGCCGAGGCCGAAGGTCATCGTCGGCAGCTTCTGCTCGTCGACAGCCGGGGCCTCGAACGCCTTGCCCGCGAAGAAGCCGCCGACCAGGGCACCGACGACCGCCACGGCGGCGACCGAGATCCACAGGGCGCGGTGGTCCTTCTTCGGCGGCTGCGGTGCGACCCGCGTCATCGGGCTGACCATCGCCGTGCCGCCCGGCGGGGTCGGCCGCATGCCCTGCGCCGTCGTCAGCAGGTTCTGCGCCTGCGCCGCGGTGAGCCGCGCGTCGGGGTTGGCGACGAGCAGGCCGAGGATCGCCGCGGCGATCGGGCCCTGGCCGCGGGTCAGGTACGGGATCTCGGTCATGATCGCGTGCAGCGTCGCGGCCGTGGTCGCGCGCTCGAACGGGATCGAGCCTTCGACGGCGAAGAACAGCGTCGCGCCGAGGGACCACAGGTCGGACGCGGGCAGCGCTTCGCGGCCTTCGACGCGCTCCGGCGCCATGAACGCGGGCGAGCCGACGATCATGCCGCTCGTGGTCAGGCGCGGGTCGTCGATGGCGTGGGCGATGCCGAAGTCCGTGAGCTTCACGCGGCCGTCCGGCGCGACCAGGATGTTCGCCGGCTTGACGTCCCGGTGCACGATCCCGGCGGCGTGCGCGGCCTGCAGCGCGGCCAGGACCCGCTCCCCCATCAGCGCGGCCTGCGCGGCGGGCATCGGGCCGCGCTGCCGGACGAGGTCGGCCAGCGACGGCGCCTCGACGAGCTCCATCACGATGAACGTCGTGCCGCCGTCGGTGATGACGTCGTAGACGGTCACGACGGCGGGGTCGTTGAGCCGCCCGCCGGTGCGCACCTCGCGCAGCGCGCGCTCGGAGAAGACGGCGGCGGACTCGGCGTCGGGCAGCCGCAGCTCCTTGACGGCGACCTGCCGGCCGATGACCTGGTCCTGCGCCCGCCACACGACGCCCATGCCGCCGCGGCCGAGCTCGCCGAGGAGCGCGTAACGGCCGGCGACAACCCGCTGACCAGGCGTGACGGGCGCCTGCGGTGGGTACGGCCGAGTCTGTTCGTCGGTCACGGTGCTCCTTCTAGCGGCGGTCGCGCAGATGCTAGTCGGACCGCCGGGCGCCGCTGGGGGTTCCGCCGAATTCGTGATTATGCGGAGTTCATCGGGGTGCGGTGTACGCCTCGCCGCGGTACGGGATCCACCGGTAGCCCGGGGCGAAGTCGCTGAACGCGGCCCGCTTGCCGGTCGCGGCCCAGATGTCCTCGCTGACCACGAGACCCGGGAAGCGCGTCAGGTCGTTCTCGGCCATCAGCTCGGCGTAGGTGCGGAACTTGTCGGTGTCGACCCCCGCCAGCGCGTAGCGGTAGACCGGCGGCGCCGTGCGGAGCAGCCAGTAGAGCCGCCGCCCGGCGGCGGTCATGGCCGTCGCGTCCTCGGCGGACGCGATGCCCTTGCCGCCGGGTTCTTCGGGCGCGATCCCGCACCACCAGCCGCTGCCGCCATCGGAGAAGATGCGGGACGGGAACCCGTCGAAGTGGCGCGCGAGGTCCCGGGCGTGGGTTTCCCGCCCACCGCATTCGGCGTTGAGGGCGAAGCTCCAGGCCATGGCCGCGGCCTCCTGTTCGTGGGGCTCAGCCGGTGAAGGTGAGATAGACCAGCACCAGGTTGAGCGCGATGATCACCACCGCGATCAGCGATGCCGCGATGGTCGTCAGCCTGCGGTTGGCGTCCGCGCCCATCAGATCACGGTCCGCTGTCAGCCGGATCAGCGGTACCAGCGCGAACGGGATCCCGAACGACAGCACGACCTGCGAGACGACCAGCGCGGCACTCGGATCGGCGCCGAGGGCGAGCACGACGATCGCCGGGATCAGCGTGACGAGACGGCGCACGACCAGCGGAATCCGCTTGTGCAGCAACCCCTGCATGATCATCGCGCCCGCGTACGCGCCCACCGACGTCGACGCCAGGCCCGACGCCAGGAGGCCGATCGCGAACAGCAGTGCGATGCCCGGGCCGAGGGCCACCGCGACCGCGGCGTGCGCGCCCTCGATGCTGTCGACGCCCTCCTGGCCCTGCAGGTTGGTCGCGGCGAGCAGCAGCATGCCGAGGTTCACCGCGCCGGCCAGCAGCATCGCCAGCCCGACGTCGGCGCGGGTGGCGCGCAGCAGGCGGCGGCGGGTGGTGACGTCCGGGAGGCCGTGCCGGTCGCGGACCAGGCCGGAGTGCAGGTAGACGGCGTGGGGCATGACCGTCGCGCCCAGCATCGCGGCGGCGATGAGGACGCTGCCGGAGCCGTCGAACATCGGCACCAGCCCGCCGAGCGTGCCCGATGCCGACGGCGGCTCGACGAACAGGCTGGCCAGGAACCCGACCGCGATGACCAGCAGCAGGCCGGTGACGACGCGCTCGAACGTCCGCTGGCCGCCGCGGTCCTGGACCGCCAGCAGCGTCAGCGAGACGGCGCCGGTGACCAGGCCGCCGGCGACGAGCGGCAGGTCGAAGAGCAGGTAGAGGGCGATGGCGCCGCCGACGACCTCCGCGAGGTCGGTGGCGATGGCGACGACCTCGGCCTGCAGCCAGTAGGCGAGCCGAGCGCGCCGGGACAGCCGGGCGCGCAGGGCCTCCGGCAGCGACATCCCGCTGACCAGGCCGAGCTTCGCCGACAGGTACTGCACGAGCACGGCCATCAGGTTCGCCGCGACGATCACCCAGACCAGCAGGTAGCCGTAGCGGGCGCCGGCGCTGATGTTGGACGCGACGTTGCCCGGGTCGACGTAGGCGATCGCGGCGACGAACGCCGGGCCCAGCAGGGCCGACCCGGCGCGCAAGCGCGACGCGAGTTTCGGTCGCGCCGCCTCGGTGACCGCCATGGCGCCTGCCTCTCAAACCGGATGTCGGGGAACCCAAATCGAAGTTTAGGCGTGCCGAACTTTCGATTTCAAGGGTGACGGCTCCCACCGTCGCCCCCGGGTACCCGGAAAACGGGTCAGGAGTGGTCGACTTCGTGGCCGGATTCGCGCAGCGCCTTGACGGCGTGGCCGAGGTCGGTGGCGCGGACCAGGATGTGGTCGGTGTCGAACGTGGACATCGAGAACAGCGCGACGCCGGCCGCGGCCAGCTCCGAGGCCAGCGCGGCGATGATGCCGGTGAGCGTGAACTCGAGCGGCCCGCGGACCGAGAGCAGCCGCCAGCCGTCCTCGGACGCCGTGCCGCCGGCCGGTTCGCGCCCGGCCGGGCAGATCACGGACAGCTCTTCGGGCGTCCGGGTCACCGAGACGAACGCGGGCTCGCCGGGAGCGAGGAGCTCCGCGGGCACCGGGGCGTCGGCGGGCAGCCGGACGACCGCGTACTCACCGGGACGGACGTCGATCGCGAGGCGCTTCATCAGCCTTCGAACACCTTCGGGCTCGTAGCGATCTCGGTGCCGTCCGGCAACGTCGAGATGGTGAAGTCGGCGAACACGTTCGCCGCGGCTTTCTGCAGGTGCCGCAGGCATTCCACGGCCAGCTGCCGGATTTCGACGTCGGCGTGCTCGGTGGCGCGCATCGCGACGAAGTGCCGCCAGGCCCGGTAGTTCCCGGTGACGACGATGCGCGTCTCGGTCGCGTTCGGCAGCACGGCGCGCGCGGCCTGGCGGGCCTGCTTGCGGCGCAGCGTCGCGCTCGGGACGTCGGCGAACTTCTCCTCGAGACCGGCGAGGAGCTCGGTGTAGGCGTCGACGCTCGCCTGGGCCGCGGCGAGGAACTTCTCGTGCAGCACGGGGTCGTTCGCGATGACGTCCGGCTCGACGATCTCGGCGTCGCGCTCGGGCACGTACCGCTGGGAGAGCTGGGAGTACGAGAAGTGGCGGTGCCGGATCAGCTCGTGGGTCAGGGAACGCGAGATGCCGGTGAGGTAGAAGGTCACCGATCCGTGCTCCAGCACCGAAAGGTGGCCGACGTCCATGATGTGCTCGAGGTACCCGGCGTTGGTCGCGGTGGCGGGGTTCGGCTTCGTCCAGGACTGGTAGCAGGCACGGCCGGCGAACTCCGCGAGCGCCTCGCCGCCGTCCGCGTCGGTCGTCCACGGGACGTCCGCGGGCGGGAAGAACTCCGTCTTCGCGATCAGCTGCACCCTCGGTGACACGGTTTCGGCCACGTCCGCACTCCTTCCGCAAGCTCCCCACGCAGCCTAACCGCGTGCGGTCCCCCACTCCCGGGGGACAGGCTTCCTTGACTGACACCACGGATGACGTCATAGTGGTGTCATGGACCTGACGCCGTACATCGCCAACCTTCGCGAGGACCTCGCGAACACGGCTGCCGCCGGGGACGAGCACACCCGGCGGGCGGCCGCGCTGCTGTCTTCCGCGCTCGAACCCGCCGTCCGCCTGACGCTCATGAACGCCCTCGCCGACCTCGCCGCCGAGGTCACGGCCGCTTTGCCCGGCCAGGTGGTCGACGTGCGGCTGGACGGCCGGGACGTCCGCGTGGTCGTTTCCGGGGCCGCCGAAGAGGCGCCGCCACAGGCGACACCACGTGACACCACTCCGCCACCACCGATCGACGGCGGTGACATCTCGCGCATCACGCTGCGCCTGGTCGAGCAGATCAAGGGCCAGGCCGAGCGCGCGGCGCAGGCGCAGGGCGTCTCCCTGAACACGTTCGTCTCCCAGGCGGTGCAGGGGGCGCTCGGGCACGGCGCGCTCGGCGGCGGCGCCAAGCACCACGGCAAGGGCGAGCGGCCCGGGTCGCACCTGCACGGCTGGGTCGAAGGCTGAGGGGATCGAAGATGAGTGACGAAGAGACGACATCGGCCGAGGAAACTCCCGAGGAGTCCGGCGGCGAGCTGGTCCGGATCGACGAGTTCGAGACCGACGTCCCGCTGGAGCTGGACCTCGGCGTGACGATCGGGCGCGTCGAGGTCGTGCTGGAAGGCGACTCCGGTGCCCGCGTCGAGCTGCGGCACGACCGGGGCGAGCAGCAGCCGTGGGTGGCGGGGGTCAACAGCCTGCTGTCCTGGGTCGGCGAGCGCTTCGGCGACCAGCTGGGCGTGGACCCGTCGGGGGCGGACCCGGCCGAGGCCGTGCGGCAGAGCCGGATCGAGAAGCTGGGCAACCGCCTGGTCGTCCAGGCGCCGAAGGCGTGGCAGCTGCGCAACGTCGCGCTGTCGGTGACCGTGCGCGCCCCGGCGGGTTCGCACGTCGAGGTGCGGGCGGGCGCGGCGGACGTCACGGTGACCGGCTCGGCCGGGCGCGTCGACCTGCTGACCGGCTCCGGCGAGGTCAAGCTCGACCGCGCCGACGGCTCGGCGACGATCCGCACGGGCAGCGGCGGCATCAAGCTCGGCCCGACGCTCGGCGGGTTGCAGCTGCGCAGCGGCAGCGGCCACGTGGAGGCGTCGTCGATCGCGGGCTCGGCCACGCTGGCGACGGGCACGGGCGACGTCTGGCTGGGCGCGGTCTCGGGCGAGGTGATGGCCCGCACGGGCAGCGGCGACCTGTCGGTGGCGGACGCGGCCTCGGGCACGCTCGACCTGATCACGGGTTCGGGCGAAGTCCGCATCGGCATCCGCGGCGGCACGGCGGCGGAGGTGGACCTGACGTCGAGCGGCGGGAAGGTGTCCAGCGAGCTGGACATCGCGGACAGCGCGCCGTCGGGTGGAGTGAAGCTGAAGGTGAGGGCGAGGACGGGCTCCGGCAACGCCGTGGTGACGCGCGCGGCCGGCTGAGTAAGGGGGAACGGGTCGTTCCCGGTGGGGGCCGGGAACGACCCGTTTTTTGTGCCAGGGCGACTCCCGCGGCCGCCCGGGCAAGGGGGTGGCGTGCACTCGCCGCGCCGGGGCGGCGACCGGCTCGGCACAGCCGACCTGCGACGACGACAACAGCCGCCCCGACCTCCCACAACCGGTACTCGGGAACACCCCACCCTCGCGGCGCAAGAGCGACCGGCTCAGCACAACAGACCTCCGGCGCCGACAACAGCCGCCCCGACCGGTCGGGAACACCCCACCCTCGCGACGCAAGAGCGACCGGCTCAGCACAGCCGACCTCCGGCACCCACAACAGCCGCCCTGACCGGCCGACCACCGCCTTGCCCCTGCGGCGCGGGGCCGACCGCGTTCCTGCTGTCAGGATGGCCGCATGACCTTCGCGGGGACCGCCGACGCCGTGTACCGGACCCGGCTGCGGGGCTGCCTGCTCGGCGGCGCTCTCGGCGATGCCCTCGGCAAGCCGGTCGAACTCGAGCCATTGGCGAACATCCGGCAGCCGGTGGAGCTGGTGCCGAACGCCTACGGCGTCGCCGAGATCACCGATGACACCCAGCTCACGCTGTTCGGCCTCGAAGGGTTTCAGCGCGGCTGGGTCCGTGCCCGGGCGAAGGGCATCAGCGGCGCGCTGGGGGCGCTGGTCCGTGAGGGCTACCTGCGCTGGCTCGACACCCAGGAGCACCCGGCTCCCCCGCCCGCCGACGACGGGCACCGGACCGGGCAGCTGCGGCTGGAGCCGTGGCTCTACGCGCGGCGAGGGCCGGGGCGCGCTTGTCTTTCGGGGCTGCGGGCCTCCTTCACGCCACAGCCCTACGCCGAGCTGACTGGCCGGCCCGGGCCGGTCAACCCGGACTCCAAGGGCTGCGGGACCGTCATGCGCTCGGCGCCGTTCGGGTTCGCCGGGCGGCCGGACGGCGCCTTCGTGCTGGCGGCCAACTGTGCGCAGATCACCCACGGGCACCCGACCGCCTACTACGCCGCGGGCGCCTTCGCCGCGATGATCGCCTGTCTCTTCGAAGGCGAGTCCGTGGAAGGCGCCGTGCTGCGGTCGATGCGGTTGCTGGCCCGGTATCCCGGCCACGACGAGACGACCGCCGCCCTGTGCCGGGCGCTCGACCTCGTCGAAGCCGGCGATCCCGGGCCGGACAAGGTGGAGTCGCTCGGGAGTGGCTGGGTGGCCGAAGAGGCGCTGGCGATCGCGGTCTACGTCGCGCTGGCGCCCGTCCCGCACCTGAAGTCCGCGCTGGTCAAGGAAAAGCTTCGCCTGGCCGTGACGCACTCCGGTGACAGCGATTCGACGGGCTCGATCTGCGGCAACCTCCTCGGCGCGGCGTCAGGCGAGGAAGTCCTGCCCTACGACTGGCTCACCCGCCTCGAAGGCCGCACCACGATCACCCGGCTCGCCGACGACTTCGCCACCGAAACGGCCCAGACCGCAAGCTACTGAGCCAGCTTCTTCAACGCCGGAGCCAAATCACCTCGCGAACCCACGGCCACGCCGGACAAGCCCAGCCACGAAGCCATGTGCCGCAGCTCCGCCGCCAGCTCCGGGAGCACCCTGGCCACGTCCGCGCCCTCCTCGGCGAACGCTCCCTGGACCCTCAGCACCCCCGCCGCGCGGTCGGACTTCAGGTCCACCCGGGCCACCAGCGAGCCGTCCAGGAGGAACGGGAACACGTAGTACCCGTACACCCTCTTCGGCTCCGGGACGTAGATCTCGATGCGGTACCTGAACCCGAACAGCCGCTCCGTGCGGGCGCGCTCCCAGATCAGCGGGTCGAACGGGCACAGCAGCGCCCGGCCGGTCACCGCGCGGGGGGTGCGCGCCTCGATGTGGCGGTACGCCGTTGCCTTCCAGCCGTGGACCGCCACCGGCTCCAGGACTCCCGACTCCACCAGCTCCGACACCGCCTGACGGGCCGTGGCCGGGCCCAGGCGGTAGTAGTCGCGCAGGTCCGTTTCCGTCGCCACGCCCAGCGCTCGCGCCGACCGCTCGATCAAGCCCCGCGCGCCTTCCTCCGCCGACACCGTGCGCGACAGGATCTCCGGCGGGACCACCCGCTCGGTGAGGTCGTAGAGCCGCTCGAACGAGCGGCGCGTGCCCGTGGTCAGCTGGCCGATGCCGAACAGGTACTCGCAGACGCGCTTGACCTCCGACCGCTCCCACCACGAGCCCGGGCCGCGACGCTGCGCGTCCGCCGCCACCTCGCGCTCGATGCCGCCCGCGCCGATCGGGCCCAGCTCCTTCACCACCGACAGGATCTCTTCGACCAGGCCCGGCGACTTCTCGATCAGCGGCCCGTAGTGCTTCCACCAGCCGTCACGCTTCGCGCCCGAACGGATCAGCGGCCAGTCCTCGACCGGCAGCAAGCTCGCCTCGTGCGCCCACGTCTCGACCAGCAGCCGCGGCTGACGCGCCGAGTGCGACCACGCCGCGTCGTCCAGCAGCACGGGCTCGTACGCGCCCAGCCGCGAGAACACCGGCATGTAGTGCGCCCGGACCGCGACGTTCACCGAATCCAGCTGCAGCAGCTGGACGCGCGAAAGCACGCGTTTCAGGTGCCGCCGCGAAGCCGGACCGGACGGACGTGGGTCGGCGAAGCCCTGTGCGGCCAGGAAGGTCTTCCGGGCCGTCGTGACGCTGATCGTTTGCATGGTCCCGTCATGGTGCCACCCACCACCGACAAAAACGCGCACCGATAGTCCATCCATGCCCCCACCACCGCCCTCAACGGAGGAGCTGCGCTCCGCTGTACTAATTTCCGGGTATGAGCGACGCCGCCGTCCGTCCCGCCGACCTGTCCGACGCCGCGGAGATCGCCCGCATCCAGCGCGACACCTGGCACGCCGCCTACGAGGACCTCCTGGGCAAGAACGCGCTGGCCGAGCTGGACGCCGCCGACCTCGTCGGCACCTGGACCGAGACCATCGACCACCCGGCCAGCCAGGTCTACGTGGCCACCGAGGGCGAGTTCACCGTCGGGTTCGTCGTCGCGGGCCGGGCCCCCGAAGACGAGATCGCCGCCGCCGACGGCAGCCTGCCCGAGGACGCCGGCACCACCGGCTTCGTCGCCACCCTGCTCGTCGAGCCGCGGTGGGGACGCCGCGGGCACGCCGGACGCCTACTCGCGACGGCCGCCGCGGGCCTGCGGGCCGACGGCGCCGGCCGCGGCATCGCCTGGGTCGCCCAGGGCGACCACGCCTCCCTCGGCTTCTACCGCCGGGCCGGCTGGAACCCCGACGGCACGGTCCGCACCCTCGACACCGGCGACCGCATGGTCCGCGAGGTCCGCCTCACCGGCACGCTCGACCTCGCGCTCGCCTGAGCCGGCGTCCCGGAAGATCACCCACCGCATCACGGCGTACATGAACACGCCCTCGCACGCACCCGCGAGCACCCGTGACAGGTGGTATTCGACGCCCAGCGCCGTCAGGCCCGCGCCCACACCCAGCAAAAACGCCGCGTAATTGACAGCAATCGCGAGGATGTAAAGCACCAGCTGCTTTCCCATCGCGGCGTGGGAATGGAAGTTGAACGTCCGGTTCAGCGCGAAACTCAGCCCGAACGCGCAGACGTAGGACGCCGTGATCGCGAGCCACACGGGCCAGCCGGCCACCCCGTGGAAGACGGTCAGCAGCCCCAGGTCGACGCCGAACGTGAACCCGTTGATGAGGCAGAAGCCGAGAAACGTCGGGGCCACGATCCGCGACAGGCCCCATGGCAGCACGCGCACGATCGCCCGGCAGAGGGCGCCGAATCGGTCGGCGGGCGTTCGGGAAAGGTCGGCGGGCACCCCGTCAGCCTGGCAAGGGAAGGTGGCCGGAAGCCGTCCGGCAGGTGATCTTCTGGTACCACCCCCCTACCGCATAGGGGGGTTAACCCCAGTGACTCCAGGTTTCGAACTGATAACTTGGAAGAACACGAACGAGTGTGGGAGGTGACACGATGAGCTGGATCCTGCTGACACTGGGGGTCGCGTTCGGTTCGGCCATCGTGCCGCTGATCAACGCCGAGGTGTTCCTGATCGGGCTGTGCGCGAGCCAGCCCGGGCTGCACTGGCTGTGGCTGGGCGCGGCCGTCGCCGTGGGGCAGATCGCCGGCAAGTCGCTGTACTTCTTGGCCGCGCGCGGCACGATCAAGCTGCCGAAGTGGCTGCACGACCGCCTCCACCGCGAGCGGCCGATGACCGCGCGGCGCGTGCGCTGGGAACTGCGGACCAAGCGGATCCGCGGCTGGGTCGACCGGCTGCGCGAGCGCTGCCACCGGCACCCGCACTGGATGGCGGGAACCTACGGAGTCAGCTCCCTGGTGGGCCTGCCGCCGTTCATGGCGACGAGCGTGCTGGCCGGCGTGGTCCGCATGCGGCTCGTGACGTTCTTGACCACGGGCTTCGCCGGAAGGTGGATCCGCTTCAGTTTGATAGCCGCTTCACCCGCGGTGTTCGCGGGCTGGCTGCACCACTGAAATTTCGGAGACCAGCGCGGTCCAGGCGGCGCGGGAGACGGTGAGTTCGCCGAGGTGACGGGCTTTCGTGTCCCGCACGCCGACGGTTCCGGCGAGCAACACCTCGACACACTCAGCCTCGTTCGCGCTGTAGCTCGACTTTCGCCACGTGGACACGATGCCCCCTAACGCGCCGCCTCCCGAAGCAGGGCTTGCGAGGCGTCCTCGGATAAAGCCTTGTGGCTCAACAGCTTAACCAGCTTCTGATAGGGGGCGGTACCCGCCGAATCGTGGACAAAGCCGCTTGCGTGATAGTGCTCCAGCAGAACGATCGGGGTCGCATCAGGGAAGTCGTACAAGGTGAACATGCCGATCTTGCCCGGGTAATAGCCGATGTCCGCAGGCACGATGCGCACTGAAATGTTAGATGTAACAGCTAAGGCGAGCAGGTGGTCGATCTGGTCGGACATGATGTTCGCATCGCCGACCACCTCGCGGATCGCCAGCTCCGAGACGATCACGTTGAGGCGAACGGGATCGTGCCCGGTGAGAATCCGCTGCCGCTCCAAGCGGGCCACCAGCCGCGCATCGACATCCGCCACCTTGATGTCGGAAGCGGCCAGCAGCGCGCGGGCGTAGTCGGGAGTCTGCAGCAATCCCGGGATGATCAGCGGCGACCAGTTGGTGATCAGGCTCGCCGAGCGCTCACACTGCATGACCGCCGTGAGTGCTGCAGGAAGATCAGCGGGATTGGCATCCAGCCAGTTGGGGTCCTTGGCGTGCTTGGCCAGGAAGAGGATCCGCGTGACCGTCACCTGATCCGTCCGCAGGTAGCCGAGGATGCGCGCGACCTCCTCCACCGGCGGCACGCGCATCCCGAGTTCCCACTGGGACAACAACCGCGGATCGATCTCCAGCGCCCGCGCCAGCTCACGCAAGCCGAACTTCCGCGCCTCACGCACTTCGCGCAACGACGCGGACAACGCCCGCAAACCGGGAGAAGACGAAGTCGGTGTCATGCGGGCGATGGTACGAACACCGCGCATTTCCCGAATGAACGACAACTGTCAGCGAAATGCCACACCCGGAGGAGCAGCGCAAAACTCAGCGGTCGGCGGCTTCCAGTTCCACGGCCTTCTTCATCGTCTCGCGGGCCCGTCGCCGGTCTCCCGCGATGTCGTAGGCGTACGCCAGCTTGTACCACGCACGCCAGTTCTCCTGGTCCGCCTCGACCTCCGCGCGGCGGTCCTGGAACCACGCGTCGGCCGCGTCACGGTCCACTCGCCCCGAGGGCCGGCGCGGCAGGTCCGAGACGTCCGGCAGCGCACCTTCGGAATCCAGCCGCCGCGAGAGCCGCTGGATCTGGAGGCCGTTGCGCCAGGTCACGACCACGATCCAGATCCCCAGGATCGGCAGCAGCAGCACGCCGACCCCGAGCGCGATACCCGCGCCGGTGCCGGACGCGAACAGCGCGAACGCCCGGTCGGCGAGCAGGACCAGGTAGACGACCAGCGCCGCCGTCATCAGCAGCGCGACGTTGCGAGCCTTCACAGGTCGAGCACGTTCTCCAGGCCGACCGTCAGGCCGGGACGCGCCACCACCGTGCGCACGCCGAGCAGCACGCCCGGCATGAACGACGTCCGGTCGAGGGAGTCGTGGCGGATGGTCAGGGTCTCCCCCTCGCCGCCGAACAGGATCTCCTCGTGCGCGACCAGGCCCGGCAACCGGACCGAGTGCACGCGGACCTCCTCGACCGTCGCGCCGCGGGCGCCGTCCAGCTCGGACGTCGTCGCGTCCGGGCCCGGCGTCACGCCCGCCTCCGCGCGCGCCGCGGCGATCATCCGGGCGGTGTGCGCGGCGGTGCCGGAGGGCGCGTCGGCCTTGCGGTTGTGGTGCAGCTCGATGATCTCGGCCGAAGCGTAGAACTTCGCCGCCTGGGCCGCGAACCGCATCGCCAGAACCGCGCCAAGGGCGAAGTTCGGCGCGATCAGCACGCCCAGCGAGGGCTTCGGCTCGAGCAGGGAGCGCAGCGAAGCCAAACGGTCCTCGCTGAAACCCGTCGTGCCGACGACCGCGTGGATGTCGTGCTCCACCAGGTACTTCAGGTTGTCCATGACGGCGTCGGGGTGGGTGAAGTCGACGACGACCTGGGCCTCGGCCAGCGCCGAGAAGTCGTCGCCCGCGTCCAACGCGGCGACGACCTTCATGTCCCCGGCGCCTTCGACGGCGTTCACCACCGTCGCGCCCATCCGGCCGCGCGCACCGAGCACACCGACGTTGATGGTCATGAAGCGATCACCTCGTGCAGGTCGTCAGGAAGGTCGTCGGCGTGAGCGTACGGCCCCACGACCGCCGCCGCCGAGACCCCGCCCGGCCGGGCGAACAAAGTGCGAGCGAGCGCACACACCTCTTCGGTGGTGACGGCGTCGATGCGGGCGATCGTGTCGTCGACGCCCAGGTAGCGGCCGTAGTTGAGCTCGCTCTTGCCGATCCGCGACATCCGCGACGACGTGTCCTCCAGCCCCAGCACGAGCCCGCCGCGCAGCTGGCCCTTGGCTCGGGCGACCTCGGCGTCGGTCAGGCCGTCGACGCCGACCTTGTCGAGGATCTCGCGGATGACGCCGGCGACGTCGCCGAGCTTCTCCGGCTGGCAGCCCGCGTACACGGCCAGGTGCCCGGTGTCGGCGTAGCTCGCGACCGACGAGTACACCTGGTAGGCCAGCCCGCGCTGCTCACGGATCTCCTGGAACAACCGGGACGACATACCGCCGCCGAGCGCCGCGTTGAGCACCGACAGCGCGAAGCGGCGCTCGTCGTGGCGCGACAGCGACCGCAGGCCGAGCATGACGTGCGCCTGCTCGGTGTCGTCGGTGTGCAGGGCGAGCTTCGGGACGGTCTTGATCCGGGCCCGGCCCTCGCGCGGCGCGAGCGGCGTCGCCGAACCGGCCAGCTTGTCCCGCAACGCCTTGCGCACCAGGCGAAGCACCTGGCCGTGGTCGACGTTGCCGGCCACCGCGAGCACCATCCGCGGCAGCGTGTAGCGGCGCTTGTAGAAGCTGCGCAACGCGGCCGGAGCCATGCCGATGATCGACTTCTCGGTGCCCAGCACCGGGCGGCCCAGCGGGTGGTCGCCGAGGATCGCGCTCACGAACGTCTCGTGCAGCAGGTCTTCCGGGTCGTCGTCGCGCATCGAAATCTCTTCGAGGACGACGCTGCGTTCCATGTCCATGTCGCGGTCGGTGCAGAGCGCCTCGAACACGACGTCGGTGACCAGGTCCACGGCGAGCGGGAGGTCGGCGTCGAGCACCTGCGCGTAGTAGCAGGTGTGCTCCTTCGCCGTGAAGGCGTTGAACTCGCCGCCGACGGCGTCGATCTCCTCGGCGATCTGCGTGGCGTCGCGGTTCTTCGTGCCCTTGAACAGCAGGTGCTCGAGGTAGTGCGCGGCACCGGCGACGGCGTCCGGCTCGTCACGGGAGCCGATGCCCACCCACAGCCCGACCGTGGCCGAGCGCGACGCCGGGACGTGCTCGGTGATCACGCGCAGACCGCCGGGCAGGACGCTGCGCTTGACGACCGCACCGTCCGGAGTGGACTCCAGCGTGCGGGTGGTACCGACGGGCTGCTCGTGCCCGGAAACCTGCCGTGCCATGGGATCCTTACTCACGATGCCGCGAAGGCCCCCTGCCGCCGAGGTCGTGAGTGAGAAACAGTGTTCTAACCCTGTTTCTCACTCACGACCCGCACCGAGCGGATCAGGAGGCCTTCAGCGGAACTGGTCTTACTTGGCGTCGGCCGTCTCGGCGTCGGCGGCGGGCGCCGGGGCCGCGGCAGCGTCGTCTTCCTGAACGACGATCAGGCTGATCTTGCCGCGGTTGTCGATGTCGGCGATCTCGACGCGGAGCTTGTCGCCCACGTTGACGACGTCCTCGACCTTGGCGATCCGCTTGCCGTTGCCCAGCTTGGAGATGTGCACCAGGCCGTCCTTGCCCGGCAGCAGCGAGACGAACGCGCCGAACGCGGCCGTCTTCACCACGGTGCCGAGGAAGCGCTCGCCGACCTTGGGCAGCTGCGGGTTGGCGATGGCGTTGATCAGGTCGATCGCCGCCTCCGCCGACGGGCCGTCGGCCGCGCCCACGTAGATCGTGCCGTCGTCCTCGATGGAGATGTCGGCACCGGTCTGCTCGGTGATCGAGTTGATCATCTTGCCCTTCGGGCCGATGACCTCGCCGATCTTGTCCACCGGGATCTTCACGCTGGTGACGCGCGGCGAGTACGGGCTCATCTCGTCCGGGCCGTCGATCGCCTCGGCGATGACCTCCAGGATGGTGAGGCGAGCGTCCTTCGCCTGCTTCAGCGCGGCGGCGAGCACCTCGGAGGGGATGCCGTCGAGCTTCGTGTCCAGCTGCAGGGCGGTGATGATGTCCTTGGTGCCGGCGACCTTGAAGTCCATGTCGCCCATGGCGTCTTCGGCACCGAGGATGTCGGTCAGCGCGACGTAGCGGGTCTCGCCGTCGACCTCGTCGGAGATGAGGCCCATCGCGATGCCCGCGACCGGCGCCTTCAGCGGCACGCCGGCGTTGTACAGGCCCATCGTGGACGCGCAGACCGAGCCCATCGAGGTCGAGCCGTTGGAGCCCAGCGCCTCGGAGACCTGGCGGATCGCGTACGGGAACTCGTCACGCTTCGGCAGCACCGGCACGAGGGCGCGCTCGGCGAGCATGCCGTGGCCGATTTCGCGGCGCTTCGGCGAACCGACGCGGCCGGTCTCGCCGGTGGAGAACGGCGGGAAGTTGTAGTGGTGCATGTAGCGCTTGTGCGTCTCCGGGGACAGCGAGTCGATCTGCTGCTCCAGGCGAAGCATGTTCAGCGTGGTGACGCCCAGGATCTGGGTTTCGCCGCGCTCGAACAGCGCCGAACCGTGCGCCCGCGGGATCACGGCGACCTCGGCCGCGAGCGACCGGATGTCGGTGAGGCCACGGCCGTCCATGCGGATCTTGTCCGTGAGGACGCGCTTGCGCATGACCTTCTTGGACAGCGCCTTGAACGCGGCGCCGATCTCCTTCTCGCGGCCTTCGAAGGCTTCGCCCTCGCCGACGCCGACCTTCTCCAGGACGGCGGCCTTGACCTCGTCGGTCGCGGCGTCACGGGCCTGCTTGCCGGGGATCTGCAGCGCGTTCGCCAGGTCGTCGGTCGCGATCGCGGCGACGGCGTCGAAGGCGTCCTGCTGGTAGGGCAGGAAGACCGGGAACTCGCCGGTCGGCTTGGCGGCGACGTCGGCCAGCTTCTGCTGGGCCTCGCACAGCACCTTGATGAACGGCTTGGCCGCTTCGAGGCCCTCGGCGACCGAGACCTCGTCCGGCGCCTTGCCGCCGTCGGCGATCAGGTCGAGCGTGTGCTCGGTGCCCTCGGCCTCGACCATCATGATGGCGACGTCGTCACCGACGATGCGGCCGGCGACGACCATGTTGAAGGTCGCCTTCTCGAGCTGCGACCAGGTCGGGAACGCGACCCACTGGTCCTCGATCAGGGCGACGCGCACGCCGCCGACCGGGCCCGAGAACGGCAGGCCGGCGATCTGGGTCGACGCCGACGCGGCGTTGATGGCCAGCACGTCGTACGGGTCGTCCGGGTTGAGGCTCTGGACGGTGATGACGACCTGGATCTCGTTGCGGAGACCGTCGGTGAACGACGGGCGCAGCGGCCGGTCGATCAGGCGGCAGGTCAGGATCGCGTCGGTCGAGGGACGGCCCTCGCGACGGAAGAACGCGCCGGGGATGCGGCCGGCCGCGTACATGCGCTCCTCGACGTCCACCGTCAGGGGGAAGAAGTCGAAGTGGTCCTTCGGGTGCTTCGACGCGGTCGTCGCCGAGAGCAGCATGGTCTCTTCGTCGAGGTACGCGACGACGGCGCCGGCAGCCTGCTTGGCCAGGCGGCCCGTCTCGAAACGAACGGTGCGAGTGCCGAACTTGCCGTTGTCGATCACGGCTTCGGTCTCGTGCACGGTGACTCCGGTGGAGTCGGTCATAGATGTTTCTCCTCTTTGGTTCCTTCAGTCGGCGCGAGTCTCCCACCCTGGGACCCGTTTCGCTTGAGGACGCTCGAGGAGTGATGCCGGTCTTCGATCGAAGCCCCCGGGACTCTTCCCGGAAGCCACTACCGAGGACCGGCGGACGGGTTCCCCGTGCGCGCTCGCGCCGTTCGGTCTTGCTGCACCGAGGGGGAGCAGCCATCGGCCACTCCCCCTCGGTTTGAAGCTATCGGCGCAGGCCGAGGCGCTGGATCAGCGCACGGTAACGCTCGATGTCCACCTTCATCACGTAGTTCAGCAGCCGGCGGCGACGGCCGACCAGCAGCAGGAGCCCGCGACGCGAGTGGTGGTCGTGCTTGTGAGCCTTGAGGTGCTCGGTGAGGCCGACGATCCGCTTGGTCAGCAGCGCGACCTGGGCCTCGGGGGATCCCGTGTCCGAGTCGTGCACGCCGTACTCGGCCAGGATCGACTTCTTGTCTTCGGTGGACAGCGCCACTTGTGTTGCTCCTCGAAATAATCAGTGCCGTGCGGCCCCGGACGCGGATGCACGCCGGGAAGTCGGTCACGGCCGCCACGGACTGCAGCCGGACCCGCTCGTGAGGTTACCAGTCACCCCGGCAGGCCTTCTGAGCAGGGCCTTCAGCCGGAGAGCCCGAACGCGCGGGCGACCCGGTAGCGGGTTCCGCCCGGTTCGCGCTCGCTGGTCATCAGCACCGCTTCGGTGGCTTTCCAGCTCCGGCTGGTGAAAGTCGACAGACCTTCTTCCCAACGCCCGGCGAGCCCCGGTTCTTCCCGGGGGAACCGCGCCAGCGTGAGGTGGGGCACGTACGGCCTCGCCTCGGCACCGGCCCCCGCGGCGAGCGCGAGCGGCGTCAGGTCCGGGCCGGCAACAGTCAACCACAGCACCCCGGGGAACGTCGCGGCCTTTTCCAGCCGCACGTCGACGGCGGGCCGCCCGGCCAGCCGCTCCGCCAGCCAGGCGGCGCGGGTGCCCACGTCGTCCGGCCCGTAGTAGGCGAGGGTGACGTGCCAGCGCTCCGGCGGCTCCCAGCGCAGGCCCTCCCCGGGGTCACCGAGCGCTTCGGCGACGGCTTCGACGACGTCGTCCGGCGGGACGAGCGCGCTGAACAGGGCCGGCATCAGGCGCCGTGGCCCGCCCGACGCAGCAGGTCGGCGATGGCCGGGAACTCGTCGTCGAGCCGTTTGGCGGCCTCGCTCAGGTCCTCGTCCTCGGCCAGGTCGCGCAGGTAGGTGAGGACCTTCTGGTCTTCGTTGACCACCGGGATGTTGTCGCGGCCGACGGTGGGCCGGGAGTCGCGGACGTCCTCCATCGCGGCCAGCATCGCGTCGCGGTTGCCCGCGGCGACCTCGGGCACCAGGATCTTGCGCTCGAGCATGATCATCCTGGCCAGCACGACCGGGTTGCCGATCTTCGCCCGCCGCCCGCTCATCACCTGGCTGAGCATGGGGGCGCTGATCCCGAGGACCTCGGCCAGGAACGCCTGCGAAACGTCGAACGCCACGACGAGCCGGCGGACCCGATCGCCCAGAGGTTCGCCGTACCACTCTCGCTGCAGCGCGATGTTCCGCTGGACGATCTTGTGGTCCTCCACCAGTTCCGCTCCCCTAAACCACTCGGCCCGCTACCTGCGCACACCGTCCGTGAGCATCTTGCCACCGCTGTCACGCGCGTGAACGCGAAACCGCCCTATTCGCCCCCGGTCGGGGCGTCCGAGGGCAGCTCCAGTGCCTTTCTCGTCTCGATCACGTCGTCGTCGATCTGGGTGACCAGCCCGGCCGAGTCGGCGAACCGGACCTGGTCGCGCAGCCGCGTCACGAAGTCGATCGCCACGTGCTGGCCGTAGAAGTCCTCGTCGACGTCGAGGACGAACGCCTCGACGGTCCGCTCGCGCCCCGAGAACGTCGGGTTCGTGCCCACCGAGACGGCGGCGCGCAACCGGCGCGAGGGGTCGGCCGAGCGGGTGAACCAGGCGCTGTAGACACCGTCGGCGGGAACGGCGGCGAAGCGCGGCGTCGACAGGTTCGCCGTCGGGTAGCCGAGCTCGTGGCCCCGGCCGTCACCGCGGACGACGATGCCCTCCAGGCGGTGCGGGCGGCCCAGCGCCTCGGCCGCGGCGACGACGTCGCCCGCGTCGATGCACGACCGGACGTAGGTGCTCGAGAACGTGATCGCCGACTGGTCCTCTTCGGACAGTTCTTTGCCCTGCAGTTCGGCGCCGTACGCGGCGAAACCGAACCGGCGGCCGAGGGTGCGCAGCAGCGCGACGTCGCCCGCGGCCTTGGCGCCGAAGGTGAAGTTGTCGCCGACGATCACCGCGGCCGCGTGCAGCCGGTCGACGAGCACCTCGTGCACGAACTCCTCCGGCTGCAGCCGGGACAGCTCCAGGGTGAAGGGCAGCACGCAGAAGACGTCGATGCCGAGGCCTTCGACGATCTCCGCCTTGCGCCGCAACGTGGTCAGCTGCGCGGGGTGGCTCCCGGGGCGCAGCACCTCCGACGGGTGCGGGTCGAACGTCAGCATGACGCTCGGCAGCCCGCGTTCGGCCGCCGCGGCCACGGTCCGGCCGACCAGCTCCTGGTGCCCGCGGTGGACACCGTCGAACACGCCGATGGTGACCACGCACCGGCCCCAGCCGCCGGGGAGATCCCCCAGCCCACGCCACCGCAGCACGTCGAACTCCCGTCTCTCACCCGCCACCCTAGGCGGGCAGCAACACGACCACTGCCCGGGACACGCCTTCTTCGTCGGCGGCCAGGGCGAGCACCCGGCCGTCGGGCCCGAAGAGCCCGTAGGTGCCCTCGACGCCGACGGCCGGGATGCGCTGGCCGTGGCGGACCGCCTTCGCCGACGCCGCGTCCAGATCGCGGCGCGGGAAGGCGGCGGCGACCGCGGCGTCGAGGTCCAGGCTCAGCTCGGGCGTCTCTTCGAGCCGGTCGAGGGTCTTCGCCTTCGCCAGGGTGAAGGGGCCGACCGTGGTGCGCCTCAGCGCCTTCAGGTGGCCGCCGACGCCGAGGTCCGCGCCGAGGTCGCGGGCCAGCGCGCGGACGTAGGTGCCCGACGAGCACTCGACGACGGCGTCGACCTCGACGTGGTCCTCCTCGTGGCGGACGCCGAGGACGTCGAAGCGGTAGACGGTGACCGGGCGCGGCGGGAGGACGACGTCCTCGCCGGCGCGGACGCGGGCGTACGCGCGCTTGCCGTCGATCTTGACCGCGCTCACCGCGCTGGGCACCTGCTGGATGGCGCCGGTCAGCTTCTCGACGCCGTTCGCGATGGCGTCGTCGGTGACGTCCTTCGTTTCGGCCGTGCCGAGGATCTCGCCCTCGGCGTCGTCGGTCGTCGTGCTGCTGCCGAGGCTGAGCGTGGCCAGGTAGGTCTTGCGGTCCAGCGCCAGGTGGCCGAGCAGCTTGGTGGCGCGCTCGATGCCGAGCACCAGCACGCCGGTCGCCATCGGGTCGAGCGTGCCGGCGTGCCCGACCTTGCGGGTGCCCATGATGCGGCGGGCGCGGGCGACGACGTCGTGCGACGTCATGCCGGCGGGCTTGTCGACGATCACGAGACCGGGCGGCGGGGCGGGACGGCGGGGCGGTTTGGGGCTCGACACGCGGCAAACCCTAGCGGCCGCCGGTCGTGGTTCGATCAGGCCGCTCGGCCGGGCCACCATGGGGGCGTGACGGAGATCGAAGTCCGGGCCGCCCGGCCCGCCGAGCTCGAAGCCGTCGCCGGGCTCCGGTGGCGCTGGGTGGCCGAGCGGGACGGCCTGCCCGACGAGCGACGGGCGGTGTTCGTGCGCGAGTTCGCCGCGTGGGCGGCCGAAAACGCGGCGACGCACCGCTGCCTCGTCCTGGTGCGCGGGGAAACCGTGCTCGGGATGGCCTTCCTGGTGATCACCCCGCGCGTGCCGACCCCCGCGGCGTTCGCGCGGGCCGCCGGCGACGTGCAATGCGTGTACGTCGTGCCGGAAGCCCGCGACGGCGGCCTCGGCGGCCGGCTGATCGAGGCCGTCCTGCGGCTGGCCGGGGAACTCGGGCTGGAGCGGGTCACCGTGCACTCGTCGCCGCGGGCCGTGCCGGCCTACGAGCGGCGCGGGTTCGCCGTGGCCCCGCACCTCCTGCAAGCGCTGGTCAGGCGGCCACGATCGGCGTCTCGGGCAAGGCGGCGTCCCAGCGGCGGCGGGTGATGCGCACCGGCAGTTCCTCGCCGCGGGCTTCGGCGAGGAACAGGTGGGCGCGCGTCCGGCGCCACCACACGAGCATCCGGGAGGTGCCCAGCGCCAGGATCGCGACGATCGCCAGCAGCGAGATCCGGAAGCTCCCGCCGGTCCACTGCAGGAGCACGCCGACGAGCAGCGCGGCGATGGTCGTCGCCACGAAACCGCCGACGTTGACCACGCCGGTCGCCGTGCCGACCCGGCTGAGCGGGTTGTAGTCGCGGGCGAGCGCGAAGCCGATCATCGACGCCGGGCCGCCGAGGGCGAGGAAGGCGAACGCGGGCACCAGCAGCCCGACCGGCACCTGCCCGGGCCAGCTCAGCAGCACCGCCCAGATCAGCACGGCCCCGCCGATGTACCCGCCGACCAGCGGCATCCGCAGCGACGGGCGCCGGCCGATCACGCCGCCGAGCAGCGGCCCGCCGGCCATCGAACCGAAGACGAACACGGTGAGCAGCGCGCTCGCGGTGGCCATCGACTGACCCTGGCCCTGCACCAGCCAGGGCACGCCCCACAGCAGCGTCAGGGCGTTGGGGGCGAACATCGTGCTGAAGTGGACCCAGAAGCCCAGGCGCGTCCCCGGCGTCCGCCACGCCTCGGCGACCTGGTGGGCGAGCTGGCGCGGGCGGACGGCTTCGCGCGCGGGCTGGGTGACGCCGGCCGGGACGTCGCGGACCCGGAGCGTCACGACCACGGTGTACAGGACGGTGATCGCGCCGACCGCGAGGAAGGTCGGGGTCCAGCCGGCGCTGTCGAGCACCAGCGAGAGCGGGACGGTGGCGGCGAGGTTGCCGATGTAGCCGACGGCCGCGGTGAACGACGTCAGCAGCGCGTACTGGCGGCCCGGGAAGTGGGCGGCGACCAGTCGCAGCACGCTGACGAAGGTGAGCGCGTCGCCGAGGCCGAGCACGCCGCGGGCGACTAGGCCGAGGCCGTAGGAGTGGGCGACGCCGAGGAGGAGCTGGCCGGCGCCGAGGACCAGCACCGCGACGGTGAGGACGCGGCGGGGGCCGTAGCGGTCGACCAGGACGCCGGTCGGGATCTGCATCGCGGCGTACACGCCGACCTGCAGCACGGTGAACGTCCCGAGCGCGGCCGAGCCGACGCCGAAGCGCTCGGCCGCCTGCAGCCCGGCGACGCCGAAGGAGGTGCGGTGGAAGACCGCGAGGAGGTAGACGGTGACGGCGGCGAGCCAGATGAGCCAGGACCGGGCGGTGGCGCGGCCGGTGGCGGGCGGCACAGGGACCTCCAGGGATTCGGCTGTTCGGCGTGCTGTTCGTGCGGACGCCTGCGCTGCCGTCCCTACTACTTGTAGCGCCTAAGCAACGACGAAACATAGCTGTTATCCCGGTGGCGTTCACCACATGGTTGTATGTGAATCTCATTCGCGTTCGGGGGTGGTTTCGTGACCGGCCTGCACGGGGCGCACGCGGTGATCACCGGCGGGTCCAGCGGGATCGGGCTGGCGACGGCGGCGGCGCTGGCTTCGCGTGGCGCGACCGTGTCGCTGGTGGCGCGGGACGAGTCGCGGCTGCGGAAGGCCGCGGTGTCGCTGAAGTCACGCGGTGCCTCGGTGCGGACCGCCGTCGCCGACGTCTCGGTGCAGGAGGACGTGACCGCGGCCTTCTCGTCGCTCGTCGAGGCGGCGGGGCCGTGCGACGTGCTGGTGACGTGCGCGGGCCAGGCGCGTCCGGGCGAGTTCCTGGAGCTGGACGACGAGGTCTTCCGGCGGATGGTGGAGGTCGACTACTTCGGGACGCTGCACGCGGTCCGGGCGGTGGCGCCGTCGATGGTCCGGCGGCGGACCGGGTCGATCGTGGCGATCTCGTCGGCGGCCGCGGTGCTGGGGATCTACGGGTACACGGCGTACGCGCCGGCGAAGTTCGCGGTGCGGGGGCTGATGGAGGCCCTGCGCGACGAGCTGAACCCGGCCGGGGTGCACGTCGCGTGCGTGTACCCGCCGGACGTCGACACGCCGCAGCTGGCCGAGGAGAACCGCTGGAAGCCGGCCGAGACGGCGGCGATCAGCGGGACGATCCGCCCGATGGCGGCCGAGGCCGTGGCGTCGTCGATCGTCCGGGCGGTGGAGCGGGAGCGGTACGCGGTGTACCCGGACCGGTCGGTGGCCCTGCTCGCGGCGTTGGGCCCGCTGGCCGCGCCGTTCCTGCGCCGGATGGTGGACCGCCGGGTCCGCCACGCCCGCCGAGCCCGAGCGTAAACGGGCTTCTCGCGTGATCAGAGAGGCATCACGTGTGATTGAAGGGGCATCACGTGTGATCAGAGGGGCATCACGTCGATGCCCTCCCAATCACGGGTGATGCCCCTCCAGACACACGCGATGCCCGCCTGATCACGCTTGATGCCCCGCGGCGCACGGTCAAGCCGGGCGGACTGCGCCGGTTATCGCCCAGTTTCCGGAGCGCCAGCGGGCCAGGACAAAGGCCAGGCGGAGGACCATGAAGAGGGACAGGCCGGTCCAGATGCCCGTCAGGCCCCAGCCGAAGCCCAGTGACGCCCAGATCAGGGGCAGGAAACCCAGCGCCGCGCTGCCGAGGGTCGCGTTGCGGAGGAATGCCGCGTCACCCGCGCCCAGCAGGACGCCGTCCAGCGCGAACACCACCCCCGCGATCGGCTGTAGCGCCACGAAGAACCACCACGCGTGCGGGATCTCCGCCAGCACGCCCGGGTCGGACGTGAACGCGTGCGGCAGCACCCACGACAGCGCCGCGAACAGCACGCACAGGAAGCACCCCAGCAGCAGCCCGTACCCGGTGATCTGCGACGCGACCCCGCGCGCCTGCCGGGCCGCGTTCGCGCCCAGCGCCGCCCCCACCAGGGACTGCGCCGCGATCGCCACCGAGTCCAGCACCAGCGCCAGGAACGTCCACAGCTGCAGCACCACCTGGTGCGCGCCCACCGCCTCGGTCGACGTCCGGGCCGCGACGGCGGCCGCCGAGACGAAGCACGCCTGGAACGCCAGGCTGCGCAGCACCAGGTCGCGGCCGAGGCCGAGCTGCGCGCGCATCACCTTGAAGTCCGGCCGCAGGCCGACCTTCTCGCGCACCAGCGCCGCGAAGAACAGCGCCGCCGAGATCACCTGCGCGACGACGTTCGCGATCGCCGAACCCTCCAGCCCCAGCCCGGCCCCGTAGACGAGCACCGGGCAGAGCACGGCCGAGATCCCGTTGCCCGCCAGGACGTACCGCAACGGCTTCGCGGAATCCTGGACCCCGCGCATCCAGCCGTTGCCGGCCATGGTGACCAGGATCAGCGGCGCCCCGAACAGCGCGATCCGGATCCACGACACCGCCGCGGCCGCGACCTCGTCGCTGCCCGAGAGCACCCGCGCGATCGGCCAGGCCAGCAGCTGCCCGGCGACCAGCACGAACAGCCCGACGAACACCGCGAGCCACGTCGCCTGCACGCCCTCGCGGACCGCGTCGGCCCGGCGGCCGGCCCCGTGCAGCCGGGCCGTGCGCGACGTCGTGCCGTACGACAGGAACGTCAGCTGGCTCGACACCTGGGCCAGCACGACGCCGCCGAGCGCGAGCCCGGCCAGCGGCAGCGCGCCCAGGTGGCCGACCACCGCGGTGTCGACCAGCACGTACAACGGCTCGGCCGCCAGCACCCCCAGCGCGGGCACGGCCAGGCCGAGCACGCGCTTCGCCGGGATCCGCTCCGTCTCCTCCACGTTCACCACGAACCGGACTCTAACCGCCGGCACCGACAGTTCCGGCCGGTGGGAGCGCCGCGAAGCTCACAGCAGCGGCGCCCGCTCCAGTGCCTCCCGCAACCCGGCCAGTACCTCTTCGGCGGTGCCCGCGATCGTGCAGCCCGCGGCCTGGCGGTGCCCGCCGCCGCCGAACTCCGCCGCCACCGCCGAGACGTCGATCCCGATGCTGCGCAACGAGATCTGCCACTGCGCGGGGTTCGTCACGTCCTGTTTGAGCACCGCCGCGACGGCCGCCTCGCGCACCGAGCGGACGACGTCGATCACCGACTCGACCTCTTCGCCGCGCACCGTCCGGGCCTCGTCGACGCGGACCACCGCGTGAACGAATCCCCGCCCCTGCGCGGCTTCCGGCTCCAGCTCGGCCTCGCGCAGCACCGACGACAGCATCGGCAGCCACGCGAACGGCCGCTCGTCGACGATCCGCCGCACCACCGCTTCGGCGTCGACGCCCGCCTCCAGCAGCCGCGCCGCCATCCGGTGCGTCTCCGGGCTCGCGCGGCGGAACCCGCTCGTGTCGGTGACGATCCCCGCGTAGATCCCGCGCGCGATCGGCTCGTCCGGCTCGACGCCCATCGCGTCCAGGATCCGGAACACCAGGATCGCGCTGGCTTCGGCGGACTCGTCGACGACGTTGCAGCCGCCGTAGAACGTGTTGGTCGCGTGGTGGTCGATCACCAGCACCGCACCGGCCAGCTCGACGCGCCCGGCGAGCCGGCCCAGCCGCTTCGGCACCGGCGTGTCCACGCAGACCAGCAGCGCCTCGGTGTCGGGCAGGTCGTCCGGGTGGGTGAGCAACCCGTCCTCGTCCAGCCACCGCAGCGTCTCCGGCGCCTCGTCGGGCTCGCCGAAGGAGACGCGGACCTTCGCACCGCGCTGGAGCAGCGCCCGGCCGAGGGCGAGGGCGCTGCCCAGCGCGTCGGCGTCGGGGCGGACGTGGCCGAGCACCGTCACGTCGGTGGCCGACGCGAGCAGCGCGGCCGCGTCCCGGATGTCCTGCGCCAAAGTAGGGGTCACGGTGCGTCACGCTACGCTCTGCGGGATGCCTGAGTACGTGATCCTGGTCCACCCGTCAGCCAACCGGGTCTACGCCGCCTCCTCCCCCGCGCTGCTGCGCGCCGAGCTGGCGATCTTCGGCGCGGCGCTGTCGGCCGAGCTGTCCGGGATCGAGGAGGTCGAGCTCGGCGGCGTCGGCTACGTGCGCTTCACCAGCTCGTCGGCGCTGGGCGAGGCCGACCTCGCGCTGCTGTCGAACCTGTCGTCGCTGTACGCGCTGTTCGAGCTGGGTGACGGCGTCCTGCGCCCGGTCACCGTGACGCCGCTGGCGAAGGCCGACTCGGACCTGCTGACCATCCTGAAGTACGCGGGCAAGACCAACGAGTCGTTCACGAAGCTGCTGCTGAACGTCACCCTGCTGGCGACGGCGGACCCCTTCTCGGCCAAGCCGAAGTACCTGCTCGACCCGCTGTGCGGCCGCGGCACCACGCTCAACCAGGCGATCATGTACGGTCTGCACGCCACCGGCCTGGACGTCGACGCCAAGGACTTCGAAGCCTACGAGGCGTTCATCAAGACGTGGCTGCGGAACAAGCGCGTCAAGCACACCGCCGACTCGGGACAGCTGCGGCGCAACAAGGTCCGCCTCGGGCGGCGGCTCGACATCGAGTACGCGCTGAGCAAGGAAGACTACAAGGCGGGCGAGACCCGCAAGCTCACGTACTTCCAGGCCGACACGCTGACCACCGACGAGGTGCTGCGGGCGAACTCCTGCGACGTGATCGTCACCGACGCGCCGTACGGCGTGCAGCACGGCAGCCACCGCGAAGCCGGCCTGCAGCGCAGCCCGCGCGACCTGCTCGCGGCGGCCGTCCCGGTGTGGACGCGCGTGCTGCGGCCCGGCGGGGCGCTCGGCATCTCGTGGAACACCACCGTGCTGCCGCGGGAAGAACTCGTCGAGGTGCTGCGCAAGGCCGGGCTCGACGTCCGCGAAGGCGGGCCGTGGGCGGAGTTCACCCACCGGGTCGACCAGGCCATCCTGCGTGACCTGGTCGTCGCGGTGAAGCCCGCTTCCTGAGCGCTACTGGGTGAGTTCGCCCTTCACCGGCGCCTGTCCGTTGTCCTCCGGCGCTCCCGCCGGAGCCGGCGGCGTGCTCAGGCCGCGCTTCACCGAGTCCAAGATGGACAGTCCCTGGCCGACGAGGCCCGCGGCCATCTCGCCCAGGCCGTCGGCGCCGTTGAGGATGTTGACGTTCGCGCCGGACAGCCCGCGCCCGGCTTCCTTGACGATCTGCGGCAGCTGGTCGATGAGCATCCGGTCGAGCGCGACCCGGTTGTTCGACGCGGCCGCCTCCGCCTGCACGCGCATCTTCTCCGCCTCGGCCAGCGCCAGGATGCGGATCCGCTCGGCCTCCGCGTCGGCCGGCTTGATCACCTCGGCCACCAGCTGCTGCTGACGCAGCTCGGCCTCGCGCTGGGCCAGCTCGGTGCGCGCGTCGATGACCTCCTGCTGCGCCTTCGCCTGCGCCAGCGGCCCGGCCTGCGCGGCTTCCGCCTGGGCCGCCTCGACCTCGGCGCGGTACTGCGCCTGCACGATCGAGGTCTGCCGGGCGTACTCCGCCTGCGTCCGCTGCGACTTCTGCTCGGCCTCCGCCGCCGCCTGGTTCGCCACGGCCTGGGCGATCTGGGCGTCCCGCTGGATCGCGGCGTTGTGCGGCGCGGCCATCGCGGCGATGTAGCCGAGCTTCATGTCATCGATGGACTGGATCTGCAGCGCGTCGACGGTGAGCCCGATCTTCGCCATCTCCACCGCCGAGCCGTCCAGCACCTCGGTCGCCAGCTTCTGCCGCTCGGTGATGATCTCCTCGACGGTCATCGACCCGATGATCGAGCGCAGGTGCCCGGCGAAGATCCGGCCGGTCAGCACGGACATCTGGTCCTGGTCGGAGAGGAAGCGCTGGCCGGCGTTGACGATGCTCTCGGTGTCGTTGCCGACCTTGAACGCGATCACCGCCCGCACCGTGAGCGCGATGGCCTGTTTCGTGACGCACACTTCGGTCACTTCGGCTTCGTTCATGGAAAGCGTGAGGAACCGGACTTTCCGGAAGACCGGCATGACGAACGCGCCGTGGCCGGTGACGACCCGGAACGGCGACGCGCCCTGGCTGTGCTTGCCCCCGGAGATGAGCATCGCCTCGTTGGGGGCGGGAACGCGATATCCGAACATGGCCTGTCCTTCTACTGGGAAGGGGGTTCCGAGGCGTCCCACGCCACGACGTCGACCGTGCGCCGGCCCCGGGATTCCACGACCAGGACGGTCGCCCCCTTCGGCAGCTCCGTGTCGGACCAGGCCAGGAAGGTTTCCAGTCCGCCCCGGATCCTGATCAGCACCTCCCCGGGGCCCCGCTGCCCGCGGGTGCCGACCAGGAGGACTCCGGTCCGGCCGGCCGGCGAAAGGTCGGAGTGCACGGGTGCCGACCTCCCTCGGTGGCCGCCTCGGTGCGGGTGAGCCCCCGCTGAGTCCCATTGTGCTCCCGCCCGGCGCGGGCGGCGGGCACTGTGAGGTTCCGATCAGGAGGCAACCGGGCGGGCTTCTCGCGCGTGGGAGGAACGTCCGGCTTGGCTATACTCCGGCGTGTGACGGTCGAGCAACGCCCCCTGCGCGCGGACGCCCGGCGCAACCGGGAGGCGCTGGTCGCGGCCGCGCGGGAGGTGTTCGGTGCCAAGGGCGTCGACGCCCCGCTCGACGAGATCGCCCGCCGCGCCGAGGTCGCGATCGGCACGCTCTACAACCGCTTCCCGACGCGGGCCGACCTGGTCGAAGCGGCGTTCCTGCCGACGCTGGAGGAAGCGCGAGCAGCGGCCGAAGAGGCCCTCGCCCTCGACGATCCCTGGGACGGTTTCGTGCTGTTCCTCGAGCGGTCGGTCCTGATGCAGGTGAGCGACCGCGGCTTCACCCAGGTGTGCACGCGCGCGTTCGACCGGACGTCCGGCTTGGAGAAGGCCAAGCAGGCCAACGCTTCCCGGATCGGCCGGATCATCTCGCGCGCCCAGGAGGCGGGAGCGCTGCGGCCGGACTTCCGCGGCGAGGACCTGGCGATCGTGTTCGCGGCGGCGACGGCGACCCCGGACTGGCGGCGCGCGCTCGGCCTGGTCCTCGACGGGCTGCGCGTCCGATGACCTGGCTCGCGGACACGCGCACGTCGTACGACACGGTGGCTTCGAGCTACGCGGACTTCGTTTCGGACGCGCTGTCGTCCCAGCCGCACATGAAGGCGGCGCTGACGCTGTTCGCGTCCGAGGTCGACGGGCCGGCGGTGGACGTCGGCTGCGGGCCGGGGCAGTTCACGGCCTTTCTGGCGTCGCTCGGCGTCGAAGCGTCCGGCATCGACCTGTCACCGGCGATGATCGACATCGCCCGCCGGGAGCACCCGGGACAGCGGTTCGAGGTGGGTTCGATGACGGACCTGCCGCTGCCGGACGCATCGGTGGCGGGGGTGCTGGCGTTCTGGTCCCTGATCCACGTCCCGGACGACGAGGTCCCGGTGGCGCTGGACCATTTCCGGCGGGTGCTGCGGCCGGGTGGGCTGCTGGTGATCGGGTATCACGTGGGCGTGGGGAGCCGGTTGAAGACCGAAGGGTACGGCGGGCACCCGATGCGGGTCCACGTCCACCTCCGGCAACCGTGGTGGCTGGCGAAGCGGGTGCGGGCGGCCGGGTTCACCGTCGAGGCGGAATGGGCGCTGAACCCGGAAAACACGGTGTCGCAGGCCATCCTGTTCGCGCGCGCGTCAGCTTAGCCGCTGCCCCAAGAACTTCAGGACCTCCGGCAGGATTCCGCGCCAGTAGGCGTCCTCGTGCTTGCCCGGGGAAAAGGCGGCCACCGCGGGATTCACCGCCCGCACCAGCTTGCGGTCCGCGCCCAGGAACGGGTCCGCGTCGCCGCACCAGATGCCCAGGCTCTCCGCCTTCAGGTCTGCCGTGTGCAGCAACGGTTCCTCCGCGCGCCAGTTGTCCTCGCCCGAGAACACCTTGCGGCTGCGGGCGTCCGGCCAGCTCACGAACAGCGCCGCGCTCGCCGTGGCGACCGCCTTCAGGTCCGGGTGGGCGCGGGCGAAACGCAGTGCGCCGAAGCCGCCCATGGAAATGCCGAACACCGCTGACGGCGGACGCAGGTCGCGGGCCGCCAGCCAAGCCGGGACTTCGTCGGTCAGCATGCGCTGCGGGTCGTCGCCGGCACCTACGTCGACCCAGTAGTGGTCGCCGTCGAGGGCCGCCACCGCGAACGGGGGGATGCCCGCGCGCACCGCCTCCGTCAACGCGGACGGGACGCCCAGGTCGAGGAACGTCCGCGCACGGGCGCCGCGGCCGTGCAGGGCCAGGCACACCGGCAATCCCGACGACGGAACGCCTTCGGGAGTGATCAGGACCAGGTCGACGTCCGTGCCGCGGGCGGCCGAGGGCATGCGCTGGACCGTCACCGGGTCGCGCAGCGGAGACGGGCCGGTCGGCGCCGGCACCGGCGGTGGGCCCGGAGCCGGTTCGGAAGACGAGCAGCCCGCCAGCAGCGTCAGCGCGCTGCCGGCGAGCAGGCCGCGGCGGGAGAGCACGGGTCAGCCCCGGCTCTCCTCCTCCGCGAGTTCGTCCTCGTCCTCGGTTTCGCGAGGGGCCTTGTACGGGTCGGGCTCGCCCGCGTGCTGAGCCCCGGCCGAGCGACGCGCGACCTCCGCGTCGGCCTCGCGGGCCTTCGCGAGGAGGTCCTCGATCCGCTTCGACTCCTCGGGAATGGTGTCCGCGACGAACGTCAGCGTCGGCGTGTAGCGGACCCCGGTGCCCTGCCCGACCTTCGTGCGCAGCATCCCGCGCGCCGATTCGAGCGCGGCGGCGGCGCCGGCGAAGTCCGGGGGGACGTCCAGCTTCTCGCCGAGCACCGTGTAGTACACCGTGGCGTCGTGCAGGTCGCCGGTGACCTTCGTGTCCGTGATGGTCACGTAGTCCAGCCGGGTGTCCTTCACCTCGTGCTCGATCGCGGACGCCACGATCTGCGAGATCCGCTTGGCGAGCTTGCGAGCCCGAGCAGGATCAGCCATGTCTTTCTCCTAGTCTTCTGGACCGAGCAGCCGGCGGCGTGCGGTGAGCAGCTCGAACTCCGGCCGGCTCGCCACGTACCGCTCACACGAGTCGAGCACGTCACGGACGTGCTCGCCACCTTCGGCGACCACGGCCACCCCGATGAGGGTCCGGCGGTGCAGATCGGTGTGCCCGGCTTCGGCCACCGACACGGCGAAGCGCTTGCGCACCTCCGCCAGTACCGGCCGGACCACGGATCTCTTCTGCTTCAACGAATGGACGTCGCCGAGCAGGATGTCGAGCTCGAGGGCTCCGACGAACATAGGCAAGTGAGGTTGGTGTAGTAGGGACCACCCGGGGGTCCAGGGGGCTTGCCCCCTGGCGGGGGTTTGCCCCCTGGCGGGGGTTTGGGGGTTCGACCCCCAAAGGACACGATGAGGTGGGAGGGGCGAGCGCAGTCCGCGAGCACGCCCCTCCCACCACCGAGCCTTACGCCCGCGGCTTCTCGCGCTGCTCGTACGTCTCGATCAGGTCGCCGACCTTGAGGTCGCCGTACGAACCGAGGGTGAGACCGCACTCGTAGCCCTCGCGGACCTCGACCACGTCGTCCTTGAACCGCCGCAGCGAGCTGACCGGCAGGTTCTCCGCGACGACAGTACCGTCGCGCAGCAGCCGGGCCCGCGCGTTGCGCCGGATCTCGCCGGACATGACCAGGCAACCCGCGATCGTGCCGATCTTGGAGGACTTGAAGACCTCGCGAACCTCCGCGCGGCCCAGCTCGACCTCTTCGTACTCCGGCTTGAGCATGCCCTTGAGGGCCTGCTCGATCTCGTCGATCGCCTGGTAGATGACCGTGTAGTACCGGACGTCGACGCCCTCGCGGGTGGCCCGCTCGGTCGCCTTGCCCTGGGCGCGGACGTTGAACCCGAGGACGATCGCGTCGGACGCGGTCGCCAGGTCGATGTCCGACTCGGTCACGCCACCGACACCGCGGTGGACCACGTTCAGCTCGACCTCTTCACCGACGTCCAGCTGGAGCAGCGAGGCTTCGAGGGCCTCGACGGTACCCGAGTTGTCACCCTTGATGATCAGGTTGAGGCTGTTCGTCTCCTTCAAGGCGGAGTCGAGGTCCTCGAGGCTGACCCGCTTGCGACGCGACGCGTTGAGCGCGTTGCGAGTACGAGCGGAGCGGCGCTCGGCGATCTGCCGGGCGACGCGGTCCTCGTCGACCACCAGGAAGGTGTCGCCCGCACCCGGCACCGAGGTGAACCCGATGACCTGGACGGGACGCGACGGCAGCGCCTCGGTGACGTCGACATTGTGCTCGTCGACCATCCGGCGGACGCGGCCGTAGGCGTCACCCGCCACGACCGAGTCGCCGACGCGCAGCGTGCCGCGCTGGACCAGGACGGTGGCCACCGGGCCGCGGCCGCGGTCGAGGTGCGCCTCGATCGCGACACCCTGGGCCTCCATGTCCGGGTTGGCCCGGAGGTCCAGAGCGGCGTCGGCGGTCAGCAGGATCGCCTCGAGCAGGCCGTCGATGTTGATGTTCTGCCGCGCGGAGATCTCGACGAACATCGTGTCGCCGCCGTACTCCTCGGCGACCAGGCCGTACTCGGTCAGCTGCTGCCGGATCTTGTCCGGGTTCGCGCCTTCCTTGTCGATCTTGTTGATCGCGACCACGATCGGGGCCTTGGCGGCCTGCGCGTGGTTGATCGCCTCGACCGTCTGCGGCATCACACCGTCGTCGGCCGCCACCACGATCACCGCGATGTCGGTCGAGTTCGCACCACGGGCACGCATGGCGGTGAACGCCTCGTGACCCGGGGTGTCGATGAAGGTGATCAGGCGCGGGTTGCCCTCGAGCTCGGTCTCGATCTGGTACGCACCGATGTGCTGCGTGATGCCGCCGGCCTCGCTCTCGCGGACCTTCGTCTTCCGGATCGTGTCGAGCAGGCGGGTCTTACCGTGGTCGACGTGACCCATGATGGTCACGACCGGCGGCCTGACCTGCAGATCCTCTTCGCCACCCGCGTCGTCGCCGTAGGTGATGTCGAAGGTCTCCAGCAGCTCGCGGTCCTCTTCCTCCGGCGAGACGACCTGAACCGTGTAGTTCATTTCGCCGCCGAGCAGCTCGAGGATGTCGTCCGACACGGACTGCGTCGCGGTGACCATCTCGCCGAGGTGGAAGAGCACCTGCACCAGCGAAGCCGGGTTGGCGTCGATCTTCTCGGCGAAGTCGGTCAGCGAAGCACCCCGCGGCAGCCGGATCGTCTCGCCCTGCCCCTTGGGCAAGCGGACGCCGCCGACGCTGGGCGCCTGCATGTTGTCCATGTACTCCTGGCGCTTCTGCCGCTTCGACTTGCGGCCCTTGCGCGAGGGACCACCCGGACGCCCGAAGGCACCCGCGGTACCGCCACGGCCACCGGGGCCACCACGGCCACCGCCGCCGCCACGGAAACCGCCGCCGCCCGCCGGGGCACCGGTGCCGCCACCCGGGCGGAAACCGCCGCCACCGCCGGCGCCACCGCCACCGGGACCGCCGCGGAAGCCACCGCCACCGCCGCCGCCACCGGGACCGCCGCGGAAACCGCCGCCGCCGCCACCGGGACCGCCACGCGCGCCGCCACCAGGGCCGCCGCGAGCGCCGCCACCGGGACCACCGCGGGCGCCGCCACCGGGACCGGCGGGACGCTGCGTGCGGCCCGGCATCATGCCGGGGTTGGGCCGCGGGGGCATGTTGCCCGGGCTGGGCCGGTTGCCACCGGCGCCGCCACCCGGCCGCGGGGCCGGGCGGTCGCCGCCCTGGCCGCCACCGGGACGCGGCGGACGGGTGTCGCCACCCTGACCGCCACCACCGGGCCGCGGGCCCTGGGGGCGCGGCGGGGCGCCGGAACCGACGCCGAACGGGTTGTTGCCGACCCGCGGGGTGCGCGGACCGGGCTTGGGACCGCCGGGCTTGGGGCCCTGCGGCTTCGGCGGGACGACCGAACCGGTGTTGCCCGAGGGCGCGGCCGGGGTCTCCTGCTTGGGTGCGGCGGGCGCTTCGGCTTTCGCGGCCGGGACCTGCTCCTGGGGAGCGGGCGCGGCCGGCTGCTGACGCGGACCGGGCCGCGGGCCGGGACCCGAGGGACGGCCGCCCGGTGCGGCGGCCGGCCGCGAGGCCGGTGCCTGCTGCTGCGGGGCCGCCGGAGCGGCCTTCGCCGCGGGCGCCTGCTGCTGGGGAGCGGGCGACGCGGGCTTGGGCGCGGGAGCGCCCGGCTTGGCGGCCGGGGGCCCGGGGCGCGCCGACGGGCCGGGGGTCGGTGCGGGCTTCTTGGCGCCCTTGGGCGCGTACGCGTCGCGGAGACGGCGGGCGACGGGCGCCTCGACCGTGGACGACGCGGACTTCACGAACTCGCCCTGTTCCTTCAACTTGGCGAGAACGTCCTTGCTGGTGATGCCGAGCTCCTTAGCGAGCTCGTGTACGCGGGCCTTGCCTGGCACAGCTCTCCTCATCTAGGGGAGGCCAGGCGGAAAACCCGCTGACCTCGTCCTTATTGTCTGACGCTCATGGCTTCAGCTTCACGGCTGACTCATGACGGGTCGACCTGCTTCCTTCGTTTCTCCCGGAGCCGGGGACGTCCCGGCTTCGTGGTGCCTAGTGCGCTCGACGTGCTCACGGACCTCCTGGACGTCGAGCGCTCCCGGAGCCCGCAGGGCCCTCGGGAAAGCTCGCCGCCGTTCGGCCTTGGCCAGGCAGTCCGGGTCGGGGTGCAACCAGGCCCCCCTACCGGGGAGCCGACGACGTCCGTCGACGACCACCCGTCCGGCCACCGCGACCACGCGCGACAGCTCACCGATCAAGGCCCGCCGCTTGCAGCCGACACAAGTCCGCACCGGGGATTCTCGGTGGGGCTGGTGCTCGGCTACCCGCCGCGGGCTTCGAACCACTCCTGAGTCTAGCGCTTCGACCTTCACTCAGCCGAACCGGTTGTCGCGGCGGGCCGCGACGGACCGGCGTGGTCTTGATCACCCTCGTCGTCCACCGGCGCGGCATCGCTGCGGATGTCGATCCGCCAGCCGGTCAGGCGGGCGGCCAGGCGGGCGTTCTGGCCCTCCTTGCCGATCGCCAGCGACAGCTGGAAGTCCGGCACCACGACGCGGGCGGTCTTCGCCCGCTCGTCCACTACTCGTACCGAAACAACCTTCGCCGGCGACAGGGCATTCCCCACGAACCGGGCCGGGTCCTCCGAGTAGTCGATGATGTCGATCTTCTCGCCGGCCAGTTCGCTCATCACGTTGCGCACGCGCGCGCCGACCGGGCCGATGCAGGCGCCCTTGGCGTTCACGCCCGCCACGGTGGACTTCACGGCGATCTTCGTGCGGTGCCCCGGCTCGCGCGCGACGGCGGCGATCTCGACCGTCCCGTCGGCGATCTCCGGGACCTCCAGCGCGAACAGCTTGCGCACGAGGTTCGGGTGCGAGCGCGAGAGCGTGATCTGCGGGCCGCGGTTGCCGCGCGAGACGGTGACCACGTACGCCTTGATCCGGCTGCCGTGCTCGTACGACTCGCCGGCCACCTGCTCCGCCGACGGCAGCACGCCCTCGGTGTCACCCACCTGGACCACGACCATGCCGCGGGCGTTGGCGCGGGCGTCGCGCTGGATCACGCCGGCGACGATCTCGCCCTCCTTGGTGGAGAACTCGCCGAAGGTCTTCTCGTGCTCCGCGTCACGCAGCCGCTGCAGGATGACCTGGCGCGCGGTGGTGGCGGCGATCCGCCCGAAGCCCTCGGGAGTGTCGTCCCACTCCTCGTCGGTCTCGCCCTCGTGGGTCAGCGTGCGCGCGAGCACGCGCACCAGGCCGGTCTTGTGGTCGATGTCGATGCGGGCGTGCGGCTGGTGCCCCTCGGTGTGCTTGTACGCGGTGAGCAAGGCCGTCTCGATGGCCTCGATCACCGTCTCGAAGGGGATGTCCTTGTCCCGTTCGATCGCCCGCAGCGCGGCGATGTCGACGTTCACTTCGACCCCTTCTCCGTCTCGGCGGCGATCATGCCGGACGCGTCGTCTTCGAGCAGTTTCAGGTCCTCGGCGGGCGGCTGCTTGAACTCGATCTCCACGACCGCCTTCGCCACCTCGGCGTAGCGGACGTCGCGGATCTTGCCGCCTTCGAGGACGCGGGCGGCGTCCGCGCCCGCGTGACCGACCCGGCCGATGAAAGCCGCGCCTTCCGCCGGGGTGACCTTCACCAGGCGGAAGCGCGCGCGGCGCCAGTGCCGCCGCTCGGTGAGCGGGCGGTCGAGCCCCGGTGAGGTGACCTCCAGCGTGTACGCGCTCGCGAGCACGTGCTCGTTTTCGTCGAGTGCCGCCGAGACCTTGCGGCTGACCTCGGCGACCTCGTCCAGCCCGACACCGTCGTCGGCGTCGACGACGACCTTGACCAGCTGCCGCCGGCCGGCCTGCTGCACCTCGAACGAATCGAGGTCGAAACCCGCGGCGGTGACGGCTTCGGCCACTATCGGCTGAAGCCGGCTGGCGAGTTCTCCTGGCACGTGGGGCTCTCCTTGGTTCGGGCTGGGGTTGCGGGTCGGTGGTGGACCAGCTTATCCGGTCGCCCCCTCGGCACGCGCGAGCGGCGGTGGCGGCCCGGGGCCTGGCAGGATGGGCCGACGTGACCGGAAGACCGACCGACCTGACCCGTCGTGCCGCCCTCCGCGCGGGGGCGCTGGCCGCGCTGGCCGTCCCCCTGGCCGCGTGCGGGCCCGGCTACGACGAAAGCCCCGACCCGCTGCAGCCGCTGCTGGCCGCCGCCGAGGCGGACGCCGCCGCCGCGCGAGCGCTGGCCAAGGGCGGCGACGCCGACGCCGCCGGCCAGCTCGCCGACGCGCGCGCGGCGCACGCGGCCGCGCTGAAGTCCGAAGTGGACCGGCTGAACCGGCCGAAACCGTCGCCGTCCCCGACGCCCCCGGCGCCGGCCGCCCTCGGCGACCTCAAGGAGCGGCTGGCGACCGCGCGCAAGCAGGCCGAAGACCTCGTCGGCGGGCTGCCGCGCTACCGCGCCGGGATCGTCGCGGCGGTGGCGGCGGGCTGCGCGGCGCTCCAGCGCACCGCCCCGGCGCTCGGCCCCGGCGAGGACGCCCCGGCGATCGCCGGGTCGGCCGCCGCCGTGCCCGCGGAGGCGGTCGACCCGCTGCAGACCGCGCTCGCCGCCGAGCACGCCGCCGTCTGGGTGTACGGGCTGGTCAGCGCGTTCCTGCCGGACGATTTCGCCGAGGGCGAGAAGGCGGGCGCGGCGGAGCACGCCGTCCGCCGCGACCTGCTGCAGACGATGCTGGCCGCCTCCGGGGCGACGCCTGTCGCGCCCGAAGCGGCGTACGTGCCGAAGAAGCCGGTGACGGACGCGAAGTCGGCGTCGCTGGTGGTCGCGACGGCCGAGGCAGACTGCGCGTCGGCGTGGCTGGCGGTGGTGAACCACACCGACGACAAGGCCCTGCGCACGACCGCGCTGCACGCGCTGGTGGCGGCATCGCGGCGCGGCACGCCGTGGCGGTCCGAGGCGGGCGAGAAGCCGGTGGCGATCGCCATGCCCGGCCAGGCGAGCTGAGCCCCTGCCGAAAGCCGTGAAGGCCTTCTTGCCGGCCTTCACGGCTTTCGGGAGAGCGGGTCAGCCCTTGAGGTCGGCCGAGAGGCGCACGGCGTCGTCCGCGATGGCCTCGATCAGCTTCTTGTCCTTGTGCTTCGCGTAGAAGTCGGCCAGCACGATCGTCGTGTTCGTGCCGTCCACGCTCGACGCGTACGCCGCGTCCGAACCGCTCACGCTCGGGACGTCGTCGCCGGTGAACGTCTTGTCCTTCACCAGGTCCGTGACGTTGCCGGTGCCGTCCTGCTCGGTCAGCGTCTTGAGCGCCTTCGCCTTCGTCGAGTCCGGCATCCCGACCAGCACCACCGACACCAGCGCCTTCGCGCCGCCCGACTCCGTCGTGTAGAGCGCGCGGACCAGCGACTGGCACTCGTTGTCCTGGAAGAAGTCGTGCGTCTTGCCGTACGACTTCGTGGCGCACTCGTTGGACTTCGCCGGCCCGGCCACCAGCGTGAACTGGTACTTCCCGGTGTTCTGGGCCGGCGGCTGCGCGACCGGCTCGTCGGGTGTCGAGTCGTGCCGGATCAGGAACCACAGCAGCCCGGAGACGACGGCGATCGCGACCAGCCCGGCGCCCCTGAGCAGCAGGGACCGGGTGTCGCGCGCCGGCGGTCCCGGCACGGGCGGCCGGGGCTGCGGGGGCACCGCGCCCAGCGGGGCCGTGTCGGACGGGCCTGGGGTGAAATGCGCACCAACCACGGGGCCATACGGTAGTTCACCCGCTCAGCCGCGTTCACTCGAATGCGGGTAAGACGCGTTCGACGTCGTCAGCGGTGTTGTAGAGGTGGAAGCCGACGCGCACCCGGCCGCCCCGGACGCTCGAGACGATCCCCGCCGCCGCGACCCGCTCCGGATCGGCGTCGAGCGAGACGATCGCGCTGCCGCGCGGGGGCAATCCGAGCTTCTCGAGCAGCTGGTCGGCCAGGCCGGCGTTGTGCGCTTCGACCTGCGCGAGGTCGAGGCCGCCGAGGTACTCCAGCGCGGCCGCCGCGCCGACCTGGGCGAGCCAGACCGGCGAGAGGTCGAACGCGCGGGCGTCGCCGGCCAGGCGCAGCGGCAGGCCGTAGACCGTGGCCCACGGGTCGTCCCCCGCGTACCAGTTCGCCGCGACCGCCCGGGTGCGCTCGTGCGCGTCCGGCCGCACGGCGAGCCACGCGCAGCCGCGCGGCGACAGCAGCCACTTGTAGCCCGCCGCGACCACCCAGTCCGCCCAGGCGACGTCCAGCGGCAGCCAGCCCACGGCCTGGGTGGCGTCGAGCAGCACCGCGGCCCCGGCGGCCTCGGTGGCGGCCCGCAGCGCGGGGAGGTCCGCGATCCGGCCGTCGGCGGACTGGACGACGCTCACCGCGACGACGTCGTGGCCCTCGACCCGCTCGGGCAGCAGGTCCAGCGGCACCTCGGTCACCGTGACACCGGGAGTGGCCGCGAAGGGGAAGGTCACGCTGGTGAAGTCCCCTTCGGCGGCGAGCACGCGGGTGCCGGTGGGCAGCGCGGCGGCGACGTTCGCGACCAGCTGCGAGACCGACGCGCCGATCGCGACGCGCCCGGGTTCGACGCCGAGCAGCCGCGCGAACCCGGCCCGGGACCGGTCGACGTACTGGTCGAACTCCCCCGGCCGGGTCGCGCCGGTCCGCCAGCGTTCGACCGACCCGGCCACCGCGGCGGCCACCGGCGCGGGCGGGATGCCCACGCTGGGCGTGTTCAGGTAGCCGGGCGGGACGGCGAAGTCGGTTCCGAAGGCGCGCATGCCCCGACCCAAGCAGACCGGGGCAACCCGTTTACGGCGTTTACGGCAGTAGCGCGACGACGTCGGCGTAGCTCGGCGGGCTCAGCGGGAGGTCACCGCCGTCACGGACCGCCAGCGCCGTGCCGGCCGCCGCCGCGAGGGCCGCGCGGTAGGGCAGCGAACCCAGGCTGACCCGCGCGACGCCCAGCTCCGCCAGCCCGGCGAAGGTGACCTTCCCGGGCAGGAACAGCAGGTTGACCGGGAGCCCGGCGGCGACGATCCGCTCGACGTCCGCGGGGTCGGCCAGGCCGGGCACGAAGACGCCGTCGGCGCCGGCTTCCGCGTAGGCCCGCACGCGCGTTTCGGCGGAGTCGATCGAGCGGTCGCCGGACCAGTGGGTGTCCGTGCGGGCGTTGAGGAACAGCTCCGGGACACGGTCCTTCACCGCCTTGACCAGCGCTTTGTGGTGTTCGACCGGCGCGAGCGAGCCGTCGGCACGGCCGTCTTCGAGGTTGACGCCGACGGCACCGGCGTCGGCGAGTTCGGCGGCCAGGTCGGCGACGGCGGCGGGGTCGGCGCTGAAGCCGTCGGCGATGTCGACGCTGACCAGGACGTCCAGCCGGGCCAGGCGGCGGGTGAGGGCGACGGTGGCGTCCCGCGTCGACGGCGCGCCGTCGGGCTCACCGGCCGCCGCGGACACACCGAGGCTGGTCGTGCCGAGGGCGCGAAACCCCTGTGCGGCAAGGAAAGCGCCGACGCCGAACTCCCACGCGTTCGGCAGCAGCAGCGGGGCACCGGGCACGTGCAGGGCACGGAATTCGTCCATGGCTTCGAATCTAGGTGCGCGACGCTTCGGCGAACGCCGAACCTCAGGCCGACGCGGGGGTGTGCTCCGCGTCGTAGGCGTCCCGGGCTTCCTGGACCGCCGTCATGTGCTGCCTCGCCCACTGGTCCAGCACCTCCAGCGGCTCGGACAGGTTACGGCCCAGCGTCGTGAGCTCGTACTCCACCTTCGGCGGGATCACCGCGTACGCCGTGCGGGTCAGGATCCCGTCGCGGACCAGGCTGCGCAGCGTCTGGGTCAGGACCTTCTGCGAGATCCCGTCGACCCGGTGCCCGATCTCGGTGAACCGCAGCGGCCCGTCCCTCAGTGCGCCGACGATCAGCACCGTCCACTGGTCGCCGATGCGGTCGAGCAGCTGGCGGGTCGGGCAGTTGCGGTCGTACGGGTTCGACAGCACAGCGCGTCTCCTTACTTTCCCAGGGAGAGTAACACGCCGTTCAGGCGGTAGCGGCCATCAAGGTCGTGAACAGCAGGCGCAGGTGCCGGCGGCCGCGCTCCCAGCGGGCCTCCAGCTCGTCCTGGCCCCGCGTCGCCCAGCTCGCGATGAGGATGCCGCGCACGACGTCCATCGCCGTGTACACCGCGTGCAGGAACTCGTGGTGCGCCGCGTGCTCCGGCAGCAGCGCCTTGCCGAACTCCACGAGACTCGACGTCGCGATCGGCTCGACCGCCGCCATCTGACCGCGCAGCTCCGGGTCCGTGCGGGAGGCGACCCACAGCTCGACCGTCGCCGAGAACACCGGCCCCTGGTGCATCTCCCACATCAGCTGCAGCGCGTCGCCGACCGGGTCGCTGGACGCGCGCAGCCGGTCGAGCTCGGCCATCGCGACCTCGGTGCGCTTCTCGGCCAGGTGCCGGATCGCCGAGGTCACCAGGTCGGCCTTCGTCGGGAAGTGGTGCACCTGCGCGCCGCGCGTGACGCCGGCGCGGTCGGCCACCCGCGTGGTCGTCGTGCCCGCGTAGCCGTACTCGACGAGGCAGTCGATCGTCGCGTCGAGCAGCCGGACGCGCATCGCCGCGCTGCGTTCCTCCTGGGTGCGGCCGGTCGATCCCCGTCGTGGCGCTGACATGCGCCCACTTTATGGGGCCGCGCGCACCCCGGCCGCGTCGACCAGCCCGGCGACCACCCGCCCGATGAAGCGGCCGAGGAACCGGCGGTAGAACCAGCCGGTGCCGGGGATCTTCGCCGTGAACGTCGAGTGCCAGTGGATCTCCGTGCCGCCGTCCACCGGCGCGAGGTCGACGTAGGCGACGTAGTCCCGCAGCGGCAGGCCGTGATCCAGTGCGTAGCCGAACCGGCGGCCGGGTTCGAGCGCGACGATCTTCTCGTACGAGCGGATGCCGCCGGTCCGGAACAGCCGGATGGCGCCGAGGCCTTCGGGCTCGCCCTCGCCTTCGCGGACCAGCTCGAACGACCCCAGGGGCGACCAGCGGGGCCAGCTCGCGCCGTCCCGCAGCAACGCGTACACCGTGTCGGCGTCCGCGGCCGTCACCCCGCGGACCGAGATTCTCTGTACCATTTGGTACGTGTACCATTTGGTACATGATCGACGCAAGCCCCCGCGCGAAGCTCCTCGACGCGGCGATCGACCGCATCGCCCACCACGGCGGCGCGAGCAAGAGCCTGCGGGCGCTGGCCACCGACCTCGGCACCAGCCACCGGATGCTGATCTACCACTTCGGCTCCAAGGAAGGCCTGCTCACGGCCGTCGCGCGCGAGGTCGAAGCCCGCCAGCGGGCGGCGCTGGCCGGCCTGGACCCGGCGGAGTTCTGGCGCCGGCTCACCGCGGACGACCTGCGCGCCAACGAAAAGCTCTTCTTCCAGCTCTACGGCCAGGCCCTAGGCGGCACCCCGGGAACGGCCGAGTTCCTCGACGGCGTCATCGAGGACTGGCTGGGCCCGATCGAGGCATTGCTGGCCGAGCGCGGAGTTCCCGAAGCCGACCGACCGGCACACGCCCGGCTCGGCCTGGCCGTGACGCGCGGCCTGCTGCTGGACCTCGTCACGACGGGTGACCTGGACGCCGTGAACGCGGCGATGGAGCAGTTCACGGCGCGCTACTGACACGCCTGGGTCACGAAGAACGAGGACGAGCGAGAACCCAGACCTCCCCCGCACCCCGATCCGAAGCCAGAACACGGCCGGCGGTGCCGGGTCAAGGCATCTTTCCCGCCTTGACGCGGTGCGGCCGGCCGTAGTCACAATCAAGCTTCGGGGTGCCGGCTCGACCTTACAAAGCCCGAACACTGGGCGGACGTCGCCCGTACACCGCACCGCGAAAGTTCTCCCCGTAAGCACCTCACCCAAGGGAGACACGATGCGAGGAACCACCTGGACGCGGCTGGCGCTGGCGGGCTGCGGGAGCGCGGCCTGCCTGCTGGTGGCGGCGCCGCTGGCCTCGGCCCAGACGACGTCGCCGGCGCCGGTCGCGCCGATCACGCTCAGCCCCGAGGAGTCGCAGCAGGTCTGCGGCGACTGGGTGCCGAAGCTGCAGAAGAAGGCCGACAACCTGCAGAAGCGCATCAACGGCGGACCGGAGGTGGCCGGCTCGGTCGCCAACCTCAAGGCCCGCGCCCAGGACCAGCGCACCGCCGGGCACGAGGACCGCGCCAAGAAGCTCGACGACCGCGCCACCAAGCGTCAGGGCAAGATCGGTGAGCTGACCACGGCGAAGCAGAAGCTCGACGCCTTCGCGTCCGCGCACTGCAAGCCGGCCAAGTGAGGGGCGCGAGGGTCGCGGCGGCGGTCGGGGCCGCCGCGCTCATCGCGCTCGGCTGCTCGGCCTGCCGCGACAACCTGATGGGCTCGCCGGACTCCGGCACCTCCCCGGCGTCGTCCGAGCTGAGCGGGGTCGAGTCGACGCTGAACGGCATCGAATCCGACATGAACAGCGATGGCTCGCCCTGACCGGCTAGCGTCTCCTCGTCTGTGACGGCGGAGACGGGAGCGGGTATGGGGTCACCGGGGCGCGGCCTCGTCCTCGTGGTCGAGGACGAGGCCGCGATCGCCGAGCTGGCGGCGCTCTACCTCAAGCGCGACGGCTTCGGCGTGCACGTCGAGCCGGACGGCGGCCGGGCGCTCGACGCCGTCCGGCGGCTCAAGCCGGTGGCCATCGTGCTCGACATCGGACTGTCCGGAATGGACGGTATCGAGATCTGCAAGACGCTGCGCGCGGGCGGGGACTGGACGCCGGTGCTGTTCGTCACCGCCCGCGACGACGAGCTGGACCGCCTGCTGGGCCTGGAGATCGGCGCCGACGACTACCTGACGAAGCCGTTCAGCCCGCGCGAGCTGGCCGCCCGGGTCCGGACGGTGCTGCGGCGCGCGTCGGGGGCGGCACCGGCTGCCGAGACGTTCGCCGTGGGCGGCGCGCGCGTCGACCTCACCAGCCGCCGCGCCTGGGCCGGAGACGCCGAGGTTTCCCTGACGTCCACCGAGTTCGACCTCCTCACGCACCTGCTCCGGCACCCGGGGCAGGTGCTTTCGCGCGACCAGCTGCTGAGCGCCGTCTGGGGCTACGCCGCCGCGGCCGGCACGCGGACGGTGGACGTCCACGTGGCGCAGCTGCGGGCGAAACTGGGTGCGTCGAGTCCGATCCGGACGGTCCGCGGCATCGGCTACGCGGCGGACCAGGCATGAGGTACCGCGGCACCCTGGCCGGGCGGATCACGCTGGTCTGCCTCGCCGTCGCGGGCGTGGCGGTGATCGTCGCGGGGCTCGTCGCGGCCCGGCTGATCCGGACGACGGCGGACAACGTGCTGCAGTCGTCGCTGGCCGCGCAGGCCGACGTCGTCGCGTCGCAGCTCGACGAGACCGGCATCGGGAACCGGCTCGGCGTCGGCAAGGTGGCCGACGTCGTGCGCGGGCAGGGCATCTCAGTGGTGGTCCGGCGCGCGGGCGGGCCGGCGGCGGGCGACGCGGTCGCCGTGCAGGCCGCGGGCAAGCTCGGGCTCGGCGCGGACCACTCCGGGCGCGTCACGGCCGGCGGCGCGCAGTACCTCGTCGAGACGCGGGTGGTCGGCACGCGCGGGGCGGCGTTCGCGCTGGTGCAGCCGGCTCGCAGTGCGGAAGCGACGCAACGCGCGCTGGTGCGCAGCATCGCGCTGGCGCTGGGCATCGGGCTGCTGGTGGCCGCGCTCGCGGGCTGGTTCTCGGGCCGGCTGCTCGGCCGTCCGCTGCGGCGGGCCGCACTGGCCGCGGGATCGCTGCGGGCGGGCCGGCGCGACGTCCGGGTGCCGGTGGAGGGGCCGCGCGAGGTGGCGGAGGTCGCCGGGTCGCTGAACTCGCTGGCCGACGCGCTGGCCGTGAGCGAAGCGCGGCAGCGGGACTTCCTGCTGTCGGTGTCGCACGAGCTGCGAACGCCGCTGACCGCCGTGACGGGGTTCGCCGAGGCGATCGCGGACGGCGTCGCGACCGGTCCCGACGCGGTCCGGGCCGGTCAGACGATCCAACGCGAGGCGGTGCGGCTGGAGCGGCTGGTGACGGACCTGCTGGAGCTGGCCCGGCTGGGGGCCGACGAGTTCCGGCTGGACGTCGCGTCGCTGGACCTGGGTGCGCTGGTGCGCGACTGCGCCGACGTCTGGCAGCTGCGGTGCGCGCGGGAGGACGTGCGGTTGTCCGTTTCGGTGCCGTCTTCGCCGGTCCCGGTCCTGGCGGACGCGCGGCGGCTGCGTCAGGTGGTCGACGGGCTGGCGGAGAACGCATTGCGGGTGACCCCGGCCGGCGCCCCCATGGTGTTTTCGCTGTCGGTGTCCGGTGCTTCCGCTCACGTTTCGGTCCGCGACGGCGGCCCCGGCCTGGCGCCGGAGGACTACGCGGTGGCGTTCGAGCGCGGCGTGCTGAACGCCCGCTACCGCGACCGCCGTCCGGTCGGGTCGGGCATCGGGCTGGCCCTGGTCCACGGCCTGGTCACGCGCATGGGCGGAACCCTGACCGCGGGCCCGGCCCCGGAGGGCGGCGCGGCCTTCACGATCACGTTCCCCCTGGCGGCGTCGGACGCGACGGTTCCCCTGCACCTGGGCTGACCGGCGGGGCCAGCTGGGCCGCGCGGTCCGTCACGTCCATCAGGGCCCAGTGCTCGACGACCCGGCCGTCGCGGACGCGGATCATGTCCATGCTGGTCACGGCGTAGCTGCGGCCGGTCGAGAGCTGCGTTCCCGTGCTCGTGTAGCGGTTGACCGAAAACTCGCCGTCGGCGACGTTCTGCTCGACCCGCACGCCGACGTCGCGAAAGTCCGCGAAGAACTCGCCGCCGAGCATGGCCTCCCACTTCGCGCGCCAGGCGTCGATGCCGTGGTGGTCGCCGCCCGCGCCGCCGCGGTGGTCGACCACCTGCGGGTCGATGTAGCGCAGGCCTTCGGCGAGGCTCTCCGCGGTGAACGGCGTCAACGCGACCAAGCGGCGGTGGACCTCGGCGGCATCCATGCTCACTCCTCAAGTGGGGAGTTCCCCGGTTAGTGTTCCGCTACGCTAACCGGGGACATCCCCACTTGGCAAGGAGCAGCATGACCGCACGGGCCCGCCGATCGGACGCGCGGGACAACCAGGCGCTCGTGCTCGCCGCGGCGAAGGAGGTCTTCGCCGAAGACGGCCCGGACGCGCCGCTCGACCGCATCGCCCGTCGCGCCGGCGTCGGCAACGCCACCCTGTACCGGCACTTCCCGAACCGGCGCGAGCTGGTCGTCGCGGTGTACGCCGACGAAGTCGCGGAGCTGAGAAGCCGCGCGGACCTCGACGCCGACTACCCCGGCGAAGCGCTCTTCGCCTGGCTCGGGCTGTTCGTCGAGCACGTGCGGACGAAGCGCGCCCTCGCGCTTTCGCTGACCGATCCCGCGGGGGACCACGAGAGCCTGTTCGCCGGCTGGCACGCGGCGATGAACACGACCGCCGCCGCCCTGCTCGACCGCGCGCGGACCGCCGGGGCGGTGGCCGTCGACGTCACCGAGCTGGACCTCCTCCTGCTCGCCACGGGCATCGCGTTGTCCGGCGCCGGACCCCGCACACCCCACCTCCTGGGGATGGTCCGCCGAGGCGCGTCGCCCCCCTGAACACCCGTGTCGTCCGTCCAGGTATACGTGTCGTCCATCCAGACACACGTGTCGTCCGTTCCGGCACACGGAACTCGCGTGATCGGAGACGGAACTGGCGTGATCGGAGGGTCAACTCGCGTGTCTGGAGGGTCAACTCGCGTGTCTGGAGGGACGACACGCGTACCGGAGTGGACGACACGCGTACCTGGGTGGACGACACGGTGCGGGCCGTAGGGTCGAGGTCATGGAGATGCTGCACCTGCGCTACTTCGTCGCGGTCGCCGAGGAACTGAACTTCTCCGCGGCCGCGCGGAAGCTGCACATGGCCGCCTCCCCGCTCAGCCAGCGGATCAAGGACCTCGAGCACGAGCTGGGGCAGCAGCTGTTCGAGCGCAGCACCCACCACGTCACGCTCACCGCCGCCGGGGCCGCGCTGCTGCCGCTCGCCCGGGACGTCCTCGAGCAGGTCAACGCCATTCCGTGGCGGCTCAAGGAGGCGACCGAGCCGCAGCGCAGCACCGTTTTCCTCGGCATGCCCGCCGGGGTGCACCCCGACCTGCGGGACCGCGTCAACACCCTCGCCGGGCGCGTTCGCGAACGGTACGAGCTGAAGCGCTGGCCCGGCACCACCGCCGACCTCGTCCAGGGCGTGCACGAGGGCAAGCTCGCCCTCACGCTGGCCCGGCTGCCGGTCACCGATCCCGCGCTCGACCAGGTGCCGGTGATGTCGGAACGGCTCGGCGCGGTCGTCCCGGCCGATCTCTTCGCCGGCCGGGACTCGGTGAGCCTCGCCGAGCTGACCGAATTCCCGTACGTGGCCTCACCTGGGGAAATCACGCCGGCGTACTTCGACCAGCTCGACCACCAATTGAACGAGCTCGGCATCAAGAAACGGATTCGCCTGACCAATACCGGCTACGGCGGGACGTCGGAAATCATTTCCAGCGGCGAAGCCTTTTCCATTTCCATGCTCGACGACAAGAGCCCGATGCACGGTTACCGGCTCGACAACGTCATCGTCCTCCCCTTCACCGACTTCCGCCCCCAGCTGGACACCGGCCTGCTCTGGCGCCGCGACCGCACCGACGGCGACCTGCAGGAGCTCGTCGAAGCCGCGAAAGACGTCTTCAAAAACCCGATCACCACCTAGACAAATGGTATGACCACCGCGGTCATACCATTGTTCGCATCATGATCATTCCCTTTCGCGCCGCCCGCGCCTACGTTCGTAAGTAGAGCGAAACAGCAAGGCGCGAAAGGACGAAAAGATGACGAACAGCACCGGCCCGCTCGACGGCGTGCGTGTGATCGACCTCTCCACCGTGGTGATGGGCCCGTACGCGGCCCAGATCCTCGGCGACCTGGGCGCCGACGTGATCAAGATCGAGTCCCCCGCGGACACCGTGCGGGTGGGCCAGTACCGCACCACGCCGGGCATGACGCCGCTGAACCTGAACGTCAACCGCAACAAGCGCAGCGTGGCCCTCAACCTCAAGGACGAAACCGAGCGCGAGCAGGCGCTCAAGCTGATCGACACCGCCGACGTGCTGATCACCAACATGCGCCCTGGCGCGCTGAGCCGCCTCGGGCTGAACTACGCCGACGTCGCCGAGCGCAACCCGCGCCTGGTCTACGCCCACGCGCAGGGCTTCCGCGGCGACTCCGACCGCGCCGGCAACGCCGCCTACGACGAGACCGTGCAGGCCTCCTCCGGCCTGGTCGACGTCACCAACCGGGCACTGGGCGAGCCGGTCTACCTGCCGACGATCATCGGCGACAAGGTGTCGTCGCTGACCATCGCCTACAGCGTGCTCGCCGCGCTGGTGCACCGCGACAAGACCGGCCAGGGCCAGCAGATCGAGATCCCGATGACGGACACGCTGCTCGCGTTCAACCTGGTCGAGCACCTCGCCGGGCACACCTACGAGCCGGCCGAAGGCCCCACCGGGTTCGCGCTGTCGATGACGAAGGGCCACGCCGCGGTCCGCACCAAGGACGGCCTCGCCTGCGTCATCCCCTACAACCCGAAGAACTTCCGCGACTTCTTCGCCGCTGCCGAGCGCCCCGACCTCGCGCAGGACCCGCGCGTGAACGGCGAGGCCATCGACCGCGTCGACAACGAGTGGCTGACCGAGCAGATCGCCGCGTGCGCCCCGGCGCTGACCACCGAAGAGTGGTCCGAGGTCTGCGCGAAGCACAGCATCCCGATGGCGCCGGTGCTCGAACTGGACCACGCGCACGAGGACCCGTACGTCCGCGACGGCCACCTGCTCGACACCGTCGAGCACCCGAGCGAGGGCGCCATCCGCACGGTCGGCATCCCGGTGAAGTTCTCCGCGACGCCCGGCTCGATCCGCCGCTTGGCCCCGCTGGCCGGCCAGGACACCGCCGAAGTCCTCGCGGAACTGAACTGAAAGAAGCAAGACCATGACCGAAGTACGCACCGAACGGATCGGCAGCACCCTGCTGATCACGATCGACCGGCCGCAGGCCCGCAACGCGGTCAACGCCGCCGTCGCGACCCAGCTGGCCGCCGCCCTCGACGACCTCGAGAGCGACCCCACGCTCCGGGCGGGTGTCCTCACCGGCGCCGAGAACACCTTCAGCGCCGGGATGGACCTCAAGGCCGCGCTCAAGGGCGAGTCACCGGAGATCCCGGGACGCGGGTTCGGCGGCCTGACCGAAGCCGAGCTGGCCAAGCCGCTGATCGCCGCGGTCGAAGGGTTCGCGATGGGTGGCGGGTTCGAACTCGCGCTCGGCTGCGACCTCATCGTCGCCGCCGAAAACGCCAAGTTCGGCCTCCCGGAAGTGAAGCGCGGCCTGATCGCCGCCGGTGGTGGCGTGCTCCGGCTGCCGAAGCGGATCCCGCACCACCTGGCGATGGAGTTCCTCCTCACCGGCGAGCCGGTCACCGGCCACCGCGCCGGCGAGCTGGGCCTGGTCAACCGCGTGACCCCGGCCGGCGACGCCGCCGCCGTCGCGCTCCAGCTGGCCGAGAAGCTGGCGGAGAACGCGCCCCTCGCGCTCGCCGCCGTCAAGAAGATCGTGCGCGCGGCGGATCCGAAAGCCGTGCAGCGCGAGGAAGTCAAGAAACTGATGCAGTCCCGAGACGTCCGCGAGGGCATGACCGCCTTCGCCGAGCGCCGCGCTCCGAAGTGGACAGGCGAATGAAGATCGAAGAAGTCCGGCAGCACGTGACCACTCCCCTGACCGCCCCGGCGTTCGCGCCGGTGGTCCCGAGGTTCACCAACCGCGAGTACCTGAACATCGTCTACCGGACCGACGCCGACGCCCTGCGCGCCGTCGTCCCGGAGCCCCTTCAGGTCGAAGAACCGTTGGTGCGCTTCGAGGTCATGAAGATGGGCGACGTCTCCGGCTACGGCCCGTACACCGAGTCCGGCCAGGCGATCGAGGTCAGCTTCGACGGCGAGCGCGGCGAGTACCTGCACGCGATGTACCTCGACAACTTCCCGGCGACGGCGTCCGGCCGCGAGGTCAGCGCGTACCCGAAGACCGTCGGGTCGCCGAACCTCTATGTCGACAACGGCGTTCTCGTGGGCACGCTGGACTACGGGACGCTCCGGGTGGCGACCGCGACCATGGGCTACAAGCACCACGAGCTGGACGCCCGCGCGGCCGAGCAGCAGATCACGGTCCCGACGTTCATGCTCAAGACGATCCCCGGCTACGACGGCGCGCCCCGCGTGCAGGAGCTGGTCCGCACCGAGATCACCGACGTAGTGGTCAAGGAGGCCTACACCGGCCCCGCGCGGCTGCAGCTGTTCCAGCACGTCCTGGCCCCGCTGGCCGACCTGCCCGTGCTGGAGGTCGTCTCCGCGAGCCACATCCTCACCGACCTGACGCTCGCCCCGGTCAAGCCGGTCTTCGACTACCTGAAGGGAGCGCTTGTATGAATGACACAGTCATGAAGAACGCCGCAGTCATCGGTGCCGGCACCATCGGCCTGTCCTGGACGGCGCTGTTCGCCCACCACGGCCTGACCGTCCGGGTCACCGATCCCCGCCCCGACCTCGCCGAAGCCATCGCGGACGCACTGAAGACGTTCGCCCCGCACCTCGGCACGACCGCCGCCGACTTGGCGAGCCGGGTGAGCATCGCCACCGACGTGGCCGAAGCCGTGCGCGACGCGGATGTCGTGCAGGAGAACGGACCCGAGAGCGTCGAGTTCAAAAAGGACCTGTTCGCCAAGCTGGAGCAGGAAGCCCCGGCCCACGCACTGTTGCTGAGTTCGTCGAGCGCCATTCCGTCCACGGCCTTCACCGAAGAGATCGACGGAACGCGGGTCCTCATCGGACACCCGTTCAACCCGCCGCACCTGATCCCCCTGGTCGAGGTCGTCCCCGGCGAGCACACCAGCCAGGAGTCGGTGGACAAGGCCGTCGAGTTCTACACCTCCCTCGGCCGGACGCCGGTCGTGGAGCGCAAGGAGATCCCCGGGTTCGTCGGCAACCGGCTCCAGAACGCGCTCAGCCGCGAGGCCATCTACCTCGTCGAGCAGGGCGTGGTGACGCCGGAGGACCTGGACAAGGTCATCACCAACTCGCTCGGGATCCGCTGGGCGACCGTCGGGCCGTTCCTCGGCTCGCACCTCGGTGGCGGCCCCGGCGGCTACCGGCACATGGCCGAGCACATCGGCAAGTCCATGAAGAAGATGTGGGCAGGCCTGGGCACCCCCAGCCAGAGCCCGGAAGAGCAGGAACGGCTCATCGAAGCCGTCGAACAGGCTTACGGCTCCTCCACGTACTCGGAACTCGCCGAGACGCGCGACCGCAAGCAGCTCGCCGTTTTGCACGCAGTGGAGGAGAACTGACATGGAACCGCTCAAGGACAAGCTGACCGCCGACTTCTACGACTTCGAGGCACTGCTCCCGGACGACGAGCGCAAGCTGCTCGTGCAGGCCCGCGAGTTCATGACCAACGACGTCAAGCCGCTGGTGAACGAGAACTGGGAAGCCGGCACCTTCCCGAAGGAACTGATCGGGATGTTCCGCGAGAGCGGCCTCGCCGGCCTGCCCTACGAGGGCTACGGCGAGCACAAGCCCGCGGTCAGCCACCTGCTCACCGGCATGATGGCGATGGAGATGAGCCGCATCGACGCCTCGGTCGCGACGTTCTTCGGTGTCCACAACGGACTCGCGATGTACTCGATCTACTCCGGCGGCGACCAGGAACAGCGTGACCGCTGGCTCCCCGAGATGGCCGCGATGGACAAGATCGGCGCGTTCGCGATGACCGAGCCGCTCGGCGGGTCCGATGTGGCCGGTGGCATGCGCACCACAGCCAAGCGCGACGGCGACAGCTGGATCCTCAACGGCGCCAAGAAGTGGATCGGCAACGCGACCTTCGCCGACTACATCGTCGTCTGGGCGCGCGACGTCGACGACAACCACGTCAAGGGTTTCGTCGTCGAGAAGGACATGCCGGGCTTCGTGCCGGAGAAGATCGAGGGCAAGATCGCGTTCCGGATCGTCGAGAACGCCGAGATCACCCTGACCGACGTCCGCGTGCCGGAGGCGAACCGCCTGCAGGGCATCAACGGCTTCCGCGACGTCGCCGAGATCCTGCGCGCCACCCGCGGCGGCGTCGCGTGGCAGGCCCTCGGGGTGGCGATCGGCGCCTACGAAGCCGCGCTCGCCTACGCCCAGGAGCGGCAGCAGTTCGGCCGGCCGATCGCGCGGTTCCAGCTGGTGCAGGACCTGCTCGTGAAGAGCCTCGGCAACATCACCGCGTCGTGGGGCATGCTCGTGCAGCTCGCCCGGCTGCAGGACGCGGGCATCTTCAAGGACGAGCACTCGTCACTCGCCAAGGCGTTCGTCACTTCGCGGATGCGTGAGGTCGTCGCGTGGAGCCGGGAGATCTTCGGCGGCAACGGGATCGTGCTCGGCTACGACGTCGCACGGTTCTTCGCCGACGCCGAGGCGATCTACTCGTTCGAAGGCACGCGCGAGATGAACACGCTGATCGTCGGGAAGGCGATCACCGGGCAGAGCGCGTTCGTGTAAGGAGTCAGTTCACGCAGCCGGCGGCCGTACTGGTCGCCGGCTGCTTCGCGTTCGAGGACGTCTGCGTGGCGGTCGCCGCGACCGGCTTGACGCCGCCGGTGGTGTCGTCGCCCGAAGCCTGGACCGCCGGTGTGCTGATCGCCGTGCGCACGAACTGCTGGACCTGCGCCGGGTCGACCTTCACCGCGTCGCCGTCGGACGGCGTCGCCAGCGAGAGGCTCTGCACCGGGATCGTGGCGAACGCGATCGCCCCGGAGCTCATCCCCCGCAGCTGCTGGGCGAAGCTGAGCACGTCCCAGCCCTGGTCCAGCACGACCGAGCCCTGCACCGCGTCGACCAGCGCGGAGAGCTTCGACGGGTCGGTGAACGTGCCCGCGCTCAGCACCTTCTTGGCCATCCCGGACAGGAACGCCTGCTGCCGCGCGATCCGGTCGAGGTCACCGTTGGTCAGGCCGTGGCGCTGCCGGACGAAGGCGAGCGCCTGCGCCCCGGACAGCGTCTGCGGGCCGGCCGCGAAGTCCGCGCCGGAGTAGCTGTCGTGCACCGGGGCCTTGAGACAGACCTCGACGCCGCCGACGGCCTGCGACAGCGCGTCGAAGCCGGCCAGGTTGATGGCCGCGTAGTGGTTGATCGTCAGCCCGGTGAACTTCTCGATCGTCTGGATCGCCGTCTTCGCGCCGGCCTCGTTCGCCGCCACCTCCAGCCGCGCCCCGGACAGGCCCTGGGCGCGCAACCCGGACATCGAGGCGTTCTTGCCACGGCTGTAGGCCGAGTTGATCTTGTGCTTGCCGTACCCGCCCGCGATGTCCACATAGGAGTCACGCGGGATCGAGATCGCCGTCGCCGCGGCGCCGCCCGCCGGGATGTGGACCACGATCATCGTGTCGGTGGTGTCGCCGCCGTCGTCGCCGCTGCCGGCGTGGAGCGCGTCGAGCACGTTCTGCGGCAACGGGTTGCCGTAGGCGTCGGTGCGCGCGTCGATCCCGACGAGCAGGACGTTCTGGGCGACCTTGAGCGGTTCGCCGGGTATGGTCTCTTCGTTCTCGACCTGCCCCGACGGCGAAATGACGTCGGCGGTGACGAGGCCGTGGTCCAGTTTGCTCAGCTGCGACCAGGCGTACCCGGTGGCGCCGAGCACCAGCGCCGACACGACGCCGAGCGCGACCCGCACGCCGAGGCGACGCCCCCGGGACGACAGCAGCACGACACTTCCCCTTGCTTCCCTGTGGTGAACCTCCGACCCCACCTTCGAGGATCACCGGGTTAGCTGGGAATCAGCTGAGAAAGTTGTCGAAATGCTGTGACGCTGCCCGATCGGCCGAGCTGGTCCCAGCCGATCGGCCGATATCGCGACGGAAAGTACCGGCGCGCACACGAAAACGTGCTGTGGGCGTGGCCACAACCGCGCGGCTAGCGCGGCATCCGGCGCCAGATCGCGCGCGGCAGCAAGCGCATTCCGAAGAAGACCGGACGGAGTACGCCGGGCACCCAGACGACCCCGCGGCGCTTGCGCAGGGCCGCGACGGTCGCGTCGGCCACCTGCGCCGGCGTGCTCGAGAACGGCGCCGGGCTCATGCCCTCGGTCATCCGCCCGATCACGAACCCGGGCCGGACGAGCAGGAGGTGGACGCCGGAGCCGTGGAGGGCGTCGGCGAGGCCGCTCGCGAAGCCGTCGAGGCCGGCCTTCGCCGAGCCGTAGACGTAGTTCGCGCGCCGCACGCGCACCCCGGCGACGGAGGAGAACACGACGAGGCTGCCGTGACCCTGGGCGCGCAGCAGGTTCGCGGCGTGGGTCAGCACGCCGACCTGGGCGACGTAGTCGGTGTGGACGATCGCGGCGGCGTGGGCGGCGTCTTCTTCGGCGCGCGCCTGGTCGCCGAGGATGCCGAAGGCGAGCACGACGACGTCCAGGGACCCGTGCTCGGCGGCGACCTTCTCGAGGAAGGGGCCGTGGGCGGCGAGGTCGTCGGCGTCGAACTCGGCCGTCTCGACGGTCTCGGCCCCGGCTCCGCGGAGGGAGGCCGTGGCGGCGGTCAGGTCCGCGCCCGGCCGGGCGGCCAGGACGAACCGCCGGTGGTCGCCGGCCAGGCGTTCCGCCACCGCCCGTCCGATTTCGCTGCGTCCGCCCAGTACCAGCACCGTTCCGCTCACGGGGGCAGTCTCCCAGCTCCCGGGAACGGCCGCGCGAGCGGCCGGATCCGGCGTCGCGAAACCTGACTCCCGCCGCCCGTGTGCGCTAGCGTGCGCGGGTGGGCCACGTTCCGGACTTCGAGACGGTCGTCGCACGGCATCGGCGGGAGATCCAGGTGCACTGCTACCGGATGCTCGGCTCGCTGAGCGACGCCGAAGACCTCGCCCAGGAGACCTTCCTGCGCGCGTGGAAGGCCCGCGACCGGTTCGAAGGCCGGTCCGGCGTGCGGACCTGGCTGTACCGGATCGCGACGAACGCCTGCCTCGACGTCCTCGCGCGGCGGCCGCGGCGGGTGCTGCCCGACCAGCTCGGGCCCGCCGGCGAACCCGAGGGTCCCCTCGCCGCACTGGACCTGCCGTGGCTCGAGCCCGTCCCGGACCGGCTGCTGGACGAGGCCGGGCCGGACGCCGTCGTCGTCGAGCGGGAGACGATCGAGCTGGCCTACCTCGCCGCCGTCCAGTACCTGCCGCCGCGGCAGCGGGCGGCGCTCGTCCTGCGGGACGTCCTGGGCTGGTCGGCGAAGGAGACGGCGGACCTGCTGGAGACGAGCGTCGCGTCGGCGAACAGCGCGCTGCAGCGCGCCCGGGCGACCCTGCGTGAGCGGCTGCCCGCGCACCGTGCCGAGTGGACGGCCGGCGCCGCGACGGCCGGGGAAACCGCGCTGCTCAAGCGGTTCATCGCGGCCTACGAAGCGGGCGATCCCCAAGCGGTCGCCCGGTTGCTGCACGAGGAAGCCCGCGCCGTCATGCCGCCGTACGCGCTGTGGTTCGACAGCGGCGCGGCGATCGTGCGGGCGCTGTCACTGTCGCTCGACCCCGCGTCACCGCACTGCGTCGGCCGCTTCCGGATGCGGCCGACGCGCGCCAACCGCCAGCCCGCGGTCGCGACCTGGCTCCGGCGCCCGGGTGAGGACGAGTTCCGCTGGTTCGGGGTGTCCCTGCTGACGGTCGAGGACGGGCTGATCACGGAACTGGCCGCCTTCGAGTCCGTCCCGGCGGCGGTGTGGGGACTGCCGGAAACCTGGCGCGACGAGTGAGCACGATGACCTCGGGTGCCCGCGACCGGTATCGCACCGACGACCGGCGCGTGCATTCGGTAGTGCATCGCTCACCCGTGAAGGCGTGAAAAAGCCCGGGCGGGCGATTCACGGGGAATCACCCGCCCGGGCGCACACCATCCGGAAAGAAATTCTTCCGATTTCGGTGTTCGGCTTCCTGGCCGCCGGGAAGAGGTCACCGGGCAGCGGATCAAGCAGCTCGGTGCCGCTGCGGCGCGGTACGCGTCAGCCGGCGTCGGTCCTCGGCGGTGGTCCCGCCGAAAACACCGTGGTCCAGGCCGTTGTCGAGCGCGTAGCCGAGGCATTCGGCGCGCACCGGGCAGCGTGCGCACACGGCCTTGGCCTGCGCCGTCTGCCGGGCGCCGGGGCCCATGGCGGAGATCGGGAAGAACAGTTCCGGGTCCTCGTCCTTGCAGGCCGCGAGTTCCGCCCAGCCCGTCATCGTGGCTTCCATTTCCTTCGTTCACCTCCCTCTGCTTCTACTGTTTCCCATTGTGGTGGCGCGTCAACCGACTTGACCGCTGCGGACGCGCGAGCTTAACCGCGTCGGTCAAGGGGGTTTTGGCTTCGGTCCCCGGCTCACCCTCCGGGCAACCAAGACTGCAACACATGAGAGTACGCCTTCCTTCCCGGGATCTCGATGTCGATCACGTCACCCGATCGGCGAGAGCGGGCTCCGGCGCGGCCGCGCGGCGGTCGCCGGCAGCCGGCGCATTTCCCGGCCCCCGCACGGCTTTCCCGATCGGGGTGCGCCGGGCCGCCGTCAGCGGGCCGGTGTCCGGAATCCGCCGTTCGCGGCTCGGCGCGCGCGTCTCCGGCCGCCGGCGACGGCCGCCTCGATCCGGGCCGGGAGCGGCGGGCGATGGGTCGTGTCCCGTGGGGTCATCGAGTTCGGGTACCCGAGATGCCCGCACCCATTCGTCACCGGTCGTCACCGATCCGGAGCAGGTCATTACTCCTACCGAGCAGTCTTGATCGAATCGTTACACGTAGCGGTCACCTCAGCGCACTTGTTCCAGTGGAGGCGAGGGGTGGTGAGGGGTCCGTGTGGGCTGACGACGATTTCGACGCGTTCTTCCGCGCCGACTTCCCCCCGCTCGTGGCGTTCCTGTGCAAAGCCGGGTTCGAGGCCGAGCTGGCCCGCGACATCGCCGCCGAGGCAATGTTGCACGCGCTGGAGGCGTGGCCGACCCTCGAAGACCCGCGAGCCTGGGTCCGCCGCGTCGCCGGGCGGCTGCTCGACGCGGTGGACGACGCGCGCACCGACTGGACCGCGGCGGGCGATCCGCAGGACGACGAGAAGCTGGCCGCCCTGGTCGACCAGCACGCGGGGCTCATCGACCTGCTCGCCTCCCTGCCCGGGCAGCAGCGATTGGTCCTCGCCTGGTCACTCGACGGCTTCACGCCGACGCAGATCGCGAAGGCGCTGCGCATCGCGCCCGCGACCGTCCGCTCCAACCTCCGCCACGTGCGGGAACGCCTCAGGCGCCACCGGGCCGCACCGCCCGGCGATCAGCGGGACAGGGAAGGGTGAGCACCATGCCGGCAACCGAGTACGGGAACCCCGCGATCACCGAGCTGCTGCGGGAGTCCAACGCCGCGCTGCACGACTCGCTGCGGTCCGGCCTCGACGTGGAGGGCACCCTGCTCCGGGTGCGCAGCCGCGCCCTCGTCCGCGAGATAGCCGCGGCGCAGCCCCCCGAGGCGTTCCCCGCGCACTGGCGGCGGCACGACGAGCCGGTCGCCGACGCGATCGCCGGCGACCACGCCGCGACCGCCCGCCTGCTCGCCACCATCCGGCCGCTGGTGGTCCGCTACTGCCGGGCCCGCGTCGGACGGCAGGAGCGCTCGTTCGCCTCGGCCGACGACGTCGCCCAGGAGGTGTGCGTGGCCGTGCTGACCGCGCTGCCGTCCTACCGCGACCAGGGGCGCCCGTTCCTCGCGTTCGTCTACGGCATCGCCCAGCACAAGGTCGCCGACGCGCACCGCGCGGCGGCCCGCAACCGCTCCGACCCGGTCCCGGAGGTCCCCGACGGAGTGTCCGAAGCGGACGGTCCGGAGCAGCACGCCCTCCGGTTCGAGCTGAACGAACGGCTGGCGCGGCTGCTGGACGTGCTGCCCGCGAAGCAGCGGGAGATCGTCGTGCTGCGGGTGGTCGTCGGGCTGTCCGCGGAGGAGACGGCCTCGGCGGTGGGCTCGACGCCCGGCGCCGTCCGCGTCGCCCAGCACCGCGCGCTGGCCAGGCTCCGAAGACTCCTGACGGGAGAAGAGGACTAGCGGCGGACGCGGTCCAGGACGAACTCCTCCAGGGCCGCGGCCGGCCCTTCGGTCGACTCGCGGGCCAGCAGCATGAACTCGATCTCGCCGGGCTCGGGCAGGCCGTCGAGCTCGATGAGGTCGGCGGGCACCAGGCTGCGCGCGTGCAGGGTGACGCCGAGCCCGGCCGCCGCCGCGGCCCGCAGGCCGGTGAGGCTCGAGGTCTGGCACGCGGCCCGCCACTCCAGGCCCGCGCGTTCGAGGCACTCCACCGCGAGCTGCCGCGTGATCGACGGCATCGGGTACTGCACCAGCGGCACCGGCTGGCCGGGCTCCAGCACCGTCGCCGCCGAGCCGATCCAGACCAGCGGCTCGCGCCAGAGCAGCCGGCCGTGGTGGGTGCCCGGGCGGCGCTTGCCCAGCACCAGGTCCAGCTGACCGGCGCGCAGCCGCTGCGCGAGGACGTCCGACAGCTCGACGGTCAGCTCGACGTCCACCAGCGGATGGCTGCGGCGCAACCGGTGCAGGATCTCCGGCAGCTCGCCGAGCGCGAAGTCCTCCGAGACGCCGAAGCGCACGCGGCCGCGCAGCTCGGCGCCGCGGAAGTGCCGCTCGGCACGCTCTTCGGTGTCGACGATCGTCTGCGCGAACCCCAGCATCGCCTGCCCGCGCGCGGTGAGCTCGACGGTGTGGGTGTCGCGGGCGAAGAGCAGCCCGCCCGAGTCGCGCTCCAGGCGCCGGACGTGCTGGCTGACCGTCGGCTGGCCGACCCCCAGCCGCCGCGCGGCCGCGGTGAAGCTGCGCGTCTCGGCGACGGCGAGGAACGAACGGCACAGGCGCGGGTCCAGCACCGGGTCACTTTATCGCGATCCGCGATGACAGTCAGTCCGGTCATCGGGGTTCACAATGAACGCGGCGTCGCCGAGAATGGCTCCGGAAGGAGATCCATGTCCCGGTTCAGTGAGACCTATTCAGCCGTCGCCCGCCGCATGACTTCTGCGCCGGTTGGCCGTTCGCGCGTGGGACGCGGCGGGCTGGCCAGAATAGGCCTCAGACTCGACCCGTTCGTCCTCGCCATCCTCGCCACCGTCGGGGTCGCCACGCTGCTGCCCGCTTCGGGCGGCGTAGCGGACGGCTTCAGCACCGCGACCACGATCGCCGTCGGCCTGCTGTTCTTCCTGTACGGCGCCCGGTTGTCCACGCAGGAGGCCCTCGACGGGCTGCGGCGCTGGCGGCTGCACGCGGTCGTGCTGGCCGCGACGTTCGTCCTGTTCCCGCTGCTCGGCCTGGCGCTGTTCCTGCTGCCGTCGTCGGTGCTGCCGGCCCAGCTCGCCGCCGGCGTGCTGTTCCTGGCCGTGCTGCCCTCGACCGTGCAGTCGTCGATCGCGTTCACGTCGATCGCCCGCGGCAACGTCGCGGCGGCGATCTGCAGCGCGTCGCTGTCCAACCTGGCCGGGATCGTGCTCACGCCGCTGCTGGTCGCGCTGCTGCTGTCGGGGGACGGCGCCGGCGTCGACGGTTCGGCCGTGCTCGGGATCGTGCTGCAGCTGCTCGCGCCGTTCGTCGCGGGCCAGCTGGCGCGGCGCTGGATCGGCGACTGGATCACGCGGAATTCGGCGCCGCTCAAGCTGTTCGACCGCGGCTCGATCCTGCTGGTGGTCTACACGGCGTTCAGCGCGGGCATGGTCGAAGGCATCTGGCACCGGCTCGACGCCGGCCACCTGCTGGTGCTCGTGGGCGTGTGCTGCGTGCTGCTCGCCGCGGTGCTGGGCGCGACCGGCTGGGGCGCTCGCGTGCTGGGCTTCGCCCGCGCCGACCGGATCACGATCGTGTTCTGCGGGTCGAAGAAGAGCCTGGCCAGCGGCCTGCCGATGGCGACGGTGCTGTTCGGGCACGCGCAGGTGGGGCTGATCGTGCTGCCGTTGATGCTGTTCCACCAGATTCAGCTGATCGTGTGCGCGACGCTGGCCCGCCGGTACGCGCGCTCGGCTTCGCCGGACCTAGTGCCCGCCTGAGCGATGATTTTTCCGGGCGGGGCCGGTCAGTACCGGTGACCCCGACGGAAGGCGCCACCATGGCCAAGGTCCTCTACCACATCACGATGTCCCTCGACGGCTTCGTCGCCGGGCCCGCCGACGACATGACGTGGCTCGCCGGCCTGCACACCGGCCCGAACCCGGCCGTTTCGCGACTTCTCGGCGAGCTCGGGGCGGTGGTGATGGGCCACCACACGTACGCACCGGCGACAACGGCGGAGGGCCGGGTGTACGGCGGCCGCTGGGAGGGCCCGATCTTCGTGGTGACCCGCTCCGCCGAGCCGGCACCGGGCTTCACCTTGGTCGACGACCTGGGCAAGGCCGTGGCGGCGGCGTGTTCGGCGGCCGGGGACGGGTACGTGGCGGTGCTGGGTGCGACGACGGCGCGGCGGTGCCTGGAAGCGGGACTGCTGGACGAGGTGCTGGTGCACGTGGCCCCGGTCCTGCTCGGCGACGGGGTGCGGCTGTTCGACCACCCCGGGGGGACGCTGGTGCGGCTCGAGCCGGTGGAGCTGAGCAGCTCCGGGTCGATCGGCACCTGCTGGTACCGGGTGGCGTGAGCAGTCCACTGTGGACGGCGTAACGCGCCGGGCCGTCGCCGGCGCCGATCGTCCAGGCGGCGCAGGCCACCTGCGTGACCGACGGCAACGGCTTCTGCACCGTGACACACAGCCTCGGCAAGGTGCCGGGAGCGATCGTGGTGTCGCCGAACACGCCGAGCCCGTTCAACGCGTTCGTGCTCAATACGGTGCTGGGCTCGTACACCGCGACCACTTTCGGCCAGATCTGGTTCACCTACGCGGCTTACGGTTCGGCGACACCACCGCCCACCACGACAACGCCGCCGGCGGCGGAACCTGAGCGGAATCCGTGACTCAGCGCGGGCGGGGCGACGGCTTCCGCAGTTCCTCGGCGAAAATGGCGTCCACGCGCCGGTTCGCTCGGCGGAGGACGCGGGCCGCCGCGCGGAGCACGTAGCCCAGTGCGAACGTGAACAGCAGGGCCAGGCCGATGGCCGCGAGGTTCGCCACGAGCGCCTCCCGGTACTGGTGCGCCAGGTAGCCCAGGCCCGCCCCGGCGATGAGTGCGTCCAGCAGCGCCAACCGCAGCGCGTACGGATCGTGCGGAGTGGCTTGCGGTGCCGTGACCATCGCTCACCCTCCCGCCGTTCCGTTCAGCGGCGACGCCCTTGCAACCTAGACGAGGCTGCGCCGGTCGGTGGCCACTTCAACCTGTTTGGCCTACCGGATCTCCCCGGATGGCCGCTGTGATAACTTGAAGCGAACTGAGTCTTCTGTGCGAATGCAAATCCCCGTGCCGCCTGCGCGCCGGGGCCAGGGGGCGGTAGCTCAGTTGGTTAGAGCAGGGGACTCATAATCCCTTGGCCGCGGGTTCGAGCCCCGCCCGCCCCACCCGAGGCGGGGATTGCTGTTCGCAATCCCGCTGGGATTGCTCCCGGTGCCCGCAGTATCTACCCGGGGGACAACCCCCGGACCCCCGGCACGTGGTGGTCCCGTCTCGTTGTTCGCCCCCGGGCCGTGGTCGGGTCTGCGCGCCGGGCTTCGGGTGTGTCTACAAAGGACGTCAGGGGATGCGGTCGTAGACCGCCGCTGTTTCGCCTTGGTCGCCCGTTTCGTGGTGGGACAGGTGCCACTTCGAGGGCGGCAGGCCGTCGTCGAACAGGCGGGGACCTCCTCCCGCTATCTCGGGACAGGTCATCAAGTAGAGGCGGTCGATCAGGTTTGCCGCCAATAGTGGCTTGATGATGCTCGCGCTGCTGTTGATCAGGATGTCACCCGATCCGGTGGCTTTCAGATCCGTGATCACGTCCGCGGCCGGGGCATTCACCAGGCGGGTGCGCTCCCACGGCGCTTCGGCCAATGTTGTCGAGAAGACAACTTTTTCCGTGTCCACCAGCCACTTCGCGTAGCCGCGGTCACGCGGGTCGGCGTTCTCGTCCGCCGCCACCGATGGCCAGAACCCCAGGAAACCTTCCGCGTTGCGGCGGCCCAGGACCGCTGTCGTCGCGCCCTCGTGGATCCGGTCCAGGTGCCGTCGCGCGACCTCGGTCGTCGCGTACGCCACTATCGCGCCCATGTCGGCGGGCCCGCCGGGACCGTGGTAGCGGCCGTCGAGCGTCACGCTCAAGTTCGCGGTGATCCTGCGACCGGTCATGGCCGTCAGCCCTTTCCTTCGAGGAGTACATCGGTGAGGTGGTCGAGCACCTGGTCCCAGCCGGTCTCGATGCCGGCGATCGCGGACACCGCCCCGACCGTCGTCGCGGTGATGCGCAGGCCGAGCCGCAACCGGGTGCCGCCCGGCACCGACACCAGCTCGAGGTCGTAGTGGCCGGTGAAAGACGCTTCCCCGGTCACCGCGAGGTCGAAGGCGAGCCGCCCCGGCTCCGTCGCGAGGCGCACCCACCCTTCGGCGTGGTACTCGCCGTCGGCGTCGCGGTAAGCGAGGACCGCGCGGCCACCGGGCCGCGGCTCGAGAACGCAGGCGGTGACCGTCATCGACGGCGGAACCCACCACGACGCCAGCAGCTCCGGATCCGTCCAGTGCCGCCAGACGTCGTCCCGCGGCACGGCCAGCAGGCGCTCGAACGCGAACTCCCGCCCGTCCGCCCACTGGTCGCGGTCCGCGGCCACGATGTCTTCTTCGATCGCCGCGCGGTACCGCGCGACGACGTCCCGCTCGCCTTCGTGCGCGTCGATCGCCTTCGCCAGATCCGCCAGCCGGCCCGCGAACGCCCGCAGCGGCTCGGCTTCGAGGGCGTAGACGCGACGCTGCCCCAGCGGGAACACGGCGACGAGCCCGGCGCGCGCGAGCGTCTGCAGGTGCTTGGTGGCCTGCGGCTGCCGCAGGCCGGTCAGCTCGGCCAGTTCGCCGACCGACCGGGGACGCTCGGCGAGCAGCTCGACGATGTGCCAGCGCGCCGCGTCGCCCAGTGCCGCGGCGATCCCGTCCGGGGGTGGAGTACTCACGAGCCCGAGTATTCACCTATCAGAATATTCGGGTCAAGGAATATTTCGCTCCGCGATGTCGTGGGGTACCCAGCGCAACCCGTACGCGTAGCCCAGCTGCGGAGCGGCGAACTCCTGCGCCACCTCGCACGCGCCGTCGAGGGTCAGCGCCGGGCCCGGCTTGGCCGGGTCGGCGAGCACCGAGGGCGGGACCCGGTCCAGCCGCCACACCGTCCACGGCAGCCGCTGGGGGTCGAACCGGACCCGCACGGTGAACGACTCGCACGTCACCAGGGGCACGAACACGTACGACGGCCGGATGGGCAGGCCGTCCCGGACCCGGATCACCAGTGCGTAGGTGTGGGTGTCCCCGCGCGCCAGCGGCCGCGGGAGGTCGAGCAGCCAGCGGAAGTGCCGCTGGCCCACGCGCTGGGCGTCGGTGATCCGGACGCCGTGCTGGGCGTCGGCGGCCACCCGCCGTTCGCCGTCGCCGCCGTCCTCGACGCGGGGCACGGTGAACTGCGCGGAGATCCGGTTCAGCCCGTCGCGCGTCGCCACGATCTCCCGCTCTTCGATCAGCTCCGGCTCGGCGGTGTCCAGCCGCACGATGGCCCGCAGCCGCTTGACGAACCAGCCCCGGTCCGGGTCGTCCGGCACGCCGTCGCCGGGCCGCAGGCCGGCCTCGATCTCGGCGGCCAGGCGCGCGAACGACCGGTCGATCCGGCGCCGGGCCGTGCGTTCCGACACCCGCAGCCGGTCCGCGAGGACCCCGACGCGGTCACTGAGCAACGCGTGCTGCGCGCCGGGGGCGATGCCCAGCGCGACGTTGACCGCGAGCCGGTCGTCCGCCGGGAACTCGGCGATCGCGGCGGAAATGGCGTCACGCAGCACCCGACGCGCTTCGCGGTCGTTCGCCGTCCGGTGGATTTCGCACCAGCCGGAGACGAGCGGGCCGAGGCGGCCCCGCAGCCGTTCGGTTTCCAATCCCCAGCCGCGGCGCAAAGTCGTGAGCTCGCGGAGCAACCCGTCCTCGTGTGCCATGGGTTTTCGATTGTGGCACGCGGACTTCCGCGCGATCGGCGGTGCGGGCTGCGCCGATCAGGTGATTCCGCCGGTGGCCAGTCATCGGCCAGTTCCGGCGTGATTCGGCCAGTTCCCGGCCTTTTCCCGTTCCCCGGCTGACCGACCATTTCCCCGTCGACGACATCGGGGAGGACGAGTTGCTCGACACCACGCACGCGCCCATCGGGCCGGCGGACGTCGCCGGTGTCCGCCGGCTGGCCCGCGACGGCCGCCTCGCCGGCTCGGCTTCGACCGCCCCGCCCGACGCCCTCGCCCGATTGCGCGGCGCGGTGTACTCCGTCGCCTGGCCGCTGGTCTTCACCCGGATCACCAAGCCGCTGGAACGGCAGCGGCGGCACCCGGACTGCGCCCGCGGGCTCGAATGGCTGCGGCCCGACTGCCTCGACGGCTTCCACGACGACGTCGAAGCCGTCGTCGAGCACGCGCTGCGGCGCGCGACCGACCCGATCGAGAACTTCGACGGCTGGCTGGCGACCCGGCTGAGCCCGGCGACGGTCGACGCGCACCGGCGGCGGCGCGGCGAGATCGGGGCCCTGCAACGGCCCCGCCTGCCGGCCTGGCTGAGCGAAGCCCTCGGTGGCGACCCGTGGCTGTGCGACCTCGCCGTCCAGATCCTGGTGTGGGCCGGGGTCCCGACGACCGCGGGCGCCGAGCTGTGGCCGCTGGACGGCTGGGCCGCGCGGCGCGCCGAAGTCACCGGGGCGCCGCCGGCCGGCCGCGACACGCTCGATCTCGAGGTGCGGACGGTCCTGGCCGCCATGCGCAGCCGACCCAAGTGGCACGCCGAGCACGTCGAACGTCCGCTCGGGCACAAGCGGGCGCCCGTCGCCCCGATGCCGGCGGACGGCGCGGCCGAGCCCACCCCGCTGCGCCTGGTCGGCCCGGACGAAGCGGACGACGCGAGGCTGGTGGGCCGGGCCGAGGAGGCGTTGCGCGCGATCGAGGCCAGGCTGGACCGCGGCCAGGACCCCGCGACGGCGGTCGCCGCGGTCGTCCGGCGCGTGTTCGGCTCGACCGGGAACGCGCTGGATCGCTTGCCGCACCACGGATCCACCCGCGAGGACTGGCTAGCCACCGCTCTCGCCGACGAGGCCAGGCTCGAGCGGATCGTGGCGACTGTCCTGGAGGTCCTCGGCCGCTGAACACAACCGCGCGCCCGGCAAGCCGCGGTCTTCCTCGGCGAGCGCCGAACGCGAACCGGCGCACGAGACGCCGCGATCCTCGGTCGCCGCCGAGCGCAACCGTGCGTCCAAGGCGTCGAACAGGATCTCCGGCGGGCACCCGGCGGCGCGCGCCCGGGTACGGGCCGAGAGCAGCTCGGCCAGCAGTACCTCGCGGATCGCCACGCGGGTCGCCTGCGGGAGTCTCGTGGGCGGGACAGCTGATGCGGCCACCCCGGCCTCCTTTCGCCCGGCGCCGGGTTCGGCCGGCCCAGCCTTTCCCTGACGGACGGCGGTCAGCGCCACCAGGCCGGCGGGGGCACCGGCAGCCGGAGCGGCACGCCGGTGTGGCGGCCGGCCCAGGAGTCGGCGAGCCAGCGGGTCAGCAGGACCGGCCCGAGCAGGCTGTCCTCCCACACCGGGGTCAGCTCGCCGGCCCGGCGCAGCATGGTTTCGGCGGTGGCGCAGAAGGAGACGATGGCGGCGACGGCGGCGTCCGCCCGTTCGCCGGGCCAAGCGACCGCGGCTCCGGAAAGGCGGGCGGGCATGGCCAGGCCGGGGCCGGTGGTGCACGTGCGGGCCAGCTGGAGCGCGAGATCGAACTCGACCGCTTCGGCGTGGGGCTGCCGGGCCCGCCAGCGAGGCGAAGCCCCGGCGGCGTGCAGCCCGGCCAGCCGGGCGGCGACCAGCCCGTCCCACACCGTCATGAGCACCCCGCGAGTGTCGGCGGGGTGGACGCCGGCGAGTTCGAGGGTGACGGCGCTGAGCCAGGCACACGGGTCCTTGACTTGACGATCGGCGGCGACGGTCACGGCACTCAGTCTCGCACCGGAAAGCACGTCCGGCAGCAAGATGATCATGGTTCGCGGCAGGACCACCCGGTCGGTGGCGAACCGTTGAGCGGCTGGGTAATTCCTTCGGGCACTGCGGGTGACCAGACCGTTACGGGTGTGCCATCATGTCGGCGCTCAGTGCCGAGCACGCCCCCTTTGTTCCCCTCTCCGAAAGGCCGTCGCCGCGTGATCAAGACCAGCAAGAGCCGGGCCGGCACCCAGCGAGTGACGTTCAGCCTCCCGGCCGAGGCACCGCCCGGGCGGGTGAGCGTGGTCGGGTCGTTCAACGACTGGACGCCCGGCCGCCACCACCTCACCACCCGCTCCAACGGCCGCCGGTCGGCGTCGGTGGACGTGCCACCGGGAACCGTGCTCCAGTTCCGGTACCTCGGCGAGGACGGCCTGTGGTTCGACGACCCCGACCTGACCGACCGGGTGGACGGCAACTGCGTCTACTCGACGAACTGACGCACACCCGGCCCGGCACCGCCGGCGGGGCAGGCGTGCTCAGGACTTGCGGCGCGGCTTCCCGCGCTTCGGGGCCCCGCCGCCTCGCCGCGCCGGCTTCCCGGCGGACTTCGCCGCCGGCTTGCGCTCCGGACGCTTCTTCTCCGCCGGAGCCGCCGCCGGCGCGGCCTGCCGCCCGCGCGTGCTGTTGACCGTGCGGCCGCGCACGATCCCGATGAACGTCTCCATCAGGTCGGACGTCTCGTCCTCGAGCCACGACAGCGCCACGCTCGACTGCGGCGCGTCCGCGACCGTCCGGTACGTCAGGTCGCGGCGGTGGTGCAGGCGGGCGAGGGACTGCGGGACCACCAGCACCCCGACCCCCGCGGCCACCAGCTCGATCGCGTCCGCCGTGGAGTCCGGCCGCGAGACCGCGGGCCGTCCCGGAAGCGAAGTCCACTCGATCGTGTCATCCAGAGGCTGCAGCACGAGCTCGTCCGCCAAGTCCGCTGTGGACACTTCGTCCGCCGCCGCGATCAGGTGGTCCTTGGCGACCACCACGACCGTCGTCTCGGTGTAGAGCGGGATGGCGTGAAGGCCGTCGCGGTCGATCGGGGACCGCAGCAGCGCCGCGTCCGCGCCGCGCGCCCGGATCAGCTCCGTCGCGTCGGCCGCCGCCACGGGAACCAGCTCGAGCGGCACGCCCGGCTGGCGCTCGGCCCACGTCCGCACCCACTTGGCGGGCGTCGCACCCGGGACGTACGCGAGACGGAACGAGGTCACCGGGTCAGGCTACCGGGCGGGGCGCTGGCTACCCTGGACGGCATGACGTCGCACAAGACCGCCCAGACGATGAAGCCCGCGACGGCGGCGAAGAAGCTGGGCGTGTACCTCGAAGCCACGCCCCCGCAGTTCCAGGAGGGCGTCGTCTCGCGCGACGAGCTGAACGCGCTGCAGACCGACCCGCCCGAGTGGCTGCGCGAACTGCGCCGCACGGGCCCGCACCCGCGGCCGGTCGTCGCCGCGAAGCTGGGCATCTCCATCGGCGGTCTCAGCCGCGGCGGGATCACCGAGGCGCTCACCACCGAGCAGATCGAGGCGCTGAAGACGGAGAACCCCGACTGGCTGGTGCGGGAACGCGCCACGCAGGCCGAGGTGCGCAAGGAAACCGTGCGGGTCAAGGAGAAGGAGCACTGACGACGCTCGAGGAGGCCGCGCGCCTCGACGCCGCGGACGAGCTGGCCGCGTTCCGCGACCGCTTCGTCCCGATCACCGATCCCGGCGTCGTCGCCTACCTCGACGGGAACTCGCTGGGCCGTCCCCTGCGCGCGACGGCCGAGCGGCTGCAGGAGCTCGTCGCCGACCAGTGGGGCGCCCGGCTGATCCGCTCCTGGGAGGAGCGCTGGCTCGCCCTCCCCGAGCGGATCGGCGACGAGCTGGGCCGCGTCGCGCTCGGCGCCGCGCCCGGCCAGACCATCGTCGCCGACTCGACGTCCGTGTGCCTCTACAAGACGCTGCGGGCGGCGGCCGCGCTCCGGCCGGGACGCGACGAGATCGTCACCGACTCCGCCAACTTCCCCTCCGACCGGTTCCTCGTCGAGAGCGTCGCCGCCGAACTCGGCCACACGGTCCGGTGGATCGAGGGTGGTGACGTCCGCCCCGAGGACGTCGCCGCCGTCGCCGGGCCGCGGACCGCCGCCGTCGTGCTGTCCCATGTGGACTACCGCTCCGCCGCGATCGCCGACCTCGCGGGGATCACGCGGCTGGTGCACGACCGCGGCGCCCTCACCGTCTGGGACCTCTGCCACAGCGTCGGCTCGATCCCGGTCGAGCTGGACGCCGGTGGCGCCGACTTCGCCGTCGGCTGCACGTACAAGTTCCTCAACGCCGGGCCCGGCGCGCCCGCCTTCCTCTACGTGAACGCGCGCCACCACGCGGAGTTCGGGCAGCCGATCACCGGCTGGATGGGCGCGGCCGACACGTTCGGCATGGCCGAGCACTACGTGCCCGCGCCCGGCATCCGCCGCGCGCTGTCCGGCACCCCGCCGGTGCTGGGCATGGTGGGCGTCCAGGAAGGCGTCGCGCTGCTGGCCGAGGCCGGGATCGAGCGTGTGCGGGCCAAAGCCGTCGCGCTGGGACGGTGGGTGCTCGCCCTCGCCGACGAATGGCTCGCGCCGCTCGGCTTCACGGTGGCTTCGCCGCGCGAAGACGCCCGCCGCGGCGGGCACGTCACCCTCCGGCACTCCGACGCCGAACGGCTTTCCCGGGTGCTGATCGAGCACGGCGTGCTGATCGACTTCCGCCGTCCGGACGGCATCCGCGTCGGGCTGAGCCCGCTCACCACGGGGTTCACCGAGGTCCGGGCGGCCATGGACCGCATCCGGGAACTCGCCGCCTGACCGCCCTGCCGCACTCGGTCGTGAGTGAGAAACAGGGTTAGAACACTGTTTCTCACTCACGACAACTCGCACCGAGCCGGATAGTAGCCATGTACTTAATAGCCATGTACTGTATCTGACATGAGCACTCCCGGGCACCTGGTCTGGCGACTCTCCATGAAGTGGCGGGTGGCCGTCGACCGTGCCCTCGCCCCGGTGGGGCTGACGCACGCCCAGTACGTCTTCCTGTCCTCGCTCTTCGGCCTGGAGCGCGCCGGAACGACCCCGAGCCAGCGAGAACTGGCCGATCACACGGGGCTGGAAGCGCTCTACGTCTCGAAGCTCGCCCGCACCCTCGACGCCGACGGTCTCGTCGAGCGCACCCGGGACGCCGCCGACACCCGCACCATCCGGCTGCGGCTCACCGACCGCGGCCATGAAGTCGTCGAGCCGGCGATCGCGACCGTGGCCGAGCTGCTCGACCGGCTCCTCGAACCCCTCGGCGGCCGGCGGGGCGACCGCACCGCGGCCCTGGCCCGCGAGCTCACCCTCCTCCTCGACACTCCCCTGGATCCCTGAAGGGACAAGACATGGACCTCCACTACGAAGAGTCCGGCACCGGCACCCCGATCGTCTTCCTGCACGGCAACCCCGGCTCGTCGCACGGCTGGCGGAACATCCTCCCTCACGTCGGCGGCGGGCGGCTGCTCGCGCCCGACCTCATCGGCATGGGCCGCTCCGCCAAGCCCGACATCGCCTACTCCTTCGCCGACCACGCCGGCTACCTCGACGCCTGGTTCGACGCGCTCGACCTGGACGACGTCGTCCTCGTCGGGCACGACTGGGGCGGCGCGCTCGCCTTCGACCACGCCGCGCGGCACCCGGGCCGCGTCCGCGGGGTGGCCTTCTTCGAGACGATCCTCAGGCCGATGGCCTGGGACGAGCTTTCGCCCCAGGCGGCCGAGCGCACGCGGAAGATCCGCACGCCCGGCGTCGGCGAAGAACTGGTCTTGGAGCAGAACCTGTTCGTGCGGCAGGCGTTCACCGGCGGGGTGCGCACACCGGTGGCCGATCTCGAGCCGTACCTCGCGCCGTTCCCGACGCCGGAGAGCCGGCGACCGATCCTCGCGTGGGCGCGCCAGCTGCCGATCGGCGGCGAGCCGGCCGAGCTGGTCCCCCGCATGGAGGCCTACGGCGAGTGGCTGAAGACCAGCGACGGCACGCCGAAGCTGCTCATGACCTTCGAAGGCTCTCCCACGCTGCTCAGCGGCGAAAAGCTGGTGCGGTGGTGCCGGGAGAACATCGCCGCGCTCGACGTCGTCGCCTGCGGCGAAGCCGGGCACCACGCCCAGGAGGACCGGCCGAAGGAGATCGCCGCGGAGATCTCGGCCTGGCTGGACCGGCACGGCCTCCGCTGAGTCAGCGGTGCCGCAGCGGCGGGGTCGCGTCCACGCCGAGGACGCGGGCCGCGACCCACGCCAGCGCGTCCGCGGTGCGAGCCGGGGTGTCCGACGGCTGCATGACGTGGCTCAGGACCGTGCGGACGACCAGGTCGATCAGCACGCCGAGCCGCTCGCCGGAGAACGGCGGCCGATACGCCGCCACGCGCTCGGTCAGCATCGCCTTCGCCTGGGTGAGCAGCAGGCCCGCGTCGGTGGTCAGCAGCGGGAGCAGCTCGGGGGCGGTGCCGTGCGAGGCGGAGGCGATCGCGCGCAGCAGGAGGTTGTCGTCGGCCAGCTCGAGGACCGCGCGGACGGCGTCGTAGATCGCTTCGACCAGGTCGTCCTCGTGCCGGTCGAACGCGGCGCCGACGACGGTGAGGAACCGGTCGAGCTCGTGCGCGACCATCGCCTCGGCCAGCGCGGCCTTGGACCCGATCTCGTTGTAGACGGTCTGGCGGCTCACGCCGACGACCTCGGCCAGCCGCGCCATCGTGACCGACGGCCAGCCCGACCGCGCGGTCAGCTCGATCGCCGCGGTGATGATCGGCCGCCGGTGCTGACCCCCTTCGAGGGGGGCCGGGAGTGCGGCGCTCATGGTCGCCATCCTAGGCCGCGCCCGCGAAGGCCAGCGCCTCCGCCCAAGCGGCCCGGGCCGCGACGCGCCGACGGTACTTCATGATCTCGCGCGGGCGGTCGACGGTCAGCGCGCCGACGATCCGGTCGCCGCGGCGGTACAGCGTCACGCCGCCGGCGGACACCACTTCGTCGGCGCGCGGGGTGCCGACGAACTGGATCCGGTGGCCGTACCAGTCGGACCAGAAGTACGGCACGGCTTCGAGGGGCCGCGCCGACGCCGGGTCGAGCGCGTGGCGAGCGGCGGCCGCACCCTGCTCGGCCGCGTTCGTCCAGTGCTCCGGCCGCATCGGCTCGCCGTCGAACAGCGGGTTCGCCACGTGCGCGACGTCGCCCGCCGCGTAGACGCCCGGCGGTCCGGCGGACAGCGTCGCGTCGCACACCACGCCCCGGTCACGCTCGTGCAGCGTCAGCCCGCTGCCTTCGAGCCAGCCGGTGGCGGGCGCCGCGCCGATCCCGGCGACCACGAGGTCCGCGGGCAGGACTTCGCCGGTGGCCAGCCGGACGCCGTCGGCGGTGACCCCGGTGACCTCGGCGGCGAGGCGCAGCTCGGTGCCGGCCTCCCGGTGCAGCGCGGCCAGTCCGGCGCCGGCTTCCGGCCCGACGGCGCGGGCGAGCGGGACGGCCGACGCCTCCACGATCGTCACCGGCAGGCCGCGCTTGCGGGCCGCCGACGCGACTTCCGAGCCGATGAACCCGGCGCCGATCACGACCGTGCGCGCGCCGTCGTCCAGCGCCGCGCGCACCGCGACAGCGTCTTCGGCCGTCCGCAGCGTGCGCGCCCCGGGGAGGCTGCGCGCGGTCGCGCCGGTGGCGATGACGAGAGCGTCGTAACGCACAGCCGCGCCTGCGACAGTCACTTCGCGCGCTTCGGTGTCGAGACTTTCCGCCGGGGCACCCAGCCTCAGTTCGACGCCGAGTTCGTCCCGCAGCACGGTTTCCGGGTGGAACGGCGTCACGTCGCCGGAACCGCCGGCGTCGAGGAACGCCTTCGACAGCGGCGGCCGGTCGTAGGGCAGGTGCTCCTCGGCACCGACCAGCACGATCCGGCCGCGGTACCCGGTGCGGCGCGCGGACTCCACCGCGCGCAGCCCCGCGAGCGACGCACCGACGACGACGAGGGTCACCGCAGCTTCAAGGCGAGAACGGGACAGGAGTCGACGGCCGCGGCCACATCGGTCCGGTGCTCTTCGGCGGGACGCTCGTCGAGCACCACGACCGTGCCGTCGTCGCCCACCTCGAAGAAGTCCGGCGCCATCGCCTCGCACATGCCCAGGCCGTCGCACTTGCCGCGGTCCGCTTCGATCCGCATCACGCACCCACCCGGCCCGGCGCGACGAAGTCGACCTTCTCGCGCACGCCGCAGTCCGGGCAGCACCATGAGTCCGGGATCGCCGACCACGGCGTGCCGGCCGGGAAGCCCTCGCGCGGGTCGCCGAGCTTCTCGTCGTAGACGTACCCGCAGCCCGGGCACATGCCGCCCTCGGTGGCGTCGCCGTGGAGGTCGGCCGTCTCGCGGACATCCCTCGTGACGCGGGTCCCGTAGCGCGCGAGGAGCTTGTCCCGCCGGCTCGGCTGGAGGTTGGCCCGGGAGAGGTCGCCGTCGAAGTGGGCGACCACGCGCGGGTCCATCACGCGGCGCCACACCGGCGGGACCAGCGCCAGCACGATCATCCCGGCGTACCCGGTGGGCAGCACCGGCGACTCGGCGAAGTCGCGCAGGGTCTGGTAGCGCCGCGTCGGGTTGGCGTGGTGGTCGCTGTGCCGCTGCAGGTGGTAGAGCAGGACGTTGGTGGCGATGTTGTTGGAGTTCCAGCTGTGGCTGGGATCCACGCGCTCGTAGCGGCGCTTCCCGGGCGCGCCGACGCGCTGCCGCAGCATGCCGTAGTGCTCCATGTAGTTGACGACCTCCAGCAGCGAGAACCCGACGACGGCCTGGATCACCAGGTACGGCAGGATGCCCACGCCGAGCCACGCGATCAGCGCGCCCCAGAGGACCGCCGACATCAGCCAGGCGTTGACGACGTCGTTGCCGAGGCGGTACGGGTGCTTGCCGCGGCGGGCGTAGCGCTTGCGCTCCAGGCGCCAGGCCGACTTCAGCGAGCCGAAGACCGTGCGCGGCCAGAAGCGGTAGAAGCTTTCGCCGACGCGGCTGCTCGCCGGGTCCTCCGGCGTCGCCACGCGGACGTGGTGGCCGCGGTTGTGCTCGATGTAGAAGTGGCCGTAGAAGCTCTGCGCCAGCGCGATCTTCGACAGCCAGCGCTCGTGGCTCTCCTTCTTGTGCCCCAGCTCGTGCGCGGTGTTGATGCCGATCCCGCCGATGCAGCCGATGGAGATCGCCAGCCCGACCTTGTCCACGACGGACAGGTCGCCCCGGGCGCACAGCCAGAGGGCCGCGACGAAGCCGAGGTACTGGATCGGCAGGAACGCGAAGGTGATCCAGCGGTAGTAGCGGTCCTTCTCGAGCCGCTCGAGGACGTCGTCGGGCGGGTTCGTCCGGTCGAGGCCGGCGAGCAGGTCGACGAGCGGGACCACGACGAGGATGACGATCGGGCCGATCCAGAACCAGACGCCCCACCCGGTCGCGGCGTGCAGGCCGATGGCGAGGAACGCCAGGGACGGCACGACCAGGCCGATCAGCCACAGGTAGCGCTTTCGGTCGCGCCACTGCTCGGTCGACCCCGCGGGGATCGTTGCTCCGGTCATCGCACCCTCCTCCGTTGGCTGGTTTACAGAACCATAGAGTATGTACAGACCGATTGACAACAGATAGTTCGATGTAAAGCTCACTGGGCCCGCCGATAAACGACGCGTCCTTCAGTGGCTCCGATGGTCCGCACTCAGCCGATGAGGTCCTGGGGATCCCGCGCCGCCAGCGCCTGGGCCGCGGACGCACCCGTCCGCCCGCGACCCGCCGCCGGGCTCGCACCTGCGCCGACGTGCGCGGCCGAAACTCCGGCTCACGGCCACGACCGCACGGCTCGCGACACCGGTGCCCGGCACCGTCCCAGGCGTGCTTTCCGCTCCGGCGGCACGGCACGCGGCCACCGGCCCGACCGCTTTTCCGCGGATGGCAAGGATTCCACGCCGACGGCACCGCGTTCGTGACGAAGATCATCTCCGTTCCGGCCGTGACGCAGGGTCGCCCGCGACCGTGTCCCGGAGGCACTCCCAGGCAGCTGCCCTGCCCGTTTTTTCTGGCCCCTCGAACACCTCGGCGCGGCGAACCGGGCGAATTCACTTTCACCCGTTCGGCCCAGCGTGCCAGGACCGGAAATACCACTCGGCCCCGTTACCAGAGGAAATGGGAGTAACCGCCCGGACGCACTCGGTAAACACTGTTCAACAGCCGGCGGACAACCGTCCGGAGACCAGGCCAGGACCACCGCTCCTCAGTGGTTCGTGGTAAAAAACGGACCCTGATCGATTCCGCGGCAACACGGAGGGTGAGGCGAAGACGGGTGACGGCGGCAGCTGTGTCCCATCGTCGTGTCCGCTTCCTCGTCCGGGTCCCCGTTTTTCGCCGACCGTCACTCAGGAGTTCGTGAACCGCCGTGCAGAACAAAGACGCTCAGGACGAGTCGGACAAGCCGTACGACAAGTCGATCCGCAAAAGGCTGACCAGGACCGTTCTCATTCCCAGCGTGACCCTGCTGGTGCTGTGGATCGCGGTCTCCTCCTACTTCCTCTTCAACGGCGTCTACGTCCGGCTGGTCGCGGCGTCCGTGCGCGAGGTGTCGATCCCCGCCGCCACCGCGCTGGCCGAGTTCCAGAAGGAACGCCAGACCGCGCTGCAGTACCTCGACGACCCGGCGCTCGGCCCGGGCCGGCTCCAGGTGCAGCAGAGGGCGACCGACGAAAAGCTCGGCGCGCTGCAGAGCGCGTTCGCCGCGACCATCTCCAACGCGCCGGACGAGATCGCGGCCAAGGTCAACGCGCTGAAGTCCCAGTTCGACCAGCTGCCCGTGCTGCGCTCGCAGATCAGCTTCCGCAGCATCGACCGCGCGCAGGTCAACAACTACTACAACGGCGTGATGGACACGGCGTCGAACCTCTTCGACACCCAGGCCCGCGTCGTCCCCGACTCCGAAGCCGCCACCGGCGGCATCACCGCGACCTCCGTGTTCCGCGCCGGTGACGCCATGTCGCGCGAGACGTCGCTCGTGTCGACGGCCTTCTCGGCCGGCACCTTCGCACCCGACGACTTCGCCCAGTTCGCGCAGCTGTCCGGGACCTACCGGACCCAGCTCGCGCAGATCGAGCCATTCCTCGATCCCGGTGTCCGCACCCGGTACCAGGCGCTGACCAAGAGCACCGCCTGGCAGCAGCTGGCCACCGCCGAGGTGGCGATCGTCAAGCACGGCCCGTGGTCGCCCAGCGAGCAGAACTCCGTCCCCGTGTCCGAAACGGACTGGCAGAACGCGACCACCCAGGTCGCCCAGGGCCTCAACGACCTCGCCATCACCCAGGCGGACAAGGTTTCCGCGGCCGCGATCGACTCCGGGGACGCCCAGCTGCGCAACGTGATCATCGGCAGCATCCTGGCGCTGCTCGCGTCGCTGGCGGCGATCATCGTCGCGGTGCGGGTGTCGCGCTCGCTCGTCGACCGCGCCCTGATGACGCGCCTCGCGCGGCTGCGCAACGACTCGCTCGACCTCGCCCGCAACCGCTTGCCGGACATCGTGGCGCGGCTGAAGAACGGCGAAGCCGTCGACCTCAAGGAAGAGCTCCCGCAGCTCGACCACGGCCGCGACGAGATCGGCCAGGTGGCCGAGGCGTTCAACACCGCCCAGCTGACCGCCGTCAACGCCGCCGCGAGCGAAGCGAAAGCGCGCAGCGGCGTGCACAACGTGTTCCTCGGCATCGCGCACCGCAACCAGGTCCTGGTCCACCAGCAGCTGCAGATCCTCGACGAGATGGAAGCCCGCGAAGACAACTCGACGCAGCTGGCCTCGCTGTTCCAGCTCGACCACCTCGCCGCCCGCGCCCGCCGCACCACCGAGAACCTGATCATCCTCGGCGGCAAGCAGCCGGGCCGCCGCTGGCGCAAGCCGGTGGCGCTGATGGAGGTCCTGCGCGCGGCCGTCTCGGAAACCGAGCAGTACGCGCGGGTCCAGGTCGAGCAGGTGCCCGACGTCGCGATCGTCGGCGCCGCGGTGGCCGACACCATCCACCTCGTCGCCGAGCTGGTCGACAACGCCACGTCGTTCTCGCCGCCCGGGTCCCCGGTCGAGGTCACCAGCCGCGCGGTCGCGCGCGGGATCGTCGTCGACGTGTCGGACCAGGGTCTCGGCATGAAGGACGGCGTCCGCGAGTGGGCCAACGCGATGATGGCCGAGGCACCCGAGTTCGACGCGATGGCCCTGCGGGCCGACTCCAGCCTCGGCCTGTTCGTGGTCGCGCGGCTGGCGGCGAAGCTCGGCATGACCGTCACGTTCGACCCGTCCCGCTACGGCGGTCTCCGGGCCACCGTGCTCATCCCGTCCCAGCACCTGGCCGGCCAGCAGGAGAACCTCCCCGAGCCCGGCACCTCGCCGGCGGAGACGACCGCGGTCCTCGCCCCGGTCGGCGCACCCGCCGCGCAGGCGGCGGAAAGCTCCCTGGACTCGCCCAGCTCGTTCACCGGCCAGATCCCGATGAAGCGAGAAGCCAAGCCGAGGCCGTACCCGGCACGCGCGCTCACATCGCCCGACCCGCTGCCCGACCCGCTGCCCGCCGTGCCGGCCGCCGCGCCACCGGCGGCTCCGGAGCCGGCGTCGCCCGCCGCCGGACCGACGGGCGACGACCGGCCGCGGCTGCCCCGGCGCGAACCCCAGCAGAACCTCGTCGCCCAGCTCGAAACCGAACCCGACGAAAGCGACGACGTCGTCGCGCCCGGAGAGGGGACCGCGCGCACGCTCGCGGCGTTCCACAAGGGCACGCGCCGGGGCCGGGGCGGGCCGGACGACGATGCCTAGTCCGCGACAGCACACAGGAAAGTCCTTAGAGGAAAGTCAAGGTCTCTGACGCATGAACGAGTACGGGAACCCCAAACCCGATCTCAACTGGCTGCTCGACGACGTGGTCAGCCGCGTGGTCGGCGCGCAGAACGCCATCGTGCTGTCCGCCGACGGGCTGCTGATCGGCAAGTCGGCCGGCATGAGCAAGGACGACTCCGACCAGCTGTCGGCCATCGCCTCCAGCCTGCAGAGCCTGGCCAAGGGGGTGAGCAAGCAGTTCAACCGCGGTCCGGTCCTGCAGAACATGATCGAGATGGAGCGCGGCTACCTGTTCGTCTCGGCGGCCGGGCAGGGCGCCTGCCTCGCCGTGCTGGCGGCGGACAGCGTCGACGTCGAAATGATCGCCTACGAGATGAGCCGGCTGGTCAAGCGGGTCGGGGACTACATGGCGTCCGCGCCGCGTGAAGCGGCGCACGTCTTACGGGAGGCCACATGAGCACCGACGAAGGCTGGTACGACGAGGCCGCCGGGCCGCTCGTGCGGCCGTACACGATCACCAGCGGCCGGACGCCGTCCGACGCGGCACGGCTCGACCTGTCGACGCAGGTGATGACCCTGCGCACGGAGCAGGAGCCGGTCGGGCTGGGCCCGGAGCACGTGGCGATCGTGCAGCTGTGCCGCCACCCGGTCTCGGTCGCCGAGATCGCCGTCTACGTGAAGATCCCGCTGGGGGTCGTGCGCGTGCTCGTCGGCGACCTGATCGAACGCGGCCTCGTGATCACGCGCTCCCCCACCCACAATCCGGCGCAGTCGCCGGACCTCGAAACTCTGCAGGCGGTTCTCGATGGCCTCATCAAGTACTGACGGGACCGGGGCCGACCTGGTCCCCACGCCGGTCAAGATCATCGTCGCGGGCGGCTTCGGCGCGGGCAAGACGACCATGGTCGGCTCGGTCAGCGAGATCCCGCCGCTGACCACCGAGGAGGTGCTCACCGAGGCGAGCGCCGGGGTGGACGACCTGTCCGGCGTGGAGCGCAAGACCACGACGACGGTCGCGCTCGACTTCGGCCGGATCACGATCTCGCCGCGGCACGTGCTGTACCTGTTCGGGACACCGGGCCAGGCGCGCTTCTGGTTCATGTGGGACGACCTCGCGCGCGGGGCGATCGGGACGATCGTGCTCGTCGACACGCGGCGCCTCGAGACCAGCTTCGCGGCCATCGACTTCTTCGAGCGCCGTAAGATCCCGTTCGTCGTCGCGGTGAACTGCTTCGACGCCGCACCGCGCTACACCGCCGACGAGATCCGCGAGGCCCTCGTCGTCCCGGATCGGGTGCCGATCGTCATGTGTGACGCGCGTGACAGGGATTCCAGCAAGCTCGCGCTGATCCGGCTCGTCAAGCACGCGATGACGGTGGTGCCGGTGCGGGTCTGAGACCTGCGCTTTGTCCGCTCCCTGTCCGGTCCGGACAGCGCCGGTGTCCGATGTGTCCGAGCGTGTCCACCTCGGACACCGGCAAACCCACATGGCCCAATTGGTTGGACCACCCGGGTGCAGCTTTTTAGTTGAGCAAGCATCAAACTGATAGCATCCGCACGTGACGATTCACGTGCCAAAGTTTCCTGAATATATAAGGGAAAACTACCCGGCACAGGGTCGTCTCTTCGGTGACTTCCTGTGCGGGCTCTGGGCTACCGCGTGTGAGGCGCTCGAGATCCCGGTGGCGCAGTCCGTCCGGACCACGCGGATGCTGCGCGCGCTGCTGCCGCCGTGGTCGCACGAGCGGATCGGGACCGTGCCCGCCGAGCCGTCCTATGTGGCGGACGACGGGTTCCCGGCCGAGATGTCGGTGAACTGGTCCGGCCGGCACCCGGAGCTGCGCGTGCTGTTCGACAGCCTCGGCCACGACACGGGCCCTCCCGCGGAGAGCGGTTTCCGCAGGCTGCAAGGGGTGCACGAGGTCTTCACCCCGCGCGGGGGCCGTCCGTCGCCCGCTCCCCTGTGGCACTCCATCGCCTGGCGCCCGCCGTCACGGATCTTCCACAAGACCTACTTCGGGCTTTACCCGTGGCCGCACGCCCAGCGCGAAGCGGCCGTCGCCGAAGCGATGGCCCGGCTCGGCATGGCGGACGCGTGGGACGCCACCCGGCGTGCGGTCGAAACCATCGAGGGCACCCGGGAAATCGAATTCTTCGCGGTGGACCTGGCCGACGAGGACGAGGCCCGGGTGAAGGTCTACTACCGCAACCACGGCGCCGGCCTCGCCGAGGTGAACCGCGTCGCCTCGGTGGCGCTGCGCCACGACGCCGACGACGCGCGCGCCGCCTACCGGACCCTGGCCGGTGACCGGGAAGACGCCGGTGAAGCGGCTCTGAGCTGCTTCGCTTTCCGGTCCGGCCGGGACCGGGCCGCCGAGTCCACGACCTACCTGCGCCTGCCCGATCTCGCGGCCAGTGACGAAGAAGCCGTCGAGCGCACCGCGGCGCTGCTGCACCGCGAAGGCGTCGACCCGGGACGCTTCCGCCTCCTCACCGCCGCGCTGGCCCCGGGGCCGCTGGCCACGACGCACGTCCTCGAGCTGGTGAGCTATCGCACAGCGGGCCGGCGCGGCGACGTCACCACGTACTTCCGGTTCCCCGTGTACGACCGCTCCCTCACGCCTGTTGATCTTGCTTGATGCGCCAGGAAAGATGATCTCCCGCAGCACCACGGTAAGGAGCCGATCGTGACCCAGCAGGACGTCGAGCGCGTGGCCCGCCACAACGAGCAGCGGCAACAGGAGTACGCAGCGTCGGACCTGATCCGGCTGCTGACCGACGCGAACACCACCGACGACACGAAGAAGGCGGTGCTCACGTACTTGCAGCCGTGGTCCAACGCCTTCCAGCGGATGATCAGCGCGCGCGTCACCTTCGAAAGCGACCCGGAACTGCGGGCGCTGGCCCTGGAACACCAGGAGGAGGAGATCGGGCACGACAAGATCCTGGCCCGCAGCCGCGCGGACGACCGGCAGCTGGTCTGGGACCCGGTGATCGAAGCGGGCGCGTCGTGGTTCGTCGACCAGTTCGGGATCCTGCCCGGCGTGCAGCGCGCGGTGCTCGCGCACCTGGCCCTCGAAGCGGGCAGCCTGGTGTTCAGCCAGGCGGGCACGCGGGCGTTCCCGTCCGACGAATACTTCGACCTGCACGACGAAGCCGACGTCGAGCACCTCGAGATGGGCTACGAACTGCTGCGCCGCCGCAAGGACTGGACGGTCGAGGCCGTCGTCGAGGTGCTCGACCGGGCGTGGCAGGTGATCGGCGTCGTCTCCGACCGCATCGCCGAGTGCGCCCGCCGCGCTACGGTGGCGGCATGACCACCACCGATCCGGCTTCGGCCGCCCGCGAAATCGCCGCCGAAGCCGCCCGCGCGTACCAGGAAGCGTTGGGAGAGCGCCTGATCGGCGCGTACCTGCTCGGCAGCCTGTCCTACGGCGGCTACGCCCCGGCGGCGAGCGACATCGACCTCGCGCTGGTGCTGACGGACGCCGACGGATCGTCGATCGCGGACACGACCGCGGCGCTGCAGGAGCGGAGTCCGTTGCACCGCAAGCTGTCGGTGTTCTGGGCGTCGCTGCCGGCGTTGCGCGAAGGCCGCGACGACGGCCGCTTCCCGGCGCTGGACCGCCTGCAGCTCGCCGACCACGGCGTCGTCCTGCTCGGCTCGGACGTCCTCGCGGAGATCGCCCGCCCGGCCGCTTCGGAGCTGCTGCTGGAGAGCGCTTCCTTCGCCATCGCCGTCCTGGCCACGCCCGAGGTGACCGCGGAGTTCCGCGAGCCGCGCCGGCTGCTGGTGGACACGGTGTGGTTCACGAAGGCGGTGCTGTTCCCGGTCCGCTTCCTGTACTCGGGAACGCTCGCCTCCGGTCGCGCGGCGAACAACGACGAAGCGATCGAATGGTACCTGTCCCGGCCGGACGCCCCGGCGAAGTCGCTGGTACAGCTGGCTTTGCGGGTCCGCGAGGGGCATCCGCTGGACGCGGACGAGCTGCGCCCGGAGCTGGCGGCGGGGCTCGTTCCGCTGTACCGGTACTACATCGAGGACCAGCTGCGGCAGCTGAAGGAGGTCGACGCGCCCGCCGACCTGGTGGCGGCGTTCGCCGACTGGGACGAGCGGCTCGGCTAGAACCGCGAGGCCCAGGCGGCCACCTGGCTCCGCGAGCCGAACTCCAGCTTCCGCAGGATCCGGTTCACGTGCCCCTCGGCCGTCCGGCGGGAGATCACCAGCTTGTCGGCGATCTCCTGGTTGGATCGGCCGTCCGCGATGAGCAGCGCCACCTCGTGCTCCCGGTCCGTCAGCGGCGTCGACCGTGACGGGCCGGGCGCCGGTGACGGCGTCGCGTCCCCCAGCGCGTAGGCGATCGCTTCCTCCAGGCCGAATTCGCGCCCCCGGCGGAAGGCCGCGTCGAACGGGCCCTCCCCCAGCCCCCGGCGGGCCTGCGTCTCGCACTCTCCGTGCGGGGCGCCGAAATACCGCGAACCGAACATCGGGAACCCGACCGCCTGCCAGATCGGCTGGGCGGACCCGAGCATCGTCGCCGCCGGTTCCCAGCGGCCGCGGGCGGCTTCGTTCCAGGCCAGCACCTCGATCGCCAGCACGATGCCCAGCAGGTCGTGGAACTTCCGCTTGACGCGCAGGCAGTGCCGCCCGTGCTCGGCCGCCCGCGCGAAGTCCCCGCGGGCCATGGCGACCAAAGCCTGCACGAAGATCGCGTAAGCCTGCGCCCACTGCTCGCCGTGGGCGACGCCGGTCGCGCACGCCTCCTCGCACAGCTCGCCCGCGCGGTCGAGGTCGCCCAGGAAGATCGACGCGACCGCCAGCTCGATGCCGGCCAGCATCACGTTGCTGTTGAGCTCGCCGAGCTGCCGGTAGCGGGCCTGGGCCTCCTCGAAGAGCGCCTTCGCGTCGCCGACGTCGTCACCGACCAGCAGGTTGCAGCCCAGCCGGTGCGTCGCGTACGCCAGCGCCACGTCGTCGCCGGTCTGCCGGGCGTAGGAGCGGCACTCCTCCAGCATCGCGACCGCGCCGGCGTTGTCGCCCTGCAACGTCGCGACGTACCCGTTGACCCACAACGCCTTCGCGCGTTCCCCGCTCGGCTCGGGCGAAAGCGCGAGCGCGCGGTCGAGCCAGTGGCGGCCTTCGCCGAACACCCCGCAGCCCGCCCAGTAGAACCAGAGCGTCGAGGCGAGCCGGAGACCGGTTTCGAGCTCTCCCGCCACCGTCAGGCTGTAGTCCAGCGCGGCCCGCAGGTTCGCGTGCTCCAGCCGGGTCCGGCGGAAGGTGTCCGCCTGCTCCGGGCCGAACCACTCCCGTTCGCTGCGCACCGCGAGGTCGAGGTAGTGGTCGCGCATGGACCGCCGGACGGCGTCCGCTTCCCCGGACGCGATCAGCTTGTCCCGGCCGAACTGCCGCAGCGGCTCCAGCAGGCGGAACCGCCCGGCTTCGCGGATCAGCACCGACTTCTCGACGAGCCCGGCGAGCCCGGCCCCGACGTCGTCACCCGCGCAGACGCGCTCGGCCGCCGGCAGGTCGAAGCCGCCGGCGAACACCGACACCCGGGCCCACAGGCGCCGCTCGGCCGGGCTGCACAGCCGGAAGCTCCAGTCGACGGCGGCCAGGAGCGTCTGGTGCCGGGCTTCACCGCCCCGCTTCACCGTGCCCGGCAGCCGGAAGCAGTCGCTCAGCCCGGACTCCAGCTCCGCCAGCGTCAGCACCCGCAGCCGCACGGCCGCCAGCTCGATCGCCAGCGGGATGCCGGCCAGCAGCCGGCACACCCGCGCCACCTGCTCCTGGTTCTCCGCGGTGACGGCGAACCCCGGGTCGACGGCGGCCGCGCGCTCGGCGAACAGCGTCAGCGCCGGGTAACGCAGCCAGGCCCCGCCGGGCAGCCGGCGGCCGGGTTCCGGCAGCGGCAGCGGGGACACCGGCCAGAGGTGCTCGGCGGCCAGCGCGAGCCGCTCCCGGCTGGTCGCGAGCAGCCGCAGGCCGGGCGCGGCCCGCAGCAGGTCGTGCGCCAGCGCGGCGCAGGGTGCGAGGACGTGCTCGCAGTTGTCCAGGATCACCAGCAACCGCCGGTCCCGCAGGTGCTCGGCCAGCACCCGCGCCGGCGCCCGGCCGGTTTCGTCGTGGACGCCCAGTGCTTCGAGCACGGTGTGCGCGACGAGCGCGGGGTCCTGCAGCCCGGCGAGCTCGACCAGCCAGACACCGTCGGGGAACGCGCGGGCCAACCCGGCGGCGGTCTGCACGGCCAGCCGCGTCTTGCCGACACCGCCCACGCCGGTCAGCGTGACCAGTCGGGCCCGCGTCAGCAGGCGCTTGACCTCGGCCACCTCCGACCTGCGTCCCACGAAGCTCGTGGTCTCCGCGGGCAGGTTGCCCCTCCCCGTCACGCCGGTCTTCCCCACCCGTGCACCGTAAGGACGACCGCGCGGAACGGTCAATGCGGACCCCTCGGAGGAAGCAACCGCACTCAAGCGTCAGGGAGGCCGTACAGCGTCGGCGCGTCGCCACCGTGCATGGCGGAGAGGCTGGTGCGGCAGGCCTGGCGGACCTCCCGGTTGGCCGCCGAGCCGGCCTGGCCGCAGCGCGGGCAGTACAGGTGGACGGCACCGGGCGGCGTCTCGTCGACGGCGACGTCCACCGGGCACTCGCAGCGGCGGCACCACCGGTGGCCGGTGACCACGAGGACGTGCAGCGGGTTGCCCACGCACTGGTGCGCCCAGCACCGGTGGACGTAGCAGGTGCTGCGGGTGTGCGGGTTGAGGCCGTGCTCTTCCGCGGAGTCCTCGGCGGCCAGGATGGCGGCGAGCCGCCGATCGTCGAGGTCGGCGTAGCGCTCTCGCGAACCCGAGGTGGCCGGTCGCGGCTCCGGGACGCTCGCGGGGGCATCGACGACCCGGAGGAGGGGACGCGACCGGCCGTGCACCATGGGTTTTCCGACCTCCTGCGGTCATCGGGGGCCGCACCAGCTTGCGCCGGGGCACGCGCCGCCACACCCGTACAAGTACCTGACTCCATACCTGTACGCCCACGTGCCGCGCCCGGAGAACTACTGTCCGCCGTCACCGGGCGCGGGTCACCGCAGGGTCAGCGGGGTTTCCGACTCGACGTGGGTCAGCTTCTCCGGGTTGCGCACGTAGTACAGGCCGGTGATCCGGCCGCCCTCGACGCGGGCCGCCATGATGCCGTCCAGTTCGCCGTCCAGGTGCAGGAGCAGGCCCGGGTTGCCGTTGACGACCGTGGGCGCGCTGGTGAGCTTCGCGTCGGTGCGGGCGATGCCGCCGAGGACGAAACGGACGATCTTGCCGGCGCCGACGACCGGGCGCAGGGCCGCCTGCTTCACGCCGCCGCCGTCGCTCATCAGGACCACGTCCGGGGCGAGGACGTCGAGCAGGCCCTGCAGGTCCCGGGTTTCCAGCGCCCGGCGGAACGACTCCAGCGCGGCGCGGGTGTCGCGCGCCGAGACCGTCTCGCGCGGGCGGCGGGCGTCGACGTGCTTGCGGGCGCGGTGCGCGATCTGGCGGACGGCGGCCGGGGTCTTGCCGACGGCGTCGGCGATCTCGTCGTAGCCGAAGTCGAAGACCTCCCGCAGCACGAACACCGCGCGCTCGGTCGGCGTCAGCGTCTCGAGGACGAGCATGAGCGCCATCGAGACGCTCTCGGCGAGTTCGACGTCCTCGGCGACGTCGGGCGTGGTGAGCAGCGGCTCGGGCAGCCAGGGCCCGACATACGCTTCCCGGCGGCGCTTCACCGTGCGCAGCCGGTTGAGCGACAGGCGCGTCGTGATGCGGACCAGGTAGGCGCGCTGGTCGCGCACCTGCCCGAGGTCGATGTCGGCCCAGCGCAGCCAGGTCTCCTGCAGGACGTCCTCCGCGTCGGCCGCCGAGCCGAGCATCTCGTAGGCGACGGTGAAGAGCAGGTTGCGGTGGGCGACGAAGGCTTCGGTCGCGGTCATGAACGGCCCCAGGCGACGAAAACGGCGATGGCGAGGTACGTCAGGTTCAGCGCGACGAACTTGGCTTCGCCGTGCCGCAGGTGGGTGACCATGGCCCCGATCATGAGCAGCACCCAGCAGGCGGCGGTCACCGGGACCAGGACGGGCGCGATGCCGAGCGCGGCGGGCAGGATCAGGCCGGCGGCGGCCAGCAGTTCGAGAACGCCGAGCGTCTTGACGAAACCGGCGCTGCGTTCGCCGGTCCACTGCCCGCCGGGAGCCGCGGCGAGCTTCGCCTGCGGCACGAACGTCTTGCTCACGCCCCCGGTCAGGGCGACGGCGGCGAGCAGCCCGGCGGCGATCCAGAGTGCGATTTCCATGAGGTCTCCTTCAGTCGGCCTCAAGACACCTCGTTCACCGTGGCTGTGACAGGGCATGACGCGGGTCACACCGGCCGGGTGACCGGTTCCAGCAGGCGGCGCGGGGTGTTGATCGCGACCGAGACCGGGTCGGGGGTGCCGGGCCGGTGCTCGTAGCCGGGACCCGGCTCGATGCGGATCTCCGGGACCGGCACCAGCGCACCGCACTCCTCGCAGCGACCGTCCTGGTCGAGGCGGCCGCCGTCCTCGTCGTGGCGGGTGGTGCGCTTCTCGCCGGCCGGGGAGTAGTACGCGTCGCCCCAGCCCATCAGCGCCCGCACGATCGGCCAGAGCGCGACGCCCTTGTCCGTCAGCCGGTACCCGCCGTCGTCGTCGCGGACCAGGACGTCCTCCTGCACCAGGGACTTCAGCCGCGTGGTCAGGACCGCGCGCGGGATCCCGAGCTGGGTGGCGAAGTCGCCGAACCGCCGGACGCCGAAGAAGGCGTCGCGGACGATCATCAGCGTCCACCGCTCGCCGACGACCTCCAGGGAGCGCGCCAGCGAGCAGTTGCGGTCCGCGTAGGTGCTGGGGAGAGCCATGTCTCCAGCGTACACGGAGTAGTTCGTTCATTGAACCGACTCGTGCTACGGTGACGTAGTTCAGTGAATGAACTACCCTCAGGAGGGTCCCGTGTACCAGTTCCTCGTCTCCTTCACGGTCCGGCCGGACCGGCGCGACGACTTCGTCCGCCTGGCCGCGAAGACCGCGCGCGACTCCCTCGCGAACGAGCCCGGCTCCCGCCGGTTCGAAGTCATCGCGGACGAAGGGAACCCCGACGTCTACTACCTCAACGAGGTCTACGCGGACGTCGACGCCTTCAACGCCCACACCGGCGGTCCCTACTTCGGCGCCTTCTTCAGCGAAGCCGCCGCGTTCGCCGAAGGCCCGACGTGGCTCATGCGCGGCACCCTCGTCGGCGACCGGGTGGCCTGAGATGTCCCACGACGACCGGCTCTTCCTCGTCACCGGCGCGACCGGCAAGACCGGCAGCGCCACGATCGCCCTTTTGCTGGCCCGCGGCCACCGCGTCCGCGCCATGGTGCGCCGGGAGGACGACCGCTCGCGCGCGCTCGCCGCGGCGGGTGCCGAGGTGGTCCGGGCGGACTTCCTCGACCTCGACGGCGTCACCGCCGCGTTGCGCGACGTCACCGGCGCCTACTTCTGCTATCCGGTCCGCGAAGGCCTGCTCGAGGCGACGGTCAACTTCGCCCAGGCGGCAACGGAAACCGGCGTCCGCTCCCTCGTCGACATGTCGCAGATCTCCGCCCGCCGCGAAGCGCGCAGCAACGCCGCGCGGCAGCACTGGCTCGCCGAACGCGTGCTGGAGCGGACCGGCCTGCTCACCACGCACGTGCGGCCGACGTTCTTCGCCGAGTGGCTCACCACGTGGTGGGAGCTGCGCGACGGCGAAGGCCTGCTGCGCCTCCCCTTCGGCGAAGGACGGCACGCGCCGATCGCGTCGGCCGACCAGGCGCACGTGATCGCCGCGGTCCTGACCGACCCCGAGCCGCACGCCGGCGCCGCCTACACCCTGCACGGCCCGGTCGAGCTGAACCACCACGACATCGCCGGGATCATGGCCGCGACGCTCGGCATCCCGGTGCGCTACGAACCGATCAGCGTCGAGGAGTTCTCCTCGGCGACGACCGCACGCGGGCTGCCCGCGCACCTCGTCCAGCACCTCGGCCACGTCGCGATCGACTACCGCAACGGCGTCTTCGCCGGCACCAACGACGTCGTCGAGAAGGTCGGCGGCCGGGCCCCGCAATCGGTCGAGCAGTTCGTGCTGGCACAGAAGGACACGTTCACCACCAACGGCCCGTACTTCGTTCCCTGAGGAGCACCACCATGTCGTCCGTACTCGTCACCGGCGCGTCCCGCGGCATCGGCCGCGCGATCGCGCTCGAGCTGGCCCGGCGCGGCCACCGGGTGATCGCGACCGCGCGCCAGCCCGGCGCGCTCGCCGACCTCCCCGTCGACCGGAAGCTGCGCCTCGACGTCACCGACCAGGACAGCGTCGACGCGGCCGTCCGGGACGCCGGCGAGATCGACGTCCTGGTCAGCAACGCCGGCGAGACCGTGCGCGCACCACTGGAAACCGTTCCGCTCGAGGAGGTCGAACGGCTCTTCCGGCTCAACACGGTGGGCGCGCTGCGGGTCGCCCAGGCCGTGCTCCCGGCGATGCGCGAACGCGGATCGGGCCACCTCGTCTTCGTCTCGAGCATCCAGGGACGGCTGGTGCTGCCGATCATCGGCCCGTACGCGGCCAGCAAGTGGGCCCTGGAGGCGATCGCCGAGACGCTCGCCATCGAAGCGGGCCACTTCGGCGTCGACGTCAGCATCGTCCAGCCCGGCGCGGTTTCCTCCGGGGGCGGCGAACGCGCGAAGGTCTTCTTCACCGACGACGACCCGTACACCCCGCTCCACGACCGGCTTTCCGCCCTTCGCGGCGAAGTGGTGACGCCCGAAGAAGTGGCCGTCACGGTGGCCACGACCATCGAGCAGCCGTCGCCTCCGCTGCGCGTGCCGGCCGGGGCACCCGCCGAGAAAGCCTTGCGGGCGCGCAAGGAAGCGCCGGAGAACGAGCCGTTCCTGTTCGCGAAGATCGACTGGTAGGCCTTGGACCCATCGACCTACTTGAACGAGCAACTAAACGCGAGTACTACTGGCTTCAGGGTCAGCAAGATCCGTTCGCTCTCCAGGGGAGAATTTCATGCAGTTGGGGTTCAGCCTTCCCGTCTTCGGCAAGGCCGCCGCCACGCCGGGCGGGATCGCCCGGTACGCACGCGAAGCCGAACGGGCCGGGGCAGCCAGTCTGTGGGTCGGTGACCGGCTGCTTTCGCCGGTCGCGCCCGTCGTCTCCTATCCCGGGTACGACACCATGCCCGAGGAGTTCCACACCGCCCAGGACCCGTTCACCGCGCTGGCCGTCGCCGCCGCCGTGACCGAGACCGCGATCCTCGGCTCCAGCACCATCAACGCCACCCAGTACCAGCCCGCGAACTTCGCGCGGATGCTCACCAGCATCGACGTCGCCAGCAACGGACGGCTGCTGCCCGGCCTCGGCATCGGCTGGTCGCCCGACGAGTACACCGCCGTCGGCATCCCGATGAACGAACGCGGGAAGCGGCTGGACGACCTGCTCGACCTGCTCGAGACCTGGTGGACTCGCGACGTGGTCGCGCACGACGGGGTCGGGTACGCCATCGCCGAGTCGCACGTCGACCTCAAGCCGGTGCGCAAGCCGCCCGTGCACCTGGCCGGGTTCGGCGAGAAGTCGCTGCGCCGCGTCGCCGAGCGGGCCGACGGCTGGCTGCCCGTCTGGTCGGTCCCCGAGCAGTTCCCCGCGGACGTGCTCACCTCGACCCTGGCCAAGATCCGGGCCGACGCCGAACGCGCCGGGCGCGACCCGAAGGCCATCGGGGCGGCGCTGCGCGTGAACGCCGCCCCGGGCACGGAACCGGAGCTCATCGCCGAGTCGGTGACGAAGATCGTCGCGGCCCTCGAACCGGACCACACCTTCGTCGACATCGCCTACCTGACGAGCAGCGTGGACGAGCACCTCGACCTCACCGGCAAGCTGCTGGACCTGGTCGCCAAGGGCTGATCGACACCGCGTCGCACTGTCCGGGCGGTGGTGGCCCGGACAGTGCGATACTGCGGGGTGTGCGCACACAAGGGAAAGACGACAAGGTGATCCGCCTGGTGATCGTCGACGACGAGCCGATGGTGCTCGCGCACCTGCGTACGGTGCTGACCTCCGCCGGGGACATCGACATCGTCGGGCAGGCGCAGGACGGCGCCGAAGCCGTCGAGGCCGCGGGACGCTTCCGGCCCGACGTCATGCTGATGGACCTGCGGATGCCCGGGGTGGACGGGCTGACCGCGATCGAGCGCATCGTCAAGCTCCCGAACCCGCCGTCGGTCGTGGCGCTCACGACGTTCGACACCGACAGCTACGTCCTCAAGGCGCTGCGGGCCGGCGCCTCGGGCTTCCTGCTGAAGTCGACGCCGCCGGAGGACCTGATCGGGCTGGTGCGGGTGGCCGCCGACGGCCACACGGTGCTGTCCAAGGAAGCCGCGCGCCGCATGGTCACCGCGTCGGCCGGGGAGCACGAGCGTTCGCAGGAGGCGCGGGAGCGCACTTCCGACCTCACCGACCGGGAGCTGGACATGCTGGTCTGCCTCGGCGAGGGCATGTCGAACGCGGCCATCGCGGCGAAGCTGCACCTGTCCGAGGCCACGGTGAAGAGCTACGTCTCGCGGATGCTGACCAAGCTCGGCTGCGCCAACCGCACCCAGGCCGGCCTGCTGGCCCACGAAGCCGGTCTCGCGGGCTGATTAGGCGCTGACTAGGCGCTGCTGCGCGCCCCGAATCCCCAGGCGCCGAAGACCTCCGCCAGCTCCGCGCGGCCCGAAATACCCAGCTTCCGGTAGCAGTTCGTCAGGTGCTTCTCGACCGCGCGCCGGGTCACGTTGATCTCGGCCGCGATCTCGCCGTTGGTCAGGCCGTCGAGGGCGAACCCGACCACCCGGCCCTCCGCCTCGCTGAGCGCCGCCGACGGCCCGGCCGGCGTGCCCGGCCCGGTCGTCTCCTCGGCCGTGCGGCAGGTGAGCCACGGCGCGCCGCAGCCCTCGGCGAGACGGTAAGCCTCGCGGAACCGGTCCGCCGCCCCCGCTTTCCCGGCGTCGCGCAGCAGCGCGCCCTCCGCCAGCAGCGCGCGGACCAGCTCGAGCCGGTCCCCCGACGCCCGGGACGTCGCGATCGACTCCGCCAGCAAGCCGTCGGTGTCCCCGGCCCCCGAGGACAGCGACGCCTTGATCCGCAGCGCGCGGCCGAGCGGCGCCGGCGCGCCCCAGCTCCGCGCCCACCGGACCTCGTCGTCGATCAGCTCGCCGGCCGAGACCGGGTCGCCGAGCCGGCGCTGGAGCCAGGCGCTCCACGTCCGCCACGGGAACAGCGCCGGGTTCCGCCAGCCCGCCCGGTGCAGGGCCGCGCCGCAGTCGAGGAACCGCGCCAGGGCGCCCCGGGGGTCCTCGACCGCCGTCGCCGCGCCGCGCAGCATCAGCAGCGCGGCCCGGATGTGCAGGCCGGCGCGCCCGAGCGCGTGCTCGTCGTAGTGCTCGACCAGCGTCGTGGCGAGCCGCTCGTCCCGGGTGACCACCGCGATCGCCACCAGGGCCATCACCAGCGACTCGGGTGCTTCGCCCAGGTTCCCGCCGATCAGCTCGTAGGCCTCCCAGGCCGTGGCCCGGGCGCGGGTGAGCTGCCCGGTCTGGGCCAGCACCGCCCCGCGGGCGGCGATCAACGACGCGGGCCGCGCGGGGCGGCCGCGGACCGGTTCGCCCACCGCGCTCTCCAGCCACGCCGACGTCGGGCCGAGCGCGCCCGCGGTGAGCGCGGAGATGATCAGCAGCGGCGCGGTGCCCGCGAACTCCGCGGACGACGCGGGGGCGCAGCGCAGCAGGCGGTCGGTCAGCTCCGCCACGGTCGCCGCGGGCATCCCGGCGCTCAGCGTGGCCGCGTGCAGCAGGACTGCGAGCAGCTCGCGTTCGGCGAGGGTGGCGATCGGCGGCTCCGGGCCCAGCTCGCGAAGGCGGTCGACCGCCCCGGCGAGCAGCGAGGGGTCTTCGCAGCGGGTGAGCCGGATCCGCGCCTCCAGGCGCAGTCCCGCCTGGGCGCCGGCGTCCTCCGGAGTGACGCGGGCGACGAGGACGGCGGCTTCCGGGCGGAGGAACGCCGAAAGCGGCAGCAGGGTGACCGCCTCGGCCCGTTCGCGCGGCGTCGGCAGCAGCCCGATCGCCTGCGTGAGGTGCCGGATCGCGGCGGAGACGTCGAAAGCGGCTTCGGTGAGAGCCAGGTCCACCAGCCGCCAGCCGCGCTCCGGGCCGTCGGGCGGCAGGTCGAGCAGGGCGCGGCGCAGGTACCGCGCCGCCGTCTCGGGCTCCCCGCGCCGGGTCGCGGCGTCGGCGGCCGTGCGCAGTTCCTCCGGCATCCACGGCGCCGGCGACGGCGCGGGCACCTCGAGCAGCTGGGCCGCGACCGTCTCGGCGGCGAACCCGGCTTCGTGGAACACGGTCGCCGCGCGCACCCGCAGCCGCAGGTCCTCCTGCGCGGTCATCGACGTCTCGATCGCGGTCCGCAGCACGGGTGCGGCGAACCGCGGCGGGCACGCCGGAGCGAAAACCCCCAGGCGTTCCAAGGACCGCACGGCCTCCGCGACGGCGACCGAGTCGGCGCCGGTGAGGTGTTCGACCAGCCACGGCTGGGCGTGCTCGCCGAGCACGGCGATCGCCCGGGCGCAGTCGCCCACCTGCGGGGGCAGCACGGCGAGCTGGGCGGACAGCCGTTCCCCGAGCACCGACGGCCCGGCGCGGCGCACGACTTCGTTGAGGTACAAGGGATTTCCGGTACTCGCCGCGTGGCAGGCGGCGACGACGCGCGGGTCGCCGGCCCGGCCGTCGGACATCGCGCGCAGCACCGCCGCGACGCCGTCCTCCGACAGGTTTCCGGGCCGGATCCGGGTTTTCGCCAGCTCCCACAGCTCGCGGATCGCGGGCCGGTCGGCGCCCGGGTCGCCCTCGCGGACCGTGACGACGAGCGCGCAGGGCAGGTCGTGGATCCGCCGGGCGCACTGCCGCAGCCAGGTCAGCGACTGCCGGTCGGCGACGTGCAGGTCGTCGACGAGCACGGCGAGCGGCCGGTCGGCGCTGATCGCGGCGAGCAGGCCGACCAGCCCGTGCGCGGTCAGCACGTCGTTGTGCTCACCCGGTTCCCACCCCGGCCACCCCGGGGCACCGGGGAACAGCCACCGCGCCGCGCCGGCGGTCCCGGCGAACCAGCGGTCGGCAGCACCCGCGTCCGCCTCGGCGACCAGCGGCTCGAGCACCTGGCAGGCGATCCCGAAGTCGAAGTCCTGTTCAGTCCGGCTCGCCGCCGCCGTGAGCACCCGCGGGCCGCCGGGGTCCGCCTCCGCCGACCGGAGGATTTCCTTGAGCAGGGCGGTTTTTCCCACGCCGAGCTGGCCGGTGACCACCGTGACCGAGCCATCCCCCGCCCCGGCGGCGGCGATCGCGCCGAGCAGCCGACGCAGTTCGGGCTCACGTTCCGCCAGCGCCACGGTCAGCCCTCCTCGCCGGTGGTGGCGAGCTGCCGCCGACGGTTGATGCCGGACTTGCGGTCGACGTCGGCCTCGCCGCTGCTCGCGAGCGCCCCAGCGAGCTTGCGCCGGCCGTCGATGCCCAGCGTTCGGTCGGCGTTGGTCAGGTGCCGCGCCCGGCCGCCAGCCACATCCACCTCACGTCCCAGCAACGCCACGGCTACCACCCCTCGCCGCTACCCGCGAGCTGCCGCGTGCCATCGATACCCAGCGTTCGGTCGGCGCTGCTCAGGTGCCATGCCCGGCCGCCGGCCACCTCCGTCCCACGGTCCCGCAACGCCACGGCTACCCCTCCTCGCCGCTGCCCGCGAGCGCCTCGGCGAGCTGCCCCCGGCCGTCGATGCCCAGCTTGCGGTAGACGTTCGTCAAGTGCAGCTCGACCGTCCGGCGGGTCACCGCCAGCTCCACCGCGATCCCGGCGTTCGACGTTCCCGCCGCGGCCAGCTTCGCCACCCGGCGCTGGGCCTCGGAAAGCCCACCCTCCGCCACCGGCCGGCCGGTCAGCTCCCGCAGCCGTCCGACGATGGGCCGCCAGCGGTAGCGCGCCGCCAGCGTGCTCGCCTCCGCGAGGTGGTCCGCGGCGCCGCCGGCCGCCGCCAGCTCGACCAGCGCCGTCGCGTGGCGCAGGTGGCTGCCGCTGCCGCGCAGCAACCCCACGGCCTGCTCAAGGTGCCCAGCGTGGCCGGGGTCGCCGGGGCCGAGGGTGAGCGCGGCCGCCAGGTGCGCGCCGCCGACCGCGGCCGGTGTTCCCCATGCTGTCGCGGCGGCCAGCTCTTCGGCGAGCAGCAGCCGGGCGGCTTCCCGCTCGCCGGCGGCCACCAGGCACTTCGCCGCGGCCGATCGCCAGGGCAGGACTTCGGGGTTTTCCCAGCCCCGGGCGGACAGGCGGCGGCCGCACTCGCGCAGCGGGGCGAGTGCCTCGCCGGGCCGGTCCTCGCCGAGCAGCACCGCGCCCTGGGCGTACAACAGGAACGCGCTGCCGAGCCCGGGTCCCGGCTCGACGGCGTCGCGTTCGAGCGCCTGCCGCGCGAGGTCGGCGCGGCCGGCTTCGAGGTGCACCCGCGCCTCGGTCGCGATCACCCGGCCGCGCAGCATCGAGTGCCAGTGCCGCGGCGGCACCAGCTCGTGCGCGCCGGCCAGGTCGGCCGCCGCCGCGTCGAGGGTCCCCGCCGCGAGGTGCCGTTCGGCCCGCTCGGCCAGTGCGCGGGCGATCAGCGTCCGGGAACGCCGGCGGCGCGCCCGTGCGAGCACGTCTTCGCCGTGGGTCTCCGCTTCGGTGAGGTCCCCGGTGAGCACCAGCGCGCGGACCGCGGCGGCGCGCGCGGTCAGCGACGTCACCTCCGCCATCGGCTGGGCCAGCGCGGCGCGCGCGAGCCCGCGCACCCGGGCGGGGCGCACGCCACGCCGGGCTAGCAGCACCGCGGCCACGGCCGCCTGCGCCGGGTCGGACGGCCGTTCGGGCAGCGGTGGCATGCCGTAGCCGCCGACGGTCGAGCGGTCCTGCGGGTCGCCGTCGGCCAGCCAGTACAGGGCGAGGAGGGTGGCGCGTTCGGCCGCCGAGACGTCCGGGCGGCGGAACGCGGCGATGAGCGTGCGCTCGTTCAGCCCGCCGCGCGCGTTGAGCAGGTCCGCGGCCAGCAGCCGATGGCCGCCGAGCCCGGAACCGTCCACTTCGGACAGTACCTGGGCCAGGTGGCGGTCGCCCGCGTCCTGGTCCAGCAGCAGTTCCGCGGCGCCGAGGTCGAGGAGCACGGCCGCGCGCCGCGCCGGTTCGAGGGGTTCCCGCAGGGCGCGCTTGAGCGACGCCGTCGTCTGCCCGTCGGGGCCGTCGCCCTGGCCCAGCCGGGCGGCCGCGCACAGCACCTCCACCACCCAGGGTTCGCCGATCACCCGGGTCCGGCGCAGGATCGCCGCGACGGCCGCGTTCGCGACGCCGTGTTCGTAGCCCAGCTTCGCCGCGCGGGTGAAGAAAGCGTCGCGCTCGCTCCCGGTCATCCGGCCCAGCACCCGCTGGCCGGCGTCCGGTTCGGTCAGCCCACCGTCCGCGGTGACCAGGCCGAGCGCGCGCAGCCGCGCGAGTTCTCCGCCCAGCCGCTCCGGCGGGCATCCGGCGAGTTCGGCCAGCAGCCGCGGGCCGAAGCCGTCCTGGCACACCGCGACCGCGCGCAGCACCGCGGTGAGCTCGGCGGGCAGGCCGTCGACCAGGCGCAGCAGGCGTTCCCCGGCGATCCGGGTGAACAGCGCTGCCTGTTCCCGCGCGAAACCGGGTTCCATGCGCAGCCGGTTCAGTCCTTCGGCGAGCACCGCCGGGTTCCCGCCGCTGCCGCGCACGGCGTGCTCGACCAGCCGCTCGTCGGCCCCCGCGCCCAGCCGTTCGCGCACCAGGCCGGCCACCGCGGCGTCGCCGAGCGGGCGCAGCCGGATCGCGTGCGCGGCGGCCGCGCGGGGCCGCCAGGTGTCCAACCCGCCGGTCTGGCCGACGACCAGCAGCACGGGAACCTCGCGCGGGAGCCCGGAGAGTGCGTGCAGCCACGCCCGGGACGCGGCGTCGGCCCAGTGCAGGTCGTCGACGGCGAGCACGAGCGGTCGTCCGTCGACCGCGGCGGCCAGCTCGCGGCACAGCCCGGCGAGGACGCGCGCACCGCCGCCGTCCCCCGCCGCGGCCGCCGGGAGCGGGCTGCCGAGCGCGGTGAAGACCTGGTGCAGCACGGTGAAGGGCCGGGTGCCGTCGGACGGGCAGCACGGCACGTGGGCGACGCGCAGCCGCGCCTGACGGGCGGTCGCCGCGACGGACGCCAGCAGCGCGCTGCGGCCGGCCCCGGGCGCGCCGGTGACCGTCACGACCGCCGGACGCCCTTCGCGCACGTCGTGGACGAGCGCGGCCAGCAGCGCGGACTCCTCGTCCCGCTCGACCAGCCGTGGCCCGGGCACGCCGCGCTGCGGTGGCACACCGGCCGCCTCGGGGGGCGTCCGCCCGGTGCGCGCCGGAGCGTCTTCGCTACCCGGCGAGCCCATGGGTCCTCTTCGGTGCCCCGGCGGCGGCCGAGCCCGCGCTCGCCCGCAGCGCGTCGGCCAGTTCGGCCCGGCTGTCGACGGCCAGCTTCCGGTAGACGTTGGTCAGGTGCAGCTCGACGGTCCGCGGCGAGACGAACAGGGTGCCGGCGACATCGCGGTTGCTCGCCCCGCCGGCGACCAGCTCGGCCACTTCGCGTTCGCGCTGGGTCAGGACGTCGGCGCGGGGCTTCCGCAGCCGTCCGCCCGACTCCTCGAGCAGCTCCCGGGCGAGCTCGCCGATCGAGCACCACCCCGAGCAGGCGGACAGCATGGCGGCCTGGCGCAGGTGCTGGCGCGCGGCCTTGCGGTCGCCGGTGCACGTCAAAGCCTTGCCCAGCAAGTACTCCGTCCGCGCGTATTCGACCCGGCACGGCGAGGCCGCCAGTACCCGGCCCGCCTCCGCCAGCAGCTCCACCGCCCGCGTCCCGGACGCGACCACGCCGCGGGCGGCCAGCACCAGGCCGCGGGCGGTCGCCGTCGGCCAGCCCTCGGCGAGATCCTGCCCGCGGTCGGCGTACGCGGCCGCTTCGCGGTGTCGGCCCTGCCGGGCGAGCAGCAGCGTGGCGGCGTACCACCAGGGCGCGAACACCGGGTTGCCGACGCCGGCTTCGTCCTGCCGGCGGCCGGATTCGAGCAGCAGCTCCAGTGCACCGTCCACATCGGAGCGCAGCGCACGGGCCCCGGCCAGGCCGAGCAGCCAGAGGTGGTGCTCCGCCGGCGCGGCGGCCAGCTCGTGCGGGCGGGCCGCGCGCAGCAGCGCTTCCGCGGCGGCCGGTTCGCCGTCGTCGCACAGGGCGGTCGCCAGCGCGGTGCGGACCTCGAGCCCCAGGCGCTGTCCCGCGCTCGCCAGCGCCGCGACGCGGATGTCGGCGAGCGCGCCGTCGCGGTCGCCGCTCTCCCGCAGCGCGCGGTAGCGGGCGGCCAGCGCCCGGCCGAGCCCGGCCCGGTCGCCGCGCACCGCGGCCTCGGCCACCGCGCGGTCGAGCGCTCGCAAGGCGTTCGGCGCGTCGTCGACCAGCCGCAGGGTCCGCGCGGCGGCGAGCAGGTCGTCGCTCGACGCGGCCGCCACCGGCAGCCGGACGACGGCGCGGGCGCAGGCCGCGGCGACCTCGCTGCCGCGGCCGGCCAGCGCGAGGGCGGCGGAGCGGTCCGCCAGGTCCCGGGCGCCGGGGTGGCGGGCCGCGGCCGCGCGGGGGGCGGTCGCGGCCCGTTCCCGCAGCAGGCCGCGCGCGGCCTCCCGGGTCGTGGCCGCGGCGGCGAGCGCCGCCACGGGCACCGCGGGCGAGTTCGTGCCGAGCCGGACGGCCAGCCGGTCGACCAGGCCGCCGAGCGGGGCCTGCCGCCGGCCCGCGGCGTCGGCGGCGGTGGCCGCGAGCGCGAACAGCACGGCCACCGCGCAGTGGTCACGTGGGTCGCCGGCGTGGCCGGCGGCCGTGCGCAGCTCCGTCATCGCCGCTTCCGGGTCGAGCTCGAGCCGGGCGGCGGCCAGCGCCAGCCGGACGTCGAGCCGGCCCGGCTCGGCGGCGACCGCGCGGGACAGGTGGGTGACCGCGGTCGCCGGGTCGCCCCGGTGTTCCGCGGTGGCCGCGGCTTCGAGCGCGAGGTCGATCATCCAGCGCTCGTCGAGCCGCGGCAGCGCGCCGAGGTGCGGGGCGACCTCGGCGGCGGGCCGGGCGTCGTCGTTGAGCACGCGCGCCGCGCGCAAATGCAGGTGAGCGAGTTCCTCGGCGGGCGTTTCCGCGAGCAGGCGGGATCGGACCGACCGGTCGAGCACGCTTCCGGCGAACAGATTCGCGCGGCGAATTCCGTCGAGGGCGATCCGCACCGGACGCGCGGGCAGCCCGCACAAAGCGGCCACCCTGGTCACGTTCTGTTCGTCGAGGACGGCCACGGCGGTGGCCACCGTCCGTGCCTGCGCGGACAGCCCGGCCAGCGCGTCGACCGGGCGCGGCGCGGCGACTTCCCAGCGGTGGCACCGGTCCTGCGCACCGATCTGCCCCAGTGCCCAGGTGCCGGGACCGGCCTCGCCGGGACGGCGGCCGAGGACGAGCAGAAACCGCTCTCCGCGGCCGCACCGCAGCAGGAAGTCGAAGAACCGCACGGACGATTCATCGCACCATTGAGCGTCTTCGACGACGATCACGACATTCTTTTTCCGCAATGGCCCGGAAAGCAACAAAGACCGCAGTGTGCGGAATTTCCGGTGCAGTGCGGAACCGTCTTCCGCGGGCAGTTCCAGAGTGCGCGCAATGGCACCACCCGGATCGGCGTGACCCGCGAACAGTTCGGAGAGCGCGTGGAACTCGGCGGGCTCGGCATCGGCTTCGCCGGAAAGACGAATAATATTCGCGGACCGGCCGGTTTCCGTCGCTTCGAAGCCCGCCAGCAGGGCGCGGACGCCGCCGTCGGGCGCCCCGTCCACCAGCGCTGCCTGCGCGGACTCCGTCCACGCGAGCACCGCACACCGGGACAATGCGCCCGAATACCCGGCGAAGACCAGATTCGGAGTGGGATCCGCCATGCCGCCATCGACCTTTCCTGCGGACCCGGCGAAACCGGATCCTTTCCCGCAGCCCCCAGAGCCGCCGAAGGACCTGACCGTTCGAACGCTATTGACACCGCCGCCGGGATGAAAACCACCGTCGGTGCCCGATCCGTGCCACTTCCTCCACTAACGAGTGACCGTACCAGGCGCGACGCAGGCTGTCAGCGAAGACCACCACCCGGACGGGTGACATACTTGTAGCATTACCGAGCGCCCGAAACTGGACATTTAACCAAGACTTGAGGTCCCCCTTGTTGCCCGTGGGCCGACGGGGTGAAGGGGAACCAACGAAAGTTGTCGGTCGGTCCGCCGGAGGGCAACTTTCGTCGCTAGTCCGCCGCGGGAACCGGCGGTCCACCTCCTGGAAGGTGCTCCGGGAGCTAACGTGGAGCCCGTGTCGGACGTCACTCCAGGTACTCGAACCACGCTGCGTGAGCAGCTTGGCACCCGCATGGGGCCCAAGCACGAACTGGCGACGCTGCTCAGCCTGGCGGTGATCTTCGGCGCGCTCGATGTGGCGATCTGCCTCAGCAGCAACCCCACCACCGGCTGGGCCGGCCCCCGCGCCGACCTCATCCTCCAGCTGACGGTCGACGTCTCGGTGCTCGGGCTGCGGCGCTTCCCCAAGACGGTCGCGAGCATCGCGCTGGCGGTCACCTTCGCGACCGTGCTGGCCGACGCGCTCGCGCCCGGCCTGCTCTCCCCGGAAGACCCGGCCAGCCCGCTGATCCTGCCCCGCATCACGCCGGTCATCGTGATCTTCCTGGTCCGGACGCAGAGCCAGCGCGTCTCGTACGCCTTCGTCGGCGCGCTGGCGATCATCGGCAGCGAGCCGTGGGCGCCCAGCTGGACGATCACCCCGGTCGGCCTGCTCAGCACGATCGGCCCGGCGGCGGTCGTGCTGTACCTCGACGCGCGCAAGCAGCTGCTGCAGGAGCTGCGCGACCGCGCCGAGCGGGCCGAACGCGAGACGCACCTGCTGGCCGAGCAGGCCCGGTTCGAGGAACGCCGCCGTCTCGCCGCGGAGATGCACGACGTCCTCACCCACGGGCTCAGCCTGATGGTGCTGCACGCCGGGGCGCTGGGCATCAGCTCGAAGGAACCCGACGTCCGCAAGGCGGCCGAGGAGATCCGCGCCCGCGGCGCGATGGCGCTCGACGAGCTGCGCGACCTGGTCGGGGTCCTGAACACGACCGCGGCCGACATCTCCGAGCGGCTGGCGGGCCCGAGCCCGCGGACCGGCTCGGCGGGGACGCCGGAGCAGCCGCCCGACCCCTCGACGCTGGTCGCCGAGTCGGTCGCGGCCGGGATCCCGGTGGAGCTGGACGTCGAAGGCGAGCGCTCCCAGATGTCCCCGACGATCGCGCGCACGGTCCACCGGATCGTGCAGGAGGCGCTGACCAACGCCCGCAAGCACGCGGCGGGCGCCGAGATCCGCGTCGAGCTGCGCTACCGCCCGGACGGGGTCGGCATCCGCGTCGTCAACACCCCGCCCCGGCGGCAGCCGGACGAGGTGCTGGCGGGCAGCGGTTCCGGGCTGGGGTTGTCGAGCTTGCGCCACCGCGTCGAGCTGGTCGGCGGAACGTTGCAGGCCGGCCCGACGCCGGACGGCGGGTTCCGGATCGCGGCCGACCTGCCGGCGTACGTGCCCACGACGGAGACCCGGCAGAAGGCCACCCAACGCTGACGGTCCGCCGCGGCCGGGGTCGTGAGTGAGAAACAGTGTTAGAACACTGTTTCTCACTCACGACCGGGCCAGGACTGGAGATTCTCCTACTAGTCCCGGACTTAGGGTCGGGGCCGGACGCGATCCTTCCCGACCAAGAACCTGGGGCCCACATGAAAGGCATCATCCTGGCCGGCGGCAGCGGCTCCCGGCTGCATCCGGTCACGCTGGGCGTCTCCAAGCAGCTCGTTCCGGTCTACAACAAGCCGATGATCTACTACCCGCTCTCGGTCCTGATGCTCGCCGGCATCACCGAGATCCTGCTCATCTCGACCCCGCACGACCTGCCCGCGTTCAAGCGGCTGCTGGGCGACGGTGCCGAGCTCGGGCTGAGCCTGAGCTACGCCGAGCAGGCCCACCCGAACGGCCTCGCGGAGGCCTTCATCATCGGCGAGGAGCACGTCGGCGACGACACCTCCGCCCTCATCCTCGGCGACAACATCTTCCACGGCCAGGGTTTCTCGGACGTGCTGCGCGCCGCGACGCACGACCTCAAGGGCTGCGTCCTGTTCGGCTACGAGGTCTCCGACCCGCACCGCCACGGCATCGGCGAGTGCGACGCCGACGGGAACCTGATCTCCATCGAGGAGAAGCCGGCCAACCCCAAGTCGAACCGGGCGCTCACCGGCCTGTACTTCTACGACAACGACGTCGTCGAAATCGCCAAGGGGCTCAAGCCGTCCGCGCGCGGCGAGCTGGAGATCACCGACGTCAACAACGTCTACCTCGACCGGGGCCGCGCGAGCTGCGTCGACCTCGGCCGCGGCTTCGCCTGGCTGGACACCGGCACGCACAAGTCGCTGCTGGACGCCGGCCAGTACGTGCAGACGATGGAAGCCCGCCAGGGCGTGCAGATCGCCTGCCTCGAAGAGATCGCGCTGCGCATGGGCTTCATCGACGCCGACCAGTGCCACGCGCTGGGCGAGCGGATCGGCAGCTCGGGCTACGGCGAGTACGTCATGGACTTCGCGCGCCGCGCGCGGCCGCTCACCGCGGTCTGAACCCCCGGAGGATCCTTCCCATGCGCATGGTGGTCACCGGCGGCGCCGGTTTCATCGGCTCGGCCTACGTCCGCAACGTGCTTTCCGGCCACTACGCCGGATTCGAGCCCGACGAGCTGGTCGTGCTCGACAAGTTCACCTACGCGGGCAACCGCGCGAACCTGGCGCCGGTCGCCGGGGACGAGCGCCTGCGGGTCGTCGAGGGCGACATCTGCGACCCCGAGGTCGTCGAGCGGGAACTGACCGGCACCGACCTGGTCGTGCACTTCGCGGCCGAGTCCCATGTGGACCGGTCGATCGCCGGGTCCGCGGAGTTCGTCCGTACCAACGTGCTCGGCACGCAGACGCTGCTGCAGGCCGCGCTGGAGCGTGAGATCGGCAAGTTCGTCCACGTCTCCACCGACGAGGTCTACGGCTCCATCGACGAGGGCTCCTGGCCCGAAACGCACCCGGTCGCCCCCAACTCGCCGTACTCCGCCTCCAAGGCGGCCTCCGACCTGCTGGTCCGCTCGTTCTTCATCACCCACGGCCTCGACGCGTCGATCACCCGCTGCTCCAACAACTACGGGCCTTACCAGTTCCCCGAGAAGGTCATCCCGCTGTTCGTCACCAACCTGGTCGACGGCCTCCAGGTCCCGCTCTACGGCGACGGCCTCAACGTCCGCGACTGGCTGCACGTCGACGACCACTGCCGCGGCATCCAGCTGGTGGCGGAAAAGGGCCGCGCCGGCGAGGTCTACAACATCGGTGGCGGCACCGAGCTGACCAACCGCGAGCTCACCGAGCGGCTGCTCGAAGTCACCGGCCGGGACCACACCGCGATCCGGCCGGTCGAGGACCGCAAGGGCCACGACCGCCGCTACTCGGTGGACATCACGAAGATCTCCACCGAGCTCGGCTACAGCCCGCGGGTCGGCATCGACACCGGCCTGCGCGACACCGTCGACTGGTACAAGAACAACCGCGGGTGGTGGGAACCGCTCAAGGGCTGACCTACTGAGTGCGCAACCGCGGCCACAGCGCGTCCCACGCGACGGTCCGTCCACTGAAGACGGTCATCAACTGCGGCACGATTTCCTGGTGCCGGGCGAACGCACCGGCCACCGGCGGGCTCGCGTCGCCGACGAACAGGACGCTGTCGACGCTCTCGTCCGGGTGCCCGAAGTAGAAGTACCCGCGGTGCGCGCTGTAGACGTTCGGCAGCCCGCGTTCCGCGCCGAAGAGCTGGAGGTCGGCGGCGAAGGCGTAGCTGTCGGTCATGATCGCCGTCCGGGCGCGCTGCTCGGGCGGCAGCGCGGCGTAGACCTTCACGACGGCGTCGGAAAGCTGGCCGAGCTGACCGTCGGACTGCACGAAGACCTTCGCCGTCAGCGGCACCAGCGGCACGTCCGGAATGCGCTCGGCCCAGGACTTCGGGTAGATCGGCAGCGCGACGAGCGCCTGCAGGATCGACGCCGCGACGAGCACCCAGCCGAGCGCCTTCGCGGCGGCGGGCCACTTGACGTCCTGCAGGCCCACCGCGCCGGCCGCGAACAGCGGCGCGTACAGGCTGTAGACGTAGTAGGACCGGCCCGACGTCAGCAGGTAGGCCACGATCAGCAGCAGGAACGCGACACCGAGGAAGCGGTACGGCCGCAGGTCGCGCGCGGCGAGCAGGCGCCCGAACCCGAACAACGCGAGCGGGACGCCGATCACCAGGCCCGGCCCGGACAGCAGCTCCAGCAGGAACGGGCCGGTGCCGGGGAACTCGGCCGCGACGACCTCGGACATCCGGGTGTACGGCCAGCCGTTCGCGGCCTGCCAGACCAGCGTCGGCACGGTCGTCAGCGTCGCGACCAGCGCGCCCGCCCACAGCAGCGGACGGCGCACGAGGTCACGCGGCCCGAAGACCAGCGAAGCGACGGCGAGCGCCACCCACAGCGCCGGGACCAGGAACTTCGTCTGCAGCGACACGGCCGTGACGAGCCCGGCGGCGAACAGCAGCCGGTCGTCGCGCACCCGGGTCCAGCGCACGACCAGCCACAGGATGAGCGACCAGAAGAACGGGTCGATCGAGTAGGTCGCGAGGTAGTGGCAGATCAGCGTGGCGCCGGACATCGCGTACGCCGCCGCGGCGACGGTCTGCGCGACCCGGCGCCCGCCCAGCTCGCGGGCGATCAGCGCGCTCAGCACGATCCCGCCGACGGCGGCGAGCGTCGCGGGCAGCCGCAACGCCATGAGCGAGCCGGGGAACAGGTGGTCCAGCCCCGCGGCCACGAACGGCACCAGCGGCGGCTGGTCGAAGTAGCCCCACGCGGGGTGGTCGCGGCCGGCCACCACGAAGTAGGCCTCGTCGAACGAGAACCCGTAGTTCCGGCTGGCGACGAGGAGCAGGGCTCCGGCGACTCCCGCGATCAGGAGAACCGGGGTCCGCGCGAACGCCGGGCGCGTGCGGCCCGGCCGGCTGTCGGTGGTCTCACCGGTAAGGGTCATGGTCCAAGTAGACCCGGGTGGACCTGGCGTTCTCTGCGGCCGGGAGTCTTCATCCCGGGCAACGAAAGTCGATCTCCGCGCGCGAACCCGCAACCTTCGTAGTCACTCAGAAGTGATGTTTAACCACGCAAAGTGAGGGTAGCGAATTCCCTAGACTTTGCCCGTAAACCCGCTCTGAGCTGGGGTTTTTCGCGATACTCCAGCCATGACCCAGGGTCGGCACATCGTCTTCTTCAGCTTTCCGGGCGTCGGGCACATCAACCCGATGCTGGGCCCGGTCGAGGCGCTCGCCGCGCGCGGCCACCGGGTCACGTTCGTCGTCGCCGAACAGTTCACGGGACTGCTGCGCGACAGCCCCGCCGAGGTCCTGCCGTACCACTCGGACTTCCCCGCGTCGGTCACCAAGGTCGACAGCGCCGACGACGCGGTCACGATGATCATCGATCTCATGCGCGAAGGCTTCGCGGCGCTCGAACCGGCGCTGGAGCGGCTTTCCGGCGACCGGCCCGACCTGATCGTGCACGACACCATCAGCGGCAACGCCGCCCGCGTGCTCGCGCGCGCCTGGGACGTCCCGCTCGTCGAGAGCTGTCCCGTCTTCATCGAAAACGACGACGACGAGATCCCCGGCTCGCCCCAGCCGCCCGACGACCACCCGGCCGCCACCGGCTTCGACCACCGGGACCCGCGCCTGGAGCGGTTCGGCGAAGAGTTCGGCGCGGGCGTCTCGGCGCTGCTCACGCGGCACGGGCTGGACCCGGACCTGGCGATGGCCAGCCTGACGCCGTCCGGCGACGAGCCGCGCCTGGTCTACATCCCCAGGGCGTTCCACTACGGGAGCGAGACGTTCGGCGAGCGGTACCGGTTCGTCGGCCCGACCGCGGACTGCCGTCCCCTCGAAGGCCACTGGGTCCGCCCCGGCGACGGCCTGCCGGTGGTGCTGATCTCGCTGGGCACGTCGATGAGCAAGGACCTCGGGTTCTTCACCGGCTGCATCGAGGCCTTCCGCGGCAAGCCGTGGCACGTGGTGCTGACGCTGGGCCGCGGCGCCGACCTGGCCGCGCTCGGCGAGCTGCCGCCGAACGTCGAGGCGCACAACTGGATGCCGCACCCGTCGGTGCTGAAGTACGCGACGGCGCTGGTCTGCCAGGCCGGGATGGGCAGCGTCCTGGAGGCGCTGCGCTACGAGGTCCCGATCGTCGCGGTCTCCCACAGCGGCGAGACCCTGGCCAACGCCCACCGCGTCGCGGAGCTGGGCCTCGGCCGGCACATCCCGGTCACCGAGGCGAGCGGGGCGGCGATCTTCGCCGCGGTCGAGGCGATGGCCGCGGACGACTCGCTGACCACCCGGCTCGCGCTGATGGCCAAGGAGATCGAGCAGGCGGGCGGCGCCCCCGCGGCGGCCGACGCCCTGGAAGCCCTGCTCCCCTAAAGCAGTCTGCCGCGGCCGGTCGTGAGTGAGAAACTGGGTTAGAACACAGTTTCTCACTCACGACCCCGCCGCGGCAGACTCGAGAGGGGGGTCAGGCGGAGCGGCGGAAGCCCCGCGTGGCGACGATGGCGCCGGTGATCCCGATCAGGCCGGCCGCACCGAGAGCCGCCAGTCCCCCGATGCCCACCGGGTTGCCCAGCGCCAGGTTGCGCGACGCGTCTACGGAGTACGTCAGCGGGTTCACCGTGGCCACCGCGCGCAGCCACGCCGGCAGCGAAGACAGCGGGACGTAGGCCGAGGACGCGAACATCAGCGGGAACATCACCATGGACGTGACGCCCTGCATCACCTCGACGTTCGAGATCCAGACGCCGATCGCCATGAACATCCAGCTGAGCGACCAGCCCACCGCGATGCACATCAGCCACGCCAGCAGCACGCCCGTGAAGCCGCCGCCGGGCGAGAACCCGAACAACGTCGCGGCCAGCACCAGCATGATCGCCAGCTGCAGCGCGTGCCGCACGACGTCGGCGAGGCTGCGCGCCACCAGCACCGACGCCGACGCGATCGGCAGCGTGCGGAACCGGGCCACGACGCCGTTGCGCATGTCGTCGAGCAGGCCGACGCCCGACTGCAGCGCCACCGAGAGCGAGCCCATCACCAGCACCGCGGGCATCAGGTAGTCGATGTAGGACACCCCGGCCGGGAACGAGCTGGTGCCGGCCAGGCTCGCGAACACCTGGCTGAACAGGATCAGCATGATCAGCGGCTGCAGCAGGCCCAGCAGCACCAGCGCCCGGGACGCCACGACCGCCCGCAGCGAGCGGCCGGTGAGGATGATGATCTGCATCGGCACCGAGGTGCCCCGCCACGGACCGCCGCCCGGTCCGGCCGCGGTGGGCCGGTCCGAAGTGGACAGCGTCGTCGGTGCGCTCATGGGTCAGTGCCTCTCGGTGTCGGTGGGGGAATCGGCCGGCCCGCCGGAGAGCGCGAGGTACACGTCGTCGAGGCGGGGGTCGACCAGCGCCAGCTCGACCGGCTCGACCTTGACGTCGTCGAGCGCCCGGACCACGCGCGCGAGGTCGGTGGACTTCTCCACCGGCACCGTCAGCGCGAGCCCGGCCAGTTCGTCCACTCCGGACACCCGGGCCTCCAGCCCGGCCAGGCGCACCGCGTCCGCGGCGCGTTCGGCCTCGGCCGAGTCGGCCAGCGTCAGGGTCACCGTGCGCTTGCCGACCTGCGCCTTGAGCGACGCCGAAGTGCCGGCGGCGATCACCTTCCCGTGCGCCAGCACGACGATCTTGTCGGCCAGCCGGTCGGCTTCGTCGAGCATCTGGGTGGTGAGCAGCACGGTCGAGCCGTCGCGCACGAGCTGTTCCACGATCTCCCACATGGCGATCCGGGCGGCCGGGTCGAGGCCCGTCGTCGGCTCGTCGAGGAAGATCACGTCGGGGTGGCCGACCAGGCTCGCGGCCAGGTCGAGGCGCCGCCGCATACCGCCGGAGTAGGTCTTCGCCGGGCGCCCGGCCGCTTCGAGCAGGCCGAACGCCGTCAGCAGCTCGTCCGCCCGTTCCTTGGCCTCCTTCATGGAGGCGCCGAGCAGGCGGGCGATCAGGATCAGGTTGCGGAAGCCGGAAAGCTGCTCGTCCACCGAAGCGAACTGGCCGGTGAGCCCGATGCGGCTGCGCAGCGCCACGGCGTCGCGCTGCACGTCCAGCCCGGCGACACTGGCCCGGCCGGAAGTCGGCGTCACCAACGTGGTCAGCACGTTGACCAAAGTGGTCTTGCCGGCGCCGTTGTGGCCCAGCAGCCCGCACACGGTGCCGCGCGGCACCTGCAGGCTGACGTCGTCCAACGCGCGGACCTTGCCGAAGGTCTTGGTGATCCCCTCGGCCTCGACGAACAGGGTCACGACCGCTTCCTTCCGCTGGCCGAATCGGGCATGACTACAGCTAACACACCGGGAATCCCCTTTTCCCTGCTCACCGCGGGACCCGAGGGGTTCGCCTAGACATGGTTGACTGGCCGCCGGGCCGGACTAGCTTTCGAGACATGACTCCCCCGTCGGGAAGCCACATCGCCTTCCTCAACTATCCGGCCCACGGGCACGTCAACCCGACGCTGCCCGTGGCGGCCGAGCTCGTGCGGCGCGGCCACCGGGTGAGCTACGTGGTGGCCGAGCAGTACGCCGATGCCGTGCGCGCCACCGGCGCCACCGTGCTGCCGTACGAGTCCCACGTGCCGAAGTCGTGGGACACCGTGGCGATCCCGGAGAAGATCACCGGTGACGTCGTCGCGGAGGCGGGCCTCGCCCAGGCACTGGAAGGCTTCGCGCCGCTGCGGACCGCGCTCGGCGCCTTCGAAGGCGACCGGCCGGACGTGTTCCTGTACGACGCTTTCGGTTACCCCACCGGGCGTCTGCTGGCCCGCAAGTGGGAGATCCCGGCGCTCCTGATGTGCTCGACGTTCGTCGCGAACGAGAAGTTTTCGCCGTACGCCTCGATGGCGGGCAAGGTCCCCGCGCCCGACCCGGCGCACCCCGCGCTCGCCAAGGCCGCGTCGGTCGTCGGCGACGTGCTCGCCGAGCACCTGCCCGGCACGTCCGCGGCGGAGTTCGCGGAAGCCCGTGAAGACACCAAGCTCGTGTTCCTGCCGCGGGAGTTCCAGCCCGGCGGCGACACCTTCGACGACGGTTTCGCTTTCGTGGGGCCGTGCCTCGGCGACCGGGCGGGCGGCTGGACCCCGCCGGACGACCGGCCGGTGCTGCTGATCGCCATGGGCAGCTTCGGCTACCACCACCAGCGCGAGTTCTTCGCCTCGTGCCTGGAGGCGTTCGCCGGGACGCCGTGGCACGTCGTCATGACGATCGGCCGCCTGGTCTCGCCGGCGGACCTGGGCCCGGTGCCGCCGAACTTCGCGCTGCACCCGTGGGTCCCGCAGCCGGCCGTGCTGAGCCGGGCCAGCGGGTTCGTCTCGCACGCCGGGATGGGCAGCACCATGGAGTCCCTCGCCCTGGGCGTCCCACCGGTGGTCGTGCCGCGGACGCTGGAGCAGGAGATCGTCGCCGACCGGCTCGCCGAGCTCGGCCTCGGTGTCCGGGTCGACCCGGACGCCGTCGACGCCGGGTCGCTGCTGAACGCCGTCACCGGCCTCGCCGAGGACGCCGGCGCGCACGAACGCGTGGCCCGGATGCGCGAGCACATCACCGATGCCGGGGGTGCCGCGGCGGCCGCCGACCGCGTCGAGGCCCGGCTGACCGCCTGATCCCTGGGAGTGAATTCGTGGACACCACCGAGCTGACCGCTGCCCCGGAAATCGCCCCGGACGGCGGCGCTTCCCTGCTGACCTGGCTCGAGAAGATGCGGGCCGACACGCCCGTGTGGCAGGACGAGGCCGGGGCCTGGCACGTGTTCCGGTCCGCCGACGTCCGCCGCGTCAGCACCGACGCGCAGCTGTTCTCCTCGGACACGACGCGCCTGACCTCGCCCGGCGACCAGGCGCCCCCGGGCACCCTGCTGGTCATCGACCCGCCCGAGCACCGCAAGCTGCGCCGCCTGGTCAGCCAGGCGTTCACCCCGAAGGTGGTCGCCGACCTCGAGCCGCGGATCACCGAGCTAACCCGGGAGCTGCTGGCCGCGGTCGAACCGGGCGCGACGGCGTTCGACCTGGTCGACGTCCTGGCCTACCCGCTGCCGGTGATCGTCATCGCCGAGCTGCTGGGCGTGCCCGCCACCGACCGCGCGCTGTTCCGGGGCTGGGCCGAGGCGCTGATGGCCCTGCAGGTCGACGACCCGAGCACCGGCGAGAAGCTCGCCGTCGCGATCGAGGAGATGGAGGCGTACCTCAACGCCCAGATCGCCGCCCGGCGCGCCGAACCGCGGAACGACCTGCTGACCCGCCTCGTGGAGTCCTCGATCGACGGGGAGCGGCTGACCGACGAGGAGGTCGGCAACTTCACCGCGCTGCTGCTGCTCGCCGGGCACGTCACCACGACGATGCTGCTCGGCAACGTGCTGCTCTGCCTGGAGGACGCCCCCGGCGTCTACGAGCGGGTGCGGGCCGACCCGTCGCTGGTCGAGCCGCTGCTCGAGGAGGTGCTGCGGCTGCGGCCGCCGTTCCCCCGGGTGGTCCGGGTGACCACGACCGACGTCGAGGTGGCCGGCACGGTGATCCCCGCCGACTCGATCGTCTGGGCCTGGGTGGTGTCGGCGAACTACGACGAGCGCGAGTTCACCGACGCGTGGCGGTTCGACCTGACCCGCAAGCCGAACGCTCACGCCGCGTTCGGGCACGGCATCCACTTCTGCCTGGGCGCGCCGCTGGCGCGGCTCGAGGGGCGGATCGCGCTGGAGCTGCTGTTCGAGCGGTTCGAGCACCTGCGGATCGCCCCGGGCGCCGAGGTGCCGTTCCACGCCGGCGGCGTGTTCGGCGTGCAGCAGCTGCCGGTCACCACCACCGCGGGCTGACCTCTTCGCGAGCGGTGGGTGAACGGCCGGTGCCGTCCGAGGACCGCACTACCGAAGGTGCGCCCCGGGGTGCCGTACCTCCGGTCAGGCGGACCCCAGTGTTAGCCCCCAACCTCCCGACCGGCATTGACGGGTCATACCCCGTTGGCTAGCGTACGAGACGTCATTTGGTTTGTTTCCAACGAAACGGACCGAAGCGGCTCTGGCCGGGTGGACTCGAGGATCGTTCTGGGGAAGGACTCGAGGTTCCGCTGGGGTGGTGTGAATAACCCATCCGGACAGGTGCCGTTGACCCTCTTGAGGGGAGCTCGGGGGTCGCTGACGTCTTTTGTCCGTGGACAATGCCTCGAAACGTAGAACGAATCTGGGGGTTCGAACTCGATGAACACGCGTGTCGATTCCTTGGTCGAGCGGCCGGCGGCGGTCCCGCACGGCCTCCCGGCCGTAGCCGAAAGACAGAACCAGAACGTACCCGCCTTCGACATGTCCGACGTCTGCATCGCGAATCTGGGACCCGATCTCCGGGTGATCGAAGCCAATGGCGATTTCCTCCGCCAGCTCGGCCGGACCGCGTCCGACGTTTTCGGACAGAGCTTTGTGGACTTCGTGCACCCGAGCGCCAAGCAGTTCACCCTCCAGCAGCTGGCGCGGCTGAACGAAGGCCGCCGTGACCGCTTCAGCGCTCGCCTGGTGGGCGTGCGGCCCGCGCAGCCGGTGCTCTCGGGCGGGCTGACCGGCATCGCGGTGCGCAGCCAGTCCGGCCAGGTCACCACGATCGTCGTGCTGATCAAGCCGGACCGCGCCACGGAGGCTCCGCGACCGGCGATCGAGAAGACCAAGCTCCTCAGCGAACTGGACGCGAAGGTCCTCGAGGGCGTCGCGGCCGGCATTTCGACCGTGCAGCTGGCTTCGAAGCTGTACCTGAGCAGGCAGGGGATCGAGTACCACGTCGGCGCGATGCTGCGGCAGTTCAAGTCGCCGAACCGCTCGGCGCTGGTCTCGAAGGCGTACTCGCAGGGCATCCTGTGCATCGGCCAGTGGCCGCCGAAGGTGACCCCGCAGTACATCCGCTGATCGCTTTCCCCAGGGCCGGCCGGGCCGCCCGGGCGGGGATCGATGTCCGGTTTGCGCCGGTATCGGTACCCTTCCGGCGGACCCGGCCGTCCCTTTTTCCCGCGAGGCGGGAACCCCTCCGGGAAATCCCCTGAATGCAGGTCGCGAAGGGTGCGCCCGGCAGTACCCTGCGCTATCCTGCGAAGGCAGGGATCGATTTCGCGACGAGGGTCGGCGCAACGAAAGGACTGAGGCAGTGGGTGTTTTCGGAAAAAAGGAAGACGATTCCAAGAAGAAGCCTTCGGACTCCAAGGCGGACAACGCCAAGGCTGACGACGAAAAGAACCGCAAGCGCCGCAGCCGCCTTTTGGGCGGCGCGTACGGCGGCGGCAGCGGCGGCTGAGCCGGCGCACCGCTGACCGGGTGAATCGGGTGGGACGAGGGAGACCTCGGACCACCCGATTCGCGTTTCCGGACGCTGCCGCGATGAGTTCACGTATTGTTGGTCAGTTTCCACCTGAAGTTCGAGGGTTGCTACCGTGCGACAGCGGGGGATGCACCGGGAGTGACCGATGTGGGCGGTTCAGGGGTGCCCGGTGGTTCGGTAGGGGTTCGGTTCGGTGCGGGTCCGGGGTAACCCGGGCGGGTCAGCGGCAGCCGAGCGGCGCCGCACCGCACCGGCCCTGGGTGGGCTCACGCAACGGCAAGCCGCCCCACCGGTCTCCGAGAACGCAAAAGGCCGCCTCCACCGGACCACGTCCGCTGAAGGCGACCTCCGGCCTGCCTGCCTACTCGCCCGCCTGCTTCAAGCCCGGGGCACGACCGGCCCGGCCCACTCCGGCACGTCCAGGATCTCCACCACCGCACCGGCCACGCTGACCCCCGGCGCGATCCCGACCATCAGCACGTGGTCGCCCGGCTCCAGCTGGCCCGTCCCGAGCATGTTCGCCAGCGACGCCACCTGGTCGCTCGCGCCGAGGTGACCCAGCCCGCGGCCGAAGTCCCAGTTCGACTTCTCCAGCGGGATGCCCAGCATCGCCAGCAACCCGTCCTCGACGTACTTGCGCGAGCCGTGGTTGTACGCGATGCGGCTGACCTCGTCGATGCCGATGCCCGCCTCCGACAGCACCCGGTCGATCAGCTCCGAGCGCGTCTTCAGCAGGTTCAGGCCACTGTGGAGCATCGTGTCGCGGTTCTCGAACCCGAAGAAGTCGATGCGCTCGGCGAAGTCCATGAACCGGCCGATCGTCGCGCCCGGGGGGAACATCGGCTCGTCGCCGCGGTGCATGCCCTCCAGCTCGGGCACTGTGATCGAGCTCGCCGACTTCAGGCGCGCGAAGCCGGACGTCGTGTTCAGCACCACCGCCGTCGCGCCGTCGCCGATGACGAAGTCCGGGCGCAGGCAGCGCCAGCGGTTCACCAGCGGTGACGTCGAGTTGTCCGACGCCACCGTCATCGCCGTCCCGCCACCACGCGCGATCAGGTACGTCGAGGCCAGCTCCAGTGCCCCGAACATGCCGTTGCAGCCCTGACGCAGCTGCGCCGCCAGCAGGTCGCCGCCGACGAGGTGCCGCTGCAGCCAGAACTGCGGGAACCAGCCGTCCGGGCCGGAGTGGTAGTTGTCCGCGTACAGCAACACGTCCAGGGACTCCGGCTCGACGCCCGCCCGCGCCACGGCCTCCTGCCCGGCCCACAGCGCCATGTCCGGGGCCGGGGTCTCGCCGGCGCAGGCCGCGCCGGTGAGGCCGGACGTCTCGGCGTCCTCGGCGGTCATCCACCCCTGCTCGATCGCCGCCTCGACGCCGGTGGTCGCCGGCACGTAGGTGCCGATCCCGCTGAGGTAGACCTCCGCCAGTTTCACTTCGCCTCCACTTTCGTCCGGAGCCACGATTCGACGGCGTCGGCCGCACGGATCTCCCCACCGGCCAGCTCGACTTCACCGCGCATCCACCGGACGCGCTCGGCGACCACGGGATCGGACGCGGTCGCCGTGACCGCTTCGAGCAGCTCCGCCTCGGTGACGTCGGTGCGCGACACCACCCGGCCGAGGTCGAGCTCGGCGACCCGGGCCGCGGTCACCACCTGGTCGCTCTGCGACGGCGTCATCACCATCGGGACGCCGTAGTGCAGCGCTTCCATGGTGCTGCCCAGCCCGCCGTGGGTGACGAAGACCTCGGTGTGCGGCAGCAGCGCCGCGTGCGCGACGAACGGGTGCGCCTCGATGTTCTCCGGCAGCGGCCCGAGTTCCTCGGGGTCGACCCACTTGCCGAGCGTCAGCACCACGTGCCACGGCTGCCCGGTGAACGCCCGGACGCACTTGCGGAAGAAGCCGACCTGTTCCCGGCTACGCGAGGTGCCCAGCGAGATCAGCACGAGCGGCAGCCCGTCCGCGGGCGGGGTCCACTCCCCCGCCGGCACCGTCCGGTCGAAGCTCGGCCCGATGAACGCGAAGCGGTCGTCGAAGGTCTCGCCGCGGATCTGGAACGCCTTCGGCAGGTAGACGAGGTGGTAGCCGGGGTCGCCGGTCCGAGAGTCCACATCGGACAGTCCGTGCCGGGCCAGCAGCCGCTCGGTGGCGGCGACGAACTTCGCCAGTTCGGGATCGGTGAGGTCCGGTGGCGCGGCGGAGTCCGAATCGGCCTGCGCCTCGTTCAGCGCGAAGTGCTCGTTGGACGCGAACTCCGGGCAGGACTGGACCGTGGGCACCGCCCACTTCCGCGCGATCAGCCGCGCCGTCTCGGACGCGGCGAGGTCGTGCACGACCAGGTCCGGCGGGTCGTCGGCGAACCGGGCCATGGCGGCGTCGAGCGGGGCGAGGCCCTCGCCCATGAACGCCAGCATGGCCCGCAGCGCGTACCCGTCGGACGCGGTGTCGCCCAGCCCGGTCGCCCAGGGGAACGTCGAGGTGTAGGGCAGTACCTCGGCCCCGGTCGCCGTCACCTTCGCGGCGAACTCGTCGACGACGGCGAAGGTGACGCGGTGGCCGCGGCGCACCAGCTCGGCGACCACCGGGAGGACCGGCGCGACGTGGGCGTACGCGGGAAAACTGAAGACGGCGATGTGCCTGCTCACCACCGCATCGTCGGGCACCGGCCCGCCGTTCCGTACCGGCTACCACGCAAGTTCTGGCTATTTCCTCCCAAAACCGCTTTGAACGTTTCTACGCCGGGACGACTAGGGGGTTCCACAGAGTTTCCCCGCGACATCGCATCACCCGGTCGCGCCGTACCTATCCTGCAGACGACCGCACGAGGGGGATCTCAACAGCTGTTGCAAAGCAACGAAATGCACGTCGCGCGGGAAAAGGGCAGTCCGCGCCCCCTGGGGAAGGACCTTCATGAAGACGAGCGTTGACGACCTGGCCCTGTTCGGCGGCCCCATGGCTTTCGAGAAGACCTTGGTGGTGGGCAAGCCGAGCACCGGGGACCGGGCGAAATTCTACGAACGGCTGGAGGTGGCCCTCGACAGCGGGCGGCTCACCAGCGGCGGCCCGCTGGTCAAGGAGTTCGAGGCACGGATCGCCGACCACACCGGCGCGAAGCACTGCGTCGCCACCTGCAACGGGACGATCGCGCTCGAGGTGATGGCCCGGGCCGCCGGCCTCACCGGCGAGGTCATCATGCCGTCGATGACCTACGTCGCGACCGCGCACGCGATGCGCTACCTCGGTCTGACGCCGGTCTTCTGCGATCTCGACCCGGCCACCGGGTGCATCGACCCCGAGCAGGTCGAGCGCCTGATCACCGACCGCACGACCGGGCTGGTCGGCGTGCACCTGTGGGGCCAGCCGGCCGCCATCCAGGAGCTGGAGAAGATCGCCGAGCTGCACAACCTGACCCTCTTCTTCGACGCCGCGCACGGCATCGGCTGCAGCTTCGGCTCCCAGCCGCTCGGCGGGTTCGGCAAGGCCGAGATGTTCAGCTTCCACGCGGCGAAGGTCGTCACGACCTTCGAGGGCGGCGGGATCGTCACGAACGACGACGACTTCGCCCAGCTCGCCCGGTACACGCACAACTTCGGCTGGGGCGAGGAGCACGTCACCGAGTTCGCCGGCACCAACGCCAAGATGAGCGAGGCGTCCGCGGCGATGGGGCTGACCTCGCTCGACGCGCTGCCGGCCACCATCGCCGCCAACCGCGCGCACTACGAGCAGTACGCCGCCTTGCTGGACGGGCTGCCCGGGTTGGAGATGCACCGCTACGACGAGGAGAACCGCAACAGCTACCAGTACAACGTCGTCAAGGTCGACGAGGAGGAGTGCGGCCTGTCCCGCGACACCATCCTCGACCTCCTGCGGGCGGACAACGTGCTGGCGCAGCGCTACTTCTCGCCGTGCGTGCACGAATGCGAGCCCTACCGCACTGAGCGGCCGGTCTCGCTGCCCGCCACGGACGCGTTCTCGCGGCGGGTGCTGACGCTCCCGACCGGACCGTCGGTCACCAGTGAGCAGGTCCGCGAAGTCTCGGCGCTCGTGGCCTTCGCCATCGAGCACGCACCGGAGATCCGTAAGCGCCTCGCCTGAAGCGTCGTGAGTGAGAAACAGGGTTAGAACACTGTTTCTCACTCACGACGCTCGGCGACCAGCTTCTCCAGGTCCGCGACCAGCTCGGCCGGGGTCGGCTGGGCCAGCGCGAGGTCGCGCAGGCGGCGCGCGTTGGCCGTGAACGCCGGTTCCCCGACCAGCCGGGCCACCGCGGACCGCAGGTCGCCGGCGGTGAAGCCGTTGTGGGTGAACAACAGTCCCGCGCCCTCGTCGACGAGCCGCTGCGGACGCAGGAGGTGGTCGGCGATCGGCGTGGTCACCGTCAGCTGCGGGACGCCGGCCACCAGCGCCGCGCCGTAGCTGCCGAAGCCGCCGTGGTGCACGATCGCCGCGCAGCTCGGCAGCACCGTGTGCAGCGCGACCGACTCGACGACCCGGACGTTGCCCGGGACCTCGTCCAGAGCCTTGCGCTGCTCGGGCACCAGCGCCGCGATCACTTCGATGTCCAAAGTGGACAGGGCGGCCAGTATCTCCGGGATCGAGACGTAGTCGCCGCCGAACGCGTCCGTGTTGGACGAACCCAGGGTCAGGCACACCCGCGGCCGGGACGGCGGTTCGCGCAGCCAGTCCCACACCACCGCGCGGCCGTTGTAGGGCACGTGCCGCACCGGCAGCCGGCGGACGCCGGAGCGCGCGCCGAGCGACTCCGGCAGCGGGTCGATGGTCGCCTGGCCGGTGACGAGCTCCTCGTCGAAGCCGACGCCGAACGGGCGTCCGGTCAGCTCGAGCCAGTCGTACAGCGGGTCTTCTTGCTCCTCGGCGGGCTGTTCGGCCATCACCTGCAGGAACGTCGCGCGCATGGCGCACCAGACGTCGGCCCAGCACAGCTGCCGCACGTGCGCGGCGCCGCAGGCCTTCGCCGCGATCGCTCCGGCGTAGGTCAGCGCGTCCCAGACGACCAGGTCGGGCTGCCACTCCCGGGCGTGGGCGACCAGGTCCCCGACCATGTCGTCGTTGTAGATGGCGAACCCGGCCCACACGGTGAAGGTATAGCGCTGGTGCAGCGCCTCCCAGGTGTGCGACGCCGGGTCCGTGTCGTTCCAGTTCGCGATGTCGGCTTCCTGGGCGTCGCGGTTCTGCTTCATGCCCTCGTGCATCGTGTTGTCCACGCCGACCGGCACCGCGGTCAAGCCGGTGCCGGTGACGACGTCGGTGAACCCCGGCGACGCGGCCACCCGCACCTCGTGCCCGGCCGCGACGAGCGCCCAGGCGGCCGGGACCATGCAGTACAGGTGGGACTTCTCGTCCAGCGTCACGAACAACACGCGCACGGCAGGCTGCCTTTCAGTGGTGACCGGAGAGCGTGCCCGCGAGCCGCGCGGAGATCAGCCGCAGCACCTCGGGCTGGTGGTCGGCGAGGAAGAAGTGCCCGCCGTCGAACACCTTCAGCTCGAACTCGCCGTCGGTGTGGTCCTCCCACGCGCGAGCCTCGGCCACAGTGGTCTTCGGGTCGGCGTCGCCGGTCAGCACGGTGACCGGCGTGGCCAGCTTCGGTCCCGGCTGCTTGACGTAGGTCTCCGCCGCCTTGTAGTCGTTGCGGATGGCGGGCAACGCCATCCGCAGGATCTCCTCGTCGCCCAGCACGGCCGCGTTGGTGCCGCCGAGCTTGCGCATCTCGGCGATCACGCCGTCGTCGTCGAGCTTGTGCACGGACTCGTCGCGGCGGCACGCGGGTGCGCGCCGGCCGGACGCGAACAGGTGCAACGGCGTCACGCCCGCCTGTTCCAGCCGAGTGGCGACCTCGAAGCCGAGCGTCGCGCCCATGCTGTGGCCGAACAGCGCGAACGGCTTGCGCGTCCGCTCGGCCAGGACTTCGACGACCCGGTCCGCGAGTTCGGGGAGGTTGTCGATCCCGGGTTCGAGCCGTCGGTCCTGGCGGCCCGGGTACTGCACGGACAGGACCTCGACCGAGCGGCCGAGCCCGGCGGACATCGGGAAGTAGAAGCTGGCCGAGCCGCCCGCGTGCGGCAGGCAGAACAGCTGGACGGCGCCCTCGTCCGCGTCGTGGTAGCGGCGGAGCCACAGCTCCGGGTTCTCAGTCATGCGTGAACTCCGTCCTCAGGGTGGTGCCGAGCCAGCCGCGCACGGTCTCGGCGGTGGTGGCGGCGTGGTCTTCGACCATGGTGAAGTGGTTGCCCGGGACGTCGACGACGAAGTCCGCGGTGTCCCAGTGCGTCTGCCACTCCTCCGGGGCGAGCCGCCCGCCCGCGACCGGGGGCTCGGACGAGCGGACGAGCAGAAGCGGCACCGACAGCTTCGCGGGCTCCCAGCCGGCCATGAGCCGGAAGTACCAGCTCATCGCCGACAGCCGGGCGACGTCCATCGGCGCGAACACCTCTTCTCGGTCGAACATGCCGCCGAACAGCTCGTCGCGGAACCGGTCCAGCGGCGAGTCCTCACGCGGCAGATAGCTGTCGAGCAGCACGACGGCCAGCGGCGGCGTGCCCCGCTCTTCGAGCAGCTCGGCGGCGGCGTGCGCGAGCATCCCGCCCGAGGACGACCCGAGCAGCACGAACGGCTTGCCGTCGGCCACGCGCAGCACCGAGTCCGCCTGGACCTCGGCGACCGCGCGGACGCTGGTCGGCAGCGCCTCGCCCTTGACGAACCCCGGCGCCGGCAGCGCGTGCACGTCCAGGTCACCGCGGAACGGCGAGGCGAACCGGGCGTACTGGTGCACCCCGGCCAGCGCCACGTACGAGCTGAAGCAGATGAGCTTCGGCGTGCGCTCCCCGGCGGCCAGCTGCACCGACCCCGGCCGCTCGGCCAGGTCGGCGGCCGCGTCGAAGGTGGGCCGCAGCAGCGCCGCGTTCTGCAGCAGCTCGAAGCCTTCCTTCATCTTGCCGAGTTCGCAAGCCGTGCGGAACAACGCGCTGAGCGTCTCGCCGGAGTCCACAGTGGACGTCGTCACCGCGGCGACGTTCAGCTCGGTCCGCAGGTGCGCGGCCAGGTCTTCCGGCGCGGGGAAGTCGAAGACCAGCGTCGGCGGCAGCCGCAGGCCGGTCGACGCGCCGAGGACGTTGCGCAGCTCGACCGCGGTCAGCGAGTCGAAGCCCGCGACGAGGAACCCGACGTCCGGCCGCACGGCCTCGGGACCGGCGTGCCCCAGCACCGTGGCCGCGGTGGCCCGGACCAGGTCCAGCAGGATCACCTGCTGGTCCCGCTCCGGTTTCCCGGCCAGCGCGGCGCGCAGGGCGGCCTCGCCGGACACCGGGGCGGCGGCCGACGCGGCTCGTCTCACCGGCCGAACGAGTCCCTTGAGGACGGACCCGACTTGGCCGGTCATCGCCGTGAGGTCCAGCTTCGCCGGAACCAGCGCGGGTTCGGCGAGCGAGGTCGCGGTGTCGAACAACGCCAGCCCCTGCTCGACCGGCAGCGCGTGGACGCCGCCGCGTGACATCCGCTTCCGGTCGGACGCGTCGAGCGCGGAGCTCATCCCGGTCTCCCACAGGCCCCAGGCCAGCGCCTGGGCGGGCAGGCCGCGGGCGGCCCGGTGGGTGGCGAGCGCGTCGAGGAAGGCGTTCGCCGCGGCGTAGTTGCCCTGGCCGGGCCCGCCGAAGGTGGCCGACACCGAGGAGAAGAGCACGAACGCCGAGAGGTTCCGGTCCGCGGTCAGCTCGTGCAGGTGCCAGGCGGCGTCGACCTTGGGCCGCAGCACGGCGTCCATCCGCGCCGGCGTGAGGGAGGAGAGGACGCCGTCGTCGAGCACGCCGGCCGCGTGCACGACCGCGGCGAGGTCGGGAACGTCCGCCAGCAGCTCGGCGAGCGCGGCCCGGTCCGCGGTATCGCACGCGGCGAGCCGGACGTCCGCACCCAGTTCGATCAGCTCGGCCCGCAGTTCGGCGGCCCCGGGCGCGGTTTCGCCGCTGCGGCTGGTCAGCACCAGCCGCCGGACGCCGTGCGCGGTGACCAGGTGCCGCGCCAGCACGCGCCCCAGGCTGCCGGTGGCGCCGGTGAGCAGCACCGTGCCATCGGGACCGAAGGGCCGCTTGCCGGTGGCGGCCTCGGTGGTGGCGCGGGTCAGCCGGGCCGCCAGCAGCGCCCCCTCGCGGATCGCGAGCTGGGGCTCGTCGGCGAGGATCGCGGCCGGCAGGGCCGCGGCGGACTCGGCGTGGTCGTCGAGGTCGATCAGGCGGACGCGGCCGGGGTGCTCCGACTGCGCCGAGCGGACCAGGCCCCAGACCGGCGCGCACGCCAGGTCGGGGACGTCGTCGCCCTCCGCTGCCGCCACCGCGCCGCGGGTCACCACCACCAGGCGCGACGCCGCGAACCGCTCGTTGGCCAGCCACTCCTGCAGCAGAGCGAGCACGTCGTGCGCGGCCGCACGGGCGGCGTCCGGCAAGTTGCCCGCCGCCGGGGTGCGGACCGCCAGCACCGCTTCCGGCGCGGCCGCACCGAGACCCACCGCGGCGCCGAGCGCATTGAGATCCACATAGGACTCGCACGTGACGCCGGCCGCGTCGAGCGACGGCCCGACCTTGAGGTCGTCGGCCCCGACGACCGCCCACCGCCGGGCGGCGGAATCGACCGGCGGTGCGGCGACCGGCCGCCAGTCCAGCCGGAACAGCGACTCCGGCGCCTTCCGGGCCGGCCGCACCGCCCCGGCGGCCAGCGGACGCAGCACCAGCGCGTCGACCGACGCCACCGGCCGACCGGCCGGGTCGGCCAGGCTCAGCCGCACCGTGTCGTGGCCGCTCGGGGTGACCGTGACCCGGACCGCGGTCGCGCCGCTCGCGTGCAGCGTCACCCCGCTCCAGGAGAACGGGAGGTAGTTCCGGCCCGCCCACTCGGCGACCGTGCCGAGCACGTGCAGCGACGCGTCCAGCAGCGCCGGGTGCAGGCCGGACCGGGCCGCGTCCGCGTGCTCCTCGGGCCGCAGCGCCACTTCGGCGTGCACCTCGTCGCCGAGCCGCCAGGCCGCGCGCAGGCCCTGGAAGGCCGGGCCGTAGCCGAACCCGCCGTCCGGACCGCCGGTGTAGAGCCCGTCGAGGTCCAGCGGCTCGGCCCCGGCCGGCGGCCACTCCGTCAGGTCAGCGGGGACGGGACCGGGTTCGGCGGTGAGCCGGCCGCTGGCGTGCCGGGTCCACGGCTCGTCGTCGAGTCGCGAGTGGACGGTGACACCCCGCGTACCCACCTCGTCCGGCGCCCCGAGGACGACCTGCAGCTGGACACCTTCCCGCGCGGGCAGGGGCAACGGCGTCTCGATGACCAGCTCGTCGATGCCGCCCGCACCGGCCTGCTCGGCCGCGCGCAGGACCAGCTCGACGAACCCGGTGCCGGGGAACAGCGTGCTGCCCGCGACGACGTGGTCGGCGAGCCACGGGTGGGTGCGCGGCGAGATCCGGCCGGTGCACACCACGGTGTCGTCTTCGGCGTTCGTGACCGACGCGCCGAGCAGCGGGTGGTCGGGGCGGTCGAGGCCCGCCATCGTGACGTCACCGGCCGGCGTCAGGGAGAACTCGGGCCAGAACCGCTCGTGCTGGAAGGCGTACGTCGGCAGCTCCGCCGGCTCGCCGGGTCCGCCGAGGACAGTCGCCCAGTCCACTGTGGAGCCGCTGACATGCAGTTTGGCCAGCGCGTTCAGCACCTCCCGCGGCTCGTCGCGGTCCTTGCGCAGCAGCGCGATGGTCAGTGCGTCGACGGTGGACGCGGCCATCGCGGCGAGGACGCCGTCCGGGCCCAGCTCCACGAACCGGGTCACGCCCAGCCCGGCGAGGGTGGTGACGGCGTCGGCGAACCGGACCGTCCCCCGCGCCTGGCGCAGCCAGTACTCCGGCGAGGTCAGATCGGTCGCGGGCTCGCCGGTCAGCGTCGAGACGATCGGAATGGCGGGCGGCGCGAATGTCACTGCGCCGAGGACCCGGCCGAAGTCGGCGAGCATCGCGTCCATGGCCGGTGAGTGGAAGGCGTGCGAGACGCGCAGCCGCCGGGTCTTGCGCCCGGCCCAGTGCCGTTCGACTTCCAGAACACCGTCTTCGGCGCCGGAGACCACCACTGCCGCCGGGCCGTTGACCGCGGCCAGCTCGACGCCGGGGGGCAGCGTCGGAACGACTTCGGCTTCGGTCGCCTCGATCGCGAGCATCGCGCCCCCGGCGGGCAGCGCCTGCATCAGGCGGCCCCGCGCGGCGACGACGGCGCAGGCGTCGGGTAGCGACCACACGCCCGCGACGTGCGCGGCGGCCAGTTCGCCGATCGAGTGCCCGGCGAGCCGGTCGGGGCGGACGCCCCAGGACTCCAGGAGCCGGAACAGCGCCACTTCGACCGCGAACAGCGCGGGCTGGGTGTACCCCGTCCGGTCGAGGAGGTCGGTGTCGATGACCTCCAGGAGCGGCCGGTCGAGGTGCGTGTCGAACTCGGCGCACACCTCGGCGAAGGCCTCGGCGAACACCGGGAACTCGCGGCGCAGCCCGGCGCCCATGCCGAGCCGCTGCGCGCCCTGGCCGGTGAACAGGAACGCGGTGCCGCCCTCGGCGCGCACGCCCGTGCTGACGCCGGGCGCCGGACGGTCGGCGGCGACGGCGGCCAAGCCCCTGACCAGCTCCTCGCGGTCGGCACCCACGACGACCGCGCGGTGGGCGAAGACCGTGCGAGCAGCCAGTGCCGTGCCGATCTCGGCGTCGTGGACCGCGAGGTGGCTCAGCAGCCGTCCGGCCTGATCCCGCAGAGCTTCCGGGGAGTGCCCCGACACCGACCACGCCGTCACCGCGGCACTCTCACGGGAAAGTGCCGCGGGCGCCTCGGGTGGGGCTTCGATGATGACGTGCGCATTGGTGCCGCTCACCCCGAACGACGACACGCCCGCGCGGCGCACGTGTCCGGCGTCCGGCCACGGGACGGACTCCGCCAGCAGCCGCACGGTACCCTCGGCCCAGTCCACATGGGACGAAGGCACGTCGGCGTGCAGGGTCCGCGGCAGCAGGCCGTGCCGCAGGGCCAGCACCATCTTGATGACGCCGGCGACGCCCGCGGCCGCCTGGGTGTGGCCCAGGTTGGACTTGATCGATCCCAGCCACAGTGGACGGTCACGGTCCCGGCCGTAGGTGGCGATCAGCGCTTGGGCTTCGATCGGGTCGCCCAGCGAGGTGCCGGTGCCGTGGGCCTCGACGGCATCCACATCGGACGGTTCGAGGCCCGCGTTCGCCAGCGCCGCCCGGATCACCCGCTGCTGCGAAGGACCGTTCGGCGCGGTGAGCCCGTTCGACGCGCCGTCCTGGTTCACCGCGCTGCCGCGCACGACCGCGAGCACCGGGTGGCCGTGGCGGCGCGCGTCGGAAAGCCGTTCCAGCACGAGCATCCCGGAGCCTTCGCCCCAGCCGGTGCCGTTCGCGTCGTCGGAGAAGGCGCGGCACCGGCCGTCCGGCGACAGGCCCCGCTGGCGGCTGAACTCGACGAACGAGCCCGGCGTCGACAGCACGGTGACCCCGCCGGCGAGCACGAGCGAGCACTCCCCCGTGCGCAGGGCCTGGATCGCCCAGTGCAGGGCGACCAGCGACGACGAGCACGCCGTGTCCACAGTGACGGCCGGGCCTTCGAGCCCGAGCGCGTAGGAGATCCGGCCCGAGAGCACGGATGCGGCGTTGCCGGTGCCGAGGTAGCCTTCGGCGCTCTTCGGCGACAGCGCGAGCAGGGCCGGGTAGTCCTGGCCGTTGGTCCCGGCGAACACGCCGACCGGCTGTCCCCGCAGCGACTCCGGGTCGATGCCGGCGCGTTCGAGGGCTTCCCAGGACGTCTCGAGCAGCAGCCGCTGCTGCGGGTCCATGGCGAGGGCTTCCCGGGGCGAGATCCCGAAGAAGGCTGGGTCGAACAACGCGGCGTCGTCGAGGAAACCACCTTCGCGGGCGTACGACGTGCCTTCGCTGTCGGGGTCCGGGTCGTAGAGCGCGTCGAGGTCCCAGCCGCGGTCGGCCGGGAAGCCGCCGATCGCGTCACGGCCTTCGGCGAGCAGCGTCCACAGCTCGTCGGGCGTGTGGACGCCGCCGGGGAACCGGCAGGCCATCGACACGATCGCGATCGGCTCGTCGTCGGTCCGGGCGGTGACGGTGACCGGCGCCGCCGGTCCCGCGTCCCCGGCCAGGTGCGTGGCCAGGGCTTTCGGGGTGGCGTAGTCGTAGATCAGCGTCGCGGGCAGCCGCTGCCCGGTGGCCGCGGCGAGGCGGTTGCGGAGTTCGACGGCGGTCAGCGAGTCGAAGCCGAGGTCCTTGAACGCCCGGTCCGGCTCGACGGCCGCCGCGTTCGCGTAGCCGAGCACCAGCGCCACGGCGGTGCGGACGACGTCGAGCACGTCGGCCGGCCGACCGGTGGCGGGCTCGGCGACCGGCCGCGGCGGGACGAGCCCGGCGAACACCGGCGGCAGGACCGGGGCGGCGCCGAGCACGGCGAAGTCGAACCGGATCGGCAGCACCGAGGGCTCCCCGGCGCGGCAGGCCGCGTCGAACAGCCGCAGACCCTCCACAGTGGACAGCGGGATCATGCCGGTGGCGCCCAGCCGGCGGCGGTCGCGCCCGGCGAGCGTGCCGGTCATGCCCCCGGCCTGCTCCCAGAGGCCCCAGCCGAGCGCGAGCGCGGGCAGTCCGCGGTCGCGGCGGTGGCGGGCCAGCGCGTCGAGCCAGACGTTGGCCGCCGCGTAGTTCGCCTGCCCGGCCGGGCCGAGCGTGCCGGAGATCGAGGAGAACACGACGAACGCGGTCAGGTCGGCGCCGGCGGTCAGCTCGTGCAGGTTCGTGACGGCGTCGATCTTGGGCCGCAGCACGGTGTCCAGGCGCTCGGGGGTCAACGCGGACACGACGCCGTCGTCGAGGACCCCGGCGACGTGGACGACGCCGGTCAGCGGCCGGTCCGCCGGGATGGTGCCCAGCAGGGCGGCCAGCGCGGCGCGGTCGGCGGCGTCGCAGGCCGCGACGACCGGTTCCGCGCCCAGCTCGGTGAGGTCGGCGACCAGCTCGGCCACTCCGTCGGCATCAGGACCGCGTCGGCTGGCCAGCAGCAGGTGGCGCACCCCGTACCGGGTGACCAGGTGGCGGGCGACGAGTCCACCCAGCGCCCCGGTACCGCCGGTGACGAGCACCGTCCCTTCCGGACCGAAGTACGCGGACGGGCCGGGCTCGGCCGAGGTCAGCTTGGCCAGGCGCGCCACGCGGATCTCGCCGTCGCGCAGCAGGAACTGGGATTCGCCGGTCGCGAGCGCGGCGGGCAGCAGCCGCGCGGCCGCCGGGTCGTCGGCGTCGGCGAGCACGAACCGGCCGGGGTTCTCGGCCGCGGCCGAACGCACCAGACCCCACACCGGGGCCTGCGCGAGGTCGGACACTCCGTCGGCGACGGCGGCGTTCTGCGTCAGCACCACCAGGGTGCGGCCGTCGAAGCGCTCGTCGGCCAGCCAGGACTGCACGAGGTGCAGCGCGCGCCGAGCCGCCTCTCCGGGCGTGTCGCACCGGAACGGGGCGACGAGGACGTCGGGCAGCGCGCCCGCCTCCGCGACGCCGTCGAGGTCGGGGTGGCAGGCCAGCGCGCCCAGCTCGGCGAACAGAGCGGCGCCCAGCTCGCGGTGACCGGAGCCGAGCACGGCCCAGGCCGCCGGGACCGGCTCCCCCGCGGCGACCGGCACCCAGTCGAGCTTGAGCAGGCTGTCGCGGGTGGCGCCGCCGACCGGACGCGGCAGCTCCGGCCAGTAGGTCTCGCGCTGGAAGGCGTAGGTCGGGAGTGCGCACGCCCGCACGCCGGGGAACAGCTCGCCCCAGTACGTCCGCGTGCCGCGGACGTACATCGTCGCGACGGCGGCCAGCGCGGTCCGGACCTCGTCGCGGTCCTTGCGCAGCAGCGAGGTGGCCGTCGCACCGGGCAGGCACTCTTCGGTCATGGCGGCGAGGACGCCGTGCGGCCCGAGTTCCAGGAGCCGGGTGGTCCCGAGGTCCGCGAGCGCCGCCACGGCGGTGGCGAACCGGACCGGCTCCCGGACCTGCCGCACCCAGTAGTCCGGAGTGGTCAGCTCGTCGGTCACCGGCGTCCCGGTCACCGTCGAGACGATGGGCAGCCGCGGCCTGGCGTAGGTGATCCGCGCCGCGACCTCGGCGAACTCGGCCAGCATCGGGTCCATCAGCGGGGAGTGGAAGGCGTGGGAGACGGTGAGCCGCCGGGTCCGGCGACCGAGCGCGGCGAAGTGCCGCTCGATCTCACCGGCGGCCGCGTCCTCACCGGATACGACGACGGAGTCCGGGCCGTTGACCGCCGCCAGCGAAACGGCGTCGGTGAGCAGCGGCGTGACCTCGTCCTCGGTGGCCTGGACGGCGACCATCGCCCCGCCGCCCGGGAGGGCCTGCATCAGCCGTCCGCGCGCGGCGACCAGCTCGGCGGCGTCGGCGAGGGAGAACACGCCCGCGACGTGCGCGGCCGCCAGCTCGCCGATGGAGTGACCGGCGAGGTGGTCGGGTGTCACGCCCCAGGACTCCAGCAGCCGGAACAGCGCGACCTCGACCGCGAACAGCGCGGGCTGGGTGTGCGCCGTCTCGTCGAGCGCGTCGCCCGACCGGATCACTGTCTTCAGTGGACGGTCGAGGTGGCGGTCGAACTCCGCGCAGACCTCGTCGAAAGCGTTCGCGTAGGCCGGGAAGCGCTCGTACAGCTCGCTGCCCATGCCGGCCCGCTGGGCGCCCTGGCCGGTGAACAGGAACGCCGTCAGCCCTTCGGTGACCGTGCCGCGGACGAGGCCGGGCACCTCGTTGCCCTTCGCGAGCGCGCGTACGCCGTCGGCCAGTTCGGCCGCGTCGCCGATCAGCACGGCCCGGTGTTCGAAGGCCGAGCGGGTCGTGGCGAGCGCCCGCCCGATCGCGGCCGGGTCGCCGTCGACCCCGGCCAGGCGGGCGGCTTGGGCACGGAGCGCGGCCTCCGACCGTCCGGAAAGGACCCACGGCACGACCGGCGGCGCGGGTTCGTTTTCCGGCGCGGCTTCTTCGACGGGGGGTGCCGCCAGGAGCACGTGCGCGTTGGTGCCGCTGACGCCGAACGCCGAGACGCCCGCGCGGCGCACCCGCCCGTCCGCGGGCCACGGGACCGGCTCGGTCAGCACGCGGACATCGCCCGCCGACCAGTCCACCCGGGACGTCGGCCGGTCCACGTGCAGGGTCTTCGGCAGGACGCCGTTGCGCAGCGCGAGGGCCATCTTGATGACCCCGGCGACGCCGGCGGCGGCCTGGGTGTGCCCGAGGTTCGACTTGATCGAGCCGAGCCACAGCGGGCGGCCCGCCGGCCGGTGCTCGCCGTAGGTGGACAGCAGGGCCTGCGCCTCGATCGGGTCGCCCAGCGACGTCCCGGTGCCGTGCGCTTCGACGACGTCCACATCGGACGGTGCCAGGCCGGCATCGGCGAGCGCGGCGCGGATGACGCGTTGCTGCGACGGGCCGTTCGGGGCGGTGAGGCCGTTGGACGCGCCGTCGGAGTTGATCGCCGAGCCCGCGACGATCGCGAGCACGGGGTGGCCGTGGCGCCGGGCGTCGGACAGCCGTTCCAGCAGCACGACACCGGCGCCCTCGCCCCAGCCCGTGCCGTCGGCGCCGTCGGCGAACGCCTTGCACCGGCCGTCCGCGGCCAAGCCCTGCTGCCGGCTGAAACCGATGAACGCCCCGGGCGTCGTCATGACCGTGACGCCGCCGGCGAGCGCCAGCTCGCACTCCCCCTCGCGCAGCGCGTGCGCCGCCCAGTGCAGCGCGACCAGCGACGACGAGCACGCCGTGTCGACCGTGACGGCCGGGCCCTCCAGGCCGAGCGCGTAGGAGATCCGTCCGGAAAGGACACTCGCGGCGTTGCCGGTGCTCTCGTAGCCGTCACCGACGCCGGGGGCGAGGCTGAGCAGGCCCGGGTAGTCCTGGCCGTTGGTCCCGGCGAACACACCGACCGGCGCGCCCTTGAGGGACTGCGGGTCGATCCCGGCGCGTTCCAGGGCTTCCCAGGACGTCTCGAGCAGCAGCCGCTGCTGCGGGTCCATGGCAAGGGCCTCGCGGGGAGAGATCCCGAAGAACGCCGCGTCGAACGCGCCCGCGTCGCGGACGAACCCGCCCTGGTCGACGTAGCTCGTGCCCGGGTGCTCGGGGTCCGGGTGGTAGACGGCGTCGAGGTCCCAGCCGCGGTCGTCCGGGAAGCCCGTCAGCGTGTCGGTGCCGGTTTCGAGCACCCGCCAGAGGTCCTCGGGCGTCTCGACGCCGCCGGGGAACCGGCACGCCATCGCCACGATGGCGATCGGCTCCGGTGTCACGGATTCGGCTTCCCGCAAGCGTTCCCGGGTCTCGTGCAGGTCGGCGGTGACCTTGCGCAGGTACCCGAGCAGCTTCTCCTCGTTCACGTCGCACCCCGCCCGCCGGCGAACCCGCGCGTCACGCGAGTCCCAGCTCGTTGTCGATGAAGTCGAAGATCTCGGTTTCGCTGGCCGTCTCGAGCTTCTGCCGCGCGTTGTCCGCCGGGCCCGTGCCCAGCCGGCTCAGCAGCGCCTGCAGCCGGGTGCTGATCCGGGTGCCGGCGAGCTGCTCGGCGGTCAGCCCGGCGAAGGCCGCTTCGATCCGGTCCAGCTCGGCCTCGGCCGCCGCGGCCGGGTCGGCCGGACCGAGTTCGCGGCCGAGGTACCGCGCCAGCGCCGCCGGGTTCGCGTAGTCGAACCCGAGCGTCGCGGGCAGGGGCAGCCCCGTCACGGCGGCGAGCCCGTTGCGCAGCTCGACCGCGGTGAGCGAGTCGAGGCCGAGCTCCTTGAACGCGAGGCCGGGATCCACTGTGGACGGGCCGGCGTAGCCGAGCACGGCGGCGACCTCGGCGCGCACCAGGTCGAGCAGCGCACGCTCCCGCTCGGGCCCGGTCAGCGCGTCCAGCTTCGCGCGGATGTCCGGCGTCTCCACCGTGGTGAGCGCCCGCCGCGCCTCGGGCAGGTCGTCGAGGAGCCGGCCGCCGCGGACGCTTGTGGCGAACACCGCCCAGTCGACGTCCGCCACGGCGATGGCGGGCGCGCCGCCGATCGCCCGGTGCAGGGCCGCGGTGGCCAGGTCCGCGGCCAGCGGACGGATCCCGCCGCGTTCGGCGCGGGCACTGTGGCCGTCGGCCATGCCCGAGCCGGCCCAGGGGCCCCAGGCGATCGAGGTGGCGGGCAGGCCGAGACCGGCCCGGTGCTCGGCGAGCGCGTCCAGGACGGCGTTGGCCGCGACGTAGCTGCCCTGCCCGGCCGCACCGAGGGTGGCGGCGAGGGAAGAGAACAACACGAACGCCGAGAGGTCGCGGGTGCGCGTCAGCTCGTGGAGGTTGAGCGCGGAGTCCACTTTGGCCTGGAGGACGGTCGCGAGCCGGTGCGGCGTCAGGGAGCCCAGGACACCGTCGTCGAGGACACCGGCGGCGTGCACGACGGCGTCGAGGCCGGGCAGCGAGTCGAGGAGTGCGGCGGCGGCATCGCGATCGGCGAAGTCGCACGCGGCGATGGTCACCTTGGTACCGAGGGCGCTGAGTTCGGCTTCCAGCTCGGCGGCCCCGGGCGCGGCGGGACCACGCCGTCCGGCGAGCACGACGTGCGGCGCACCGGTGCGCGCCAGCCACCGGGCGACCTCGGCGCCCAGCGCACCGGTGCCGCCGGTGACGAGAACCGGGCCGGTCGGGGCCCAGGGTTCGGCGGGCGCCTCGACCGGGGCGCGCACGAGCCGCCGCGCGAAGGTGCCGGAGGGGCGTATGGCGAGCTGGTCTTCACCGTCGGTGCCGGCGAGGGCGGCGACGAGCCGGGTCAGCTCGGGTTCGCCGGGTTCGGCGGGCAGATCGGCCAGGCCACCCCAGCGGTCGGGGTGTTCCAGCGCGGCGGTCCGCCCGAGCCCCCAGACCCCGGCGGCCAGCGGCTGCGCGAGGGTTTCGGTCCCGACGGCGACGGCTCCGGTGGTGACCGACCAGAGCGGCGCGTCGAGGCCCGCGTCGCCGAGGGCTTGCAGGAGGGTGGTGCTCAGCGCGAGGCCGAGGGGGACGGACGGCCGGCCCGGGGTGGCCTGGACGGCCAGGCCGAGCAGCGAGAGGACACCGGTGACCTCGCCGGGCTCGGCCCCCGCGGCGGCGAGGCCGAGCAACCGCCCCGCCAGCGAGTCGCGGTCGAGATCCGGGTCGCCCAGCGTCACCGGCACCGGCTCGGCCCCGGCCTCCACCAACGCCGGGAGCACCGCCTTGACCAGCGGCTCGTTCTCGTACCCCGCCGGCAGCACCACGAGCCAGCGGCCGGACAACCCCGCCCGCCGGTCCGGGATCGGGCGCCACGACACTCGGTACTGCTTGCTGTCGACCGGCGACGCCACCGGCACCAGCGGCTCCGGCCAGAACACCTGACGCTCGAACGGGTACGTCGGCAGCGCGATGTGCCGCGCACCCGGGGAAAACGGCGTCCAGTCCACGGTCTGGCCGCTGACGTGCAGCGAAGCCAGCGCCGACAGCGCCGTCGAAACCTCCGGGCGGTCCCTGCGCAGCGTCGGCACCGAGCCCTCGGCCAGTGCCGAAAGCGTCCCGTCCGGGCCCAGCTCGACCAGCCGCGTCACCCCGGCCTCCCGCAGCCTCGACACGGCGTCGGCGAACCGCACCGGCTCGCGCACCTGCCGGACCCAGTACTCCGGATCCGTGAAGTCGGCGTCGGGAGTCACCGTGGACACGACGGGGATGCGCGGCTCGGCGTACCCGATCCCCCGCGCCACCTCGGCGAACTCCTCCAGCATCGCGTCCATATGAGCCGAGTGAAACGCATGCGAGACCCGCAAAACCCTAGACTTCACGCCGCGCGCGGTCAGCTCGGCGGCGATCTCGGCCACCACGTCCGCGTCCCCGGACAGCACCGTGGCCAGCGGCCCGTTCACCGCCGCCAGGTCCGCCCGCCCCGCCGCGACCTCGAGAACGTCCTGTTCGGCGGCCTGCACGGCGAGCATCGCGCCGCCACCGGGCAGGGCCTGCATGAGGCTCGCCCGCGCCGCGACCAGCTTGCCCGCGTCCTCCAGGGAGAACACCGCGGCGACGTGCGCCGCCGCCAGCTCGCCGATCGAGTGCCCGGCCAGGTACTCCGGACGCACGCCCCACGACTCGAGCAAGCGGAACAGCGCGACCTCGAGGGCGAACAGCGCCGGCTGCGTGTAGCCGGTCTCGTCCAGCGGCGCGGCGTCACCGAACACGACGTCCCGCAGCGGCCGGTCCAGCGCGAAGTCCACCACCGCGCACACCGCGTCGAACGCGTCCGCGAAGACCGGGAACCGCGCGTACAGCTCGGCCCCCATCCCGGCGCGCTGCGACCCCTGACCGGCGAACAGCAGGCCGGTCGCCCCGTCGCCGGCCTGCCCGGTGACGACGCCGGGGTGCTTCGTGCCCGAGGCGACCGCGGCCAGCCCGGCGAGCAGGTCGCCCGTCACGACCGCCCGGTGGTCGAACACCGCCCGGGCCGCCAGCGACCGGCCGACGTCGGCCAGGTCGACCTCCGATGCGGAGACGAACTCCAGGAGACGCGCGGCCTGCGCGCGCAGCACCGCCGCCGACCGGCCCGAAAGCGGCCAGACGACATCCGGCCCCGGAGCGTCCGCCGCTTCGCGGGCGGGCGGCTCCTCGACGATGACGTGCGCGTTCGTCCCGCTGAACCCGAACGACGACACCCCCGCCCGGCGCGGCCGATCCGAACGCGGCCAAGGAGTGGCCGAGGTCAGCAGCGCCACCGCGCCGCTGTCCCAGTCGACGTGCCGCGACGGCCGGTCCGCGTGCAGCGTCTTCGGCAGCACGCCGTGCGCCAGCGCGAGGACCATCTTGATGACGCCGGCGATCCCGGCCGCGGCCTGCGTGTGCCCGATGTTGGACTTCAGCGAACCCAGCCACAACGGCTGCTCGCGGTCCCGGCCGTAGGTCGCCAGCAGCGCCTGCGCCTCGATCGGGTCACCCAGCGCGGTACCGGTCCCGTGCGCCTCGACGGCGTCCACATCGGACGGTGCCAGGCCCGCGTTCGCCAGCGCCGCCCGGATCACCCGCTGCTGCGAGGGCCCGTTCGGGGCGGTGAGGCCGTTGGACGCGCCGTCCTGGTTCATCGCCGAACCGCGCAGCACGGCGAGCACCGGGTGCCCGAGCCGCCGCGCGTCCGACAGCCGTTCGACCAGCACGACGCCGGCGCCTTCGCCCCAGCCCGTGCCGTCGGCCTCGTCGGCGAAGGCCTTGCACCGGCCGTCCGCCGCGAGCCCGCCTTGCCGCGAGAACTCGACGAACGCGCCGGGCGTCGCCATCACCGTCACGCCGCCGGCCAGCGCCATCGCGCACTCGCCCGAGCGCACCGACTGCGCGGCCAGGTGCAGCGCGACCAGCGAAGCCGAGCACGCCGTGTCCACGGTGACCGCCGGGCCGCCGAGACCCAGCACGTACGACACCCGGCCCGAGACGACCGAAGCCGCGTTCCCGGTGCCGACGAACCCGCCGAAGTCCTCGCCGGAACCCGCGAGCACGGCCGGGTAGTCCTGCCCGTTGGTGCCGAGGAACACACCGACGTCCGGGCCGCCGGCCGGGTCGACGCCCGCGCGTTCCAGGGTCTCCCAGGCGGTTTCCAGGACGAGCCGCTGCTGCGGGTCCATCGCCAGTGCCTCCCGCGGCGAGATGCCGAAGAAGGCCGGGTCGAACTCCGTGACGCCGTCGACGAACGCACCCGCGCCCGTGACGACCCCGGCCGCCGCGAGACCCGCGACGTCCCAGTGCCGGTCGGCGGGGAAGCCCGAAACGGCGTCACCGCCGGAGACCAGCAGCTCCCACAGGTCCTCCGGGGACCGCACGCCGCCGGGGAACCGGCAGCCCATCGCCACCACGACGATCGGGTCCTCGGTGGACGCCGCCGCGCGCTCGACGACCGGCGCTTCGTCCGTCGTACCCGCGAGGTGCGCGGCCAGGTCGGCGGCCGTCGGGTAGTCGTAGATCAGCGTGGCGGGCAGGTCCGCGCCGGTGGCCGCGCCGAGCCGGTTGCGGAGTTCGACGGCGGTCAGCGAGTCGAACCCGAGATCCTTGAACGACTTGTCCGCGGCGACCTCCTCGGTGTAGCCGAGCACCGCGGCGACCTGGCGCCGCACCAGCGTCAGCATGTCCACATCGGACAGCTCTGCCACCGGAGCACCGGCCGCCTCGGGAAGCTCGGTCAGCAGCCGGCTCGCCCGCACGGCGGTGAGCGCGGGACCGTAGACCGGCCAGGCGACGTCGGCGAGCGCGACCGCGACGTCGCCGGCGCCCAGTGCACGGTCCAATGCGGACAGAGCGAGTTCGGGGTTCAGGGGCGTGAGACCGCCGCGCCGCAGCCGGTCGCGGACCCCTTCGTCCGCGGCCATTCCGGCGTCGGCCCACGGGCCCCAGGCCAGCGAGGTCGCCGGAAGCCCGCGGGCCCGGCGGTACGCGGCGAGCGCGTCGAGGTAGGCGTTGGCGGCGGCGTAGTTGCCCTGCCCGGCCGAGCCGACGGTGCCGGCCAGCGACGAGAACAGCACGAACGCCGAAAGGTCCCGCTCCGCGGTGGCCTCGTGCAGCACCCGGGCGGAGGTCGCCTTGGCGCGCAGCACGCGGTCGAGTTTTTCGGGGGTGAGCCCGTCGAGCACGCCGTCGTCGAGCACGCCCGCCGCGTGGACCACGGCGGTCAGGTCCGGCAGGGAGTCCACGAGTGCGGTGACCGCGTCCCGGTCGGTGCAGTCGCAGGCCACGACCGTGACCTCGGGCATGGCCGGTTCGGCCGCCGCCGGGCCGCGACGGCCGGCCAGCACGACGCGTGACGCGCCACGCTCGACCGCCCAGCGCGCGAGGTGGCCGCCGAGCGCGCCGGTGCCGCCGGTGATCAGCACCGTCCCCGTGACCGTCCACGGAGGACAATCGGCGGCCAGCGGCGCCCGCACGAGCCGCCGGGCGAAGACCCCGGACGGCCGGATGGCGACCTCGTCCTCGGCACCGTCGGCGAGCACTCCGCACAGCCGGTCGACGCCGCGTTCGTCGAGCTGTTCCGGCAGGTCGATCAGGCCGCCCCAGCGGCGGGGGTGTTCGACCGCGGCGGATCGGCCGAGGCCCCACACCTGCGCCTGTTCGGGGTGTTCGAGGGGGTCGGATCGGCCGGTGGAGACCGCGCCGCGGGTCGCGCACCACAGCGGCGCGGACCAGCCGAGCGCGCCGAGGGCTTGCACCAGTTCCAGGGTCGCGTTCACGGGCAGCAGCAGCGAAAGGATTCCGGCGGGCTCGTCGTCCGGCAGCGCGGCGACGGACGGGACTTGCAGCACGTCCGCACCCTTGTCGCGCAAACCCTCGACCACATCGTCGGCACCTTCGCCCACCACGAGCCAGCGGCCGGACAATCGGGTCGCGCTCGTCCCGGTGACCGGCCGCCAGCCGATCCGGTAGCGCCAGCCGTCTACTGTGGACTCTTCGTGGTGACGGCGACGCCAGGCGGCCAGCGCGGGGACGACGTCACTCAGCGGTGTCTCCGAAGGCACGTCGAGCGCACTGGTCAAGGCGGCGAGGTCTTCGCGCTCGACCGCCGACCAGAACTGCTCCGCGCCGGTGTCCACGACCTCGGCGGACTCCGGCGAGGTGAGCCAGAACCGCTCGCGCTGGAAGGCGTACGTCGGCAGGTCGACGCGGCGGGCGCCGTCGAGCAACGCGGTCCAGGCGGGCGTTCCGCCCCGCACGTACAGCTCGGCCAGCGCGGCCAGGACCGACTCCCGCTCATCGCGCCCGGAGCGCAGCGTCGCCACGACCGGCACGCCCGACATCCCGGCGAGGGTCCCGTCCGGGCCGACCTCGACGAACCGCGCGGCACCCCGGGCTTCCAGGGCCGCCATGCGGTCGGCGAACCGGACCGGCTCGCGCACGTGCCGCACCCAGTACTCCGGGTCGGTCAGGTCGGCTGCGTCGCCGGTGACGATCGGGATCTTCGGCGCCGAGAACGTCAACCCGGACACCACCTGGCGGAACTCGGCCAGCATCGGGTCCATCAGCACCGAGTGGAAGGCGTGCGACACGGCGAGCCGCTTGGTCTTGCGCCCGCGGGCAGCCAGTTCGGCCGCGGCCGCGAGCACCGCGTCCTCATCGCCGGACAGCACGACGGCGCCGGGCGCGTTGACCGCGGCCAGGTTCACCCGCTCGCCCAGCAGCGGGGCGACCTCGGCTTCGGTCGCCTGCACGGCGACCATCGCCCCACCGGCCGGGAGAGCTTGCATCAGCCGGGCGCGCGCGGCGACCAGCTTGCAGGCATCAGCCAGCGAGAGGATCCCGGCGACGTGCGCCGCGGCCAGCTCGCCGATGGAGTGCCCGGCCAGGAAGTCCGGCCGCACGCCCCAGGACTCCAGCAGCCGGAACAACGCCACCTCGACGGCGAACAGCGCGGGCTGCGTGTAGCCGGTGTCGTCCAGGGACTCGCCTGAGATCGCTTCGGCCAGGGGAAAGTCGAACTCCGCGCACACCACGTCGAACGCCGACGCGAACACGGGAAACTCGCGGCGCAGCCCGGCCCCCATGCCGATCCGCTGGGATCCCTGGCCGGAGAACAGGAACGCGAGCTTGCCGGGCTTGCCCGCCACGCCGTCCACAAGGGACGCGGCGGGCACGTCCGCGGCCAGCGCGTCCAAGGCCGTCGCCGCCGCCTCGGCGTCGGCGGCCAGCACGACCGCCCGGTGTTCGAACGCCGACCGCCCGGTGGCCAGCGACCACGCGGTGTCGGCGAGCGGCAGGCCCGCCGCCAGGTGGTCACGCAGCCGGGCAGCCTGCTCCAGCAAGGCCTCGCGGGACCGCGCCGACAGCGCGAGCGGGACCAGTCCGCCGGTCGTGGCCGCCGGTTCGGTCACCTGGTCGTAGCTCTCCAGGATCACGTGCGCGTTGGTCCCGCTGATCCCGAACGACGAGACCCCGGCGCGGCGCGGGGTTTCCCCGGCCGGCCACGCGACGTTTTCGGTGAGCAGTTCGACGGCACCGGCCGCCCAGTCGATGTGGGGCGACGGCGAGTCGACGTGCACCGTGCGTGGCAGCAGCTCGTGCCGCATGGCGAGGACCACCTTGATCACCCCGGCCACGCCCGCGGCGGCCTGGGTGTGGCCGATGTTCGACTTCACCGAGCCCAGCCGGAGCGGCCGGTCGCGGTCCTGGCCGTAGGTCGCCAGCAGCGCGTGCGCCTCGATCGGGTCGCCGAGGGTGGTGCCCGTGCCGTGCGCCTCGACGGCGTCCACTTCGGACGGTTCGAGCCCCGCGCTCGCCAGCGCGGCCCGGATGGCCTGCTGCTGCGCCGGGCCGTTGGGGGCGGTGAGGCCGTTGGACGCGCCGTCGGAGTTGACCGCCGAGCCGCGGACCACGGCCAGCACCGGATGCCCGTTGGCCAGAGCGTCGGACAGCTTCTCGACCAGGACGAGCCCGACGCCTTCGGACCAGCCGGTGCCGTCGGCCGCGGCCGCGAAGGGCTTGCACCGCCCGTCGGGCGCGAGCCCGCGCTGGCGGCTGAACTCGAGGAACATGCCGGGCGTCGACATGACGGTCACGCCGCCGACGAGCGCGAGCGAGCACTCGCCGCGCCGCAGCGCCTGGACGGCCCAGTGCAGCGCGACCAGCGACGACGAGCACGCGGTGTCCACCGTGACGGCCGGGCCCTTGAGCCCGAGCTGGTAGGCGACCCGGCCGGAGATCACCGCGGTCGAGTTGCCGGTGAGCAGGTGCCCTTCGACGCCGTCGGGCAGCGCGGTCAGGCCGGAGCCGTAGCCGGTCGACGTGCCGCCGACGAAGACACCCGCTTTCGTGCCGCGCAACGACAGCGGGTCGATCCCGGCGCGTTCGATGGTCTCCCACGCCGTTTCGAGCAGCAGCCGCTGCTGCGGGTCGGTGGCCAGCGCCTCGCGGGGGCTCATCCCGAAGAAGCCGGGGTCGAACTCCGCCGCGTCGTAGACGAACCCGCCCTCGCGGACGTAGCTGGTGCCCGCCTGCCCGGCGTCGCCGGAGTACAGCGCCGCGGGCCAGCCGCGATCGGTCGGGAAGCCGGACATGCCATCACCGCCCGCGGCCAGCAGCTGCCACAGCTGTTCGGGGGTGCGCACGCCACCGGGGAACCGGCAGCCCAGGCCGATCACCGCGACCGGCTCGGCCTCCCGGTCCTCGACCTCGCGCACCCGCTGGTTCGCCGCCCTCAGGTCGGTGGTGACCTTCTTGAGGTAGTCGAGCAGCTTCTTCTCGTTGTCGGAGGTCACGCCCCGAACTCCTTGTCGATCAGGTCGAACAGCTCGTCGGCGGACGCGGCCGCGACGTCGTCCGGCTGTGGTTCTTCGGGGGTGGTGCCGGTCCACCACGCGAGCAGGCTCCGCAGCCGCTCGGTGATCTCCTCGTGGCCCTCGTAGCCCTCGGGCAGCGACGCGAGGGAACCGCGCAGGTCGTCGACCAGGCCGTTCGCGCTCGGCGCCGGCGGCGCGATGGCTTCGAGCAGGTAGCCCGCCAGCTCGGCGACGGTCGGGTAGTCGAACACCAGGGTCGCGGGCAGCCGCTTCCCGGCGACCGCGCCGAGCCGGTTGCGCAGCTCGACCGCGGTGAGCGAGTCGAAGCCCAGCTCGCTGAACGCCTTGCCGGCGTCGATGTCCACTGTGGACGCGTGCCCGAGCACGGCGGCGACCTGGCCGGTCACCAGCTCCACCACGAGGTCCTCGCGGTCGGCGACCGGCGTCGCGGCCAGCCGCTCGGCCAGGCCGGCCGGCTCGGCCTTCGCCGCGGCCGCGACCGCGCGCCGCGCCGGGGCGCTGACGAGCCCCCGGAACAGCGGGGCCACCGCGCCCGACGACGCCAGCGCGGCCGTGTCGACCCGCATCGGCACCACCGCCGCCTCGCCGGCGGCCACGCCCGCGTCGAGCAGGGCGAGGCCGAGCTCGGCCGACAGCGGCAGCAGCCCGGCGCGGGCCATCCGGCCGAGATCCGTCTCGGTCAGCCCGCTGGTCATGCCGACGGCGGCCGACCACGGGCCCCACGCCAGGGCCACCGCGGGCAGCCCGAGGGCGTGCCGGTGGGTGGCGAAGGCGTCCACGAAAGCGTTTGCGGCCGCGTAGTTCGCCTGTCCCGCGCCGCCGAACAGGCCGGCGGCCCCGGAGAACAGCACGAACGCGGTGAGGTCGGCGTGCCGGGTCAGCTCGTCGAGGTGCACCGCGGCGTCGACCTTGGGCCGCAGCACCTTGTCGAGGCGGGCGGCGTCCAGCGAGCCGACGACGCCGTCGTCGAGCACCCCGGCGGTGTGCATGACCGCCCGCAGCGGGTGGTCGGCGGGGATGCCGTCGAGCAACGCGGCCAGCGCGTCGCGGTCGGCCGCGTCGCAGGCCGCCACCGTGACGGTCGCGCCCAGCCCGGTCAGCTCGTCCCGCAGCTCGGCGGCCCCGTCGGCGGCGAGGCCGCGACGGCTGGTGAGCAGCAGGTGCCGGGCGCCGTGCTCGGTGACCAGGTGCCGGGCCAGCAGCCCGCCCAGGCCACCGGTGCCGCCGGTGATCAGGACCGTGCCCTCGGGGTCGAGCGGCGCGGGCACGGTCAGCACGACCTTGCCGACGTGCTTGGCCTGCTGGAGGTGCTTGAACGCCGCGGGCGCGCGGTGGACGTCCCACGCGGTGACCGGGATCGGCCGCAGCACGCCGCGGCCGAGCAGGTCGAGGACCTCCCGCAGCATCTCGGCGATCCGGTCGGGACCGGCCTCGATGAGGTCGAACGCCTGGTACGCGACACCCGGGTGAGCCGCGGCGACCTCGGCGGGGACCCGGACGTCGGTCTTGCCCATCTCCAGGAACCGGCCGCCGCGTGGCAGGAGCCGCAGCGACGCGTCGACGAAGTCCCCGGCCAGCGAATCCAGCACGACGTCGACGCCGCGGCCTTCGGTCGCCGCGAGGAACCGGTCCTCGAAGTCGAGGGTCCGCGAGGACGCGATTCGGTCGTCGGCGAGGCCGTGCTCACGCAGCGCGTCCCATTTGCCGGCACCCGCGGTGCCGAACACGTCGGCGCCGAGGTGCTTCGCGAGCTGGACGGCGGCCATGCCGACGCCGCCCGCGGCCGCGTGGACCAGCACGGTCTCCCCCGGCCGGACACCGCCGAGGTCGACCAGCGCGTAGTAGGCGGTGAGGAACACGATCGGCACCGACGCCGCTTCGGCGAACGACCAGCCGTCCGGGACGCGGGCGACGAGCCGCTGGTCGGCGACGGCGAGGGGCCCGAACGCGCCGGGGAACATGCCGAGTACCCGGTCGCCGACGGCGAGCCCGGTGACATCCGGGCCGACCTCGGTGACGACGCCGGCGCCTTCCAGGCCCATCGCCCCGGCCTCGCCGGGGTACATGCCGAGGGCGTTGAGGACGTCGCGGAAGTTGACGCCCGCCGCGCGGACGGCGATCCGCACGTGGCCGTCCGGCAGCGGCCCCGCGACCTCGGGGCACGGCAGCAGGGTGAGGTTCTCCAGGGTGCCCTTGTCGACGATGTCGAGCCGCCAGTGCCCGTCCTTCGGGGCGCTGAGCACGCCACCGGCCGTTTCGGCGCGGACCAGCCGGGCCGCGTGCGGTTCACCGTCGCGAAGGGACAGTTGCGGTTCTCCGGTGGCGAGCGCGGCCGGGACCGCGCCGTAGGACGCTTCCTCCCCGTCGACGTCCACCAGCAGGAACCGGTCCGGGTTCTCGGCCTGGGCCGAGCGGACCAGGCCCCAGACGGCGGCGTTGGCCAGGTCGGTCACCTCGCCGCGGTGCGCCACCGCGCCGGAGGTGACGAACACCAGCTTCGCGCCCTCCAGGGCTTCTTCGGCCAGCCAGCGCTGCACGATGGCCAGCGCCGATCCGGTGGCCGCCCGCACCTCGCCGGGCAAGTCCGTCGCGCGGCCCGGCACGAGCGGCGCGAAGACGACCTCGGGTGGCGTGCCGCCCTCGGCGAGCAGTGCGTCGATGTCCACATAGGACTTCAAGGGGCCGGACGTGCCGAGCTGGACGCCGAGCTTGTGCTGGTCCGGGCCGAGGACGGCCCACGTTCCGGTGTCCGGTTCGGACCCGGGGTCCAGCGGGATCCAGTCCACTTGGAACAGCGAGTCGCGCAGCCGGCTCGGCTCGGTCAGCATCTCCGAGGAAACCTGGCGCATCGCGAGGGAGTCCACCGTCGCGACCGGGTGGCCCGACGGATCGGCGATGGTCAGCGCCAGTGCGTCCGCCCCGGCCAGGCTGAGCTTGACGCGCAGGGCGTCGGCGCCGGACGCGTGCAGGGTGACTCCCGACCAGGAGAACGGGAGCCTGCTCTGCCCGGACCCGGCCAGGGGCAGGTAGAGCAGCGCCTGCAGGGCCGCGTCGAGCAGGGCCGGGTGCAGGCCGAAGCGGCGCGCGTCGTCGCGAGCCGCTTCCGGCAGCGCGATCTCGGCGAACACGTCGTCACCGTGGCGCCAGGCGGCGGTCAGGCCGCGGAAGGCGTCCCCGTAGGCGAACCCGCCCGCCGCGTACGTTTCGTAGAAGTCTTCCACGGCAAGAGGTTCCGCCTGCGCGGGCGGCCACTCGGCCAGCGGTTCGCCGGGATCCCCGGCTCTGACGGCGAGCAAGCCGGTGGCGTGCTGGACCCAGTCCTCGGTGCCTTCGATCCGCGAGTACGCGCTGAAGGTGCGCGTCCCGTCGTCGCCGGGTGCGCCGACCGAGCACTGCAGCTGGACGCCGCCGCGCTCGGGCAGCACCAGCGGTGCGGCCAGCGTCAGCTCCTCCACGCGGGCGCAGCCGGCCTGGTCCGCGGCGCGGACGGCCAGCTCCAGGAACGCGGTGCCCGGCAGGAGGACCTGGCCCATGACCTCGTGCCCGGCCAGCCACGGGTGCGTGGACAGCGCGAGCCTGCTGGTGAAGAGCAGCTCATCGGAGCCGGCCACGGAGACCGACGCGCCGAGCAGGGGGTGGTCGACCGCGGTGAGGCCGGCGGCGGTGACGTCGCCGAGCGGCATGCCGGACAGGTGCGGCCAGAAGCGCTGGTACTGGAACGCGTACGTCGGCAAGTCGACCCGGCGCGCGTCCGTTCCGGCGAACACGGCCGTCCACTCGGGACTCTGCCCGTGGACGTGCAGCTCGCCGACGGCGGCCAGCACGCTGACCCGCTCGTCGCGGCCCTTGCGCAGGGTCGGGATCGCGACGGCCGCGTCGACCATCGGCGTGAGAACGGCATCCGGCCCGATCTCGACGAACCGGTTGACGCCCAGACCCCGCAGGGTCGTGAGGGCGTCGGCGAACCGCACGGCCGCGCGCACCTGGCCGACCCAGTACTCCGACGTCAGCGCGGACGCGACCGCACCGGTCACCGTGGACACGATCGGCACGCTCGGTTCGGCATAGGTGATCCGCTCGGCCACCGTCGCGAATTCGGCCAGCATCGGGTCCATCAGTGGCGAGTGGAACGCGTGCGAGACCGTGAGCCGCTTGGTCTTGCGGCCCAGCGCGGTGAAGTGCTGCTCGATCCCGTCGAGGTCGTCGCCGGAGACCACGACGGACGTCGGCCCGTTGATCGCGGCGATGCTCACCCTGTCCGTGAGCAGCGGCGTGACCTCGTCCTCGGTGGCGGACACCGCCAGCATCCCGCCATCCCGGGGGAGAGCCTGCATCAGGCGGCCGCGCGCGGCGACCAGGCGGCACGCGTCGGCGAGGGAGAACACCCCGGCGACGTGCGCGGCCGCCAGTTCGCCGATCGAGTGCCCGGCCAGGTACTCCGGCCGCACGCCCCACGACTCCAGCAGGCGGAACAGCGCCACCTCGACCGCGAACAGCGCCGGTTGGGTGTAGCCGGTCTCGTTCAGCAGGTCCTCGTCGCCGAAGACGACGTCGGCCAGCGGCCGGTCCAGCTCGGTGTCGAAGTGCGCGCACACCGCGTCGAACGCCTCGGCGTACACCGGGTACGCCTCGTACAGCTCGCGGCCCATGCCGAGCCGCTGTGCGCCCTGCCCGGTGAAGAGGAACCCGATCCGGCCCTCACTCGCCGGGCCGGGCAGGGGTCCGTCGGCGAGGTCGCGCAGACCCCGCAGCAGTTCCCCGGATTCGCTGCCGACCACGACCGCGCGGTGCTCGAACGCGGTCCGGCCGGTTGCGAGGGACCAGCCGACGTCGGCCGGGCGCTCGCCGGTGAGGTGGTCGGCCAGCTGCGCGGCCTGGGCCCGCAGCGCCGCCTCGGACCGTCCCGAAAGGACCCACGGCACCGGACCGGACCACGTCGGTTCGGCCGGAGCGGGTTCTTCGGGGGCCTGCTCGACGATCACGTGCGCGTTGGTCCCGCTCACGCCGAACGACGAGATCCCGGCGCGGCGCGGGTGCCCGTCGGGCGGCCACTCGACGGCGTCGGACAGCAGCCGCACGTCGCCCGCGGTCCAGTCCACATGGGACGACGGGACGTCGGCGTGCAGCGTCTTCGGCAGCAGGTCGTGTCCCAGTGACAGGACCATCTTCATGATCCCGGCCGCGCCGGCGGCGGCCTGCGTGTGCCCGAGGTTGGACTTGACCGAGCCGAGCCACAGCGGCCGGTCGCGGTCCTGCCCGTAGGTGGCGAGGACGGCCTGCGCCTCGATCGGGTCGCCGAGCACGGTGCCCGTGCCGTGCGCCTCGACGGCGTCCACTTCGGACGCACGGAGCCCGGCGTCGGCCAGCGCCGCGCGGATGACCCGCTGCTGCGACGGTCCGTTCGGGGCGGTGAGGCCGTTCGACGCGCCGTCCTGGTTGACCGCGCTGCCGCGGACCAGCGCGAGCACCGGGTGCCCGTTGCGGCGCGCGTCGGACAGCCGCTCGAGAAGCACCATGCCGGCGCCCTCGCCCCAGCCGGTGCCGTCGGCGTCGTCGGAGAACGCCTTGCAGCGGCCGTCGAGCGCGAGGCCGCGCTGGCGGCTGAACTGGATGAACCCGGACGGCGTCGACATGATCGTGACGCCGCCCGCCAGTGCGAGGGAGCACTCCCCCGACCGCAGCGCCCGCGCGGCCAGGTGCACCGCGACCAGCGAGGACGAGCACGCCGTGTCGACCGTGACGGCCGGGCCTTCGAGGCCGAGCGCGTAGGAGATGCGGCCGGACACCACGGATCCCGCGTTGCCCGTCATGGTGTAGCCCTCGACGCCTTCGTCGTCGCCGAGCGCGAGGAGCGGGGTGTAGTCCTGCCCGTTGGAGCCGGCGAACACGCCGACCGGGCCGCCGCGCAGCGACGCCGCGTCGATCCCGGCGCGTTCGATGGCCTCCCAGGCCGTTTCGAGCAGCAGGCGCTGCTGCGGGTCCATGGCCAGGGCTTCGCGCGGGTTGATGCCGAAGAACGCGGCGTCGAACCGGCTGGCGCCGTCGAGGAACCCGCCGCGGCGGGTGTAGGACGTGCCCTGGTGGTCGGGGTCCGGGTCGTAGAGCGCGTCGAGGTCCCAGCCGCGGTCGTCGGGGAAGTCGGTGATCGCGTCGGCGCCGCCGGAGAGCAGCGCCCACAGGTCCTCCGGCGAGCGCACGCCGCCGGGGAAGCGGCAGGCCATCGAGACGATGGCGATCGGGTCGTCTTCGACGGCCTTCGGCGTGACGTCCACTGTGGACGTCGTCTCGGCCGGTTCGCCCAGCTCGCCCTTGAGGTGCGTGACCAGGGCGGTCGTCGTCGGGTAGTCGAAGATCAGCGTCGCGGGCAGCTTGAGCCCGGTGGCCGCGGACAGGCGGTTGCGGAGGTCGACCGCGGTGAGCGAGTCGAACCCGAGGTCGGTGAACGCCCGGTTCGGCTCGACCTCGCCCGGCCCGCCGTACCCGAGGACGCCGGCGACCTGGGTGCGGACGAACTCGAGCACGTCGCGTTCGCTCAGCCCGCCGGCCGGGGTGGTCTCCCCCGCGGTCTCGATCGCCGCGCGGGCCTCGGGGATGCCGAGCAGCAGCGGGCTCGGCCGGACCGCGGTGAACGACGGCACGTACCGCGCCCAGTCGACACCCGCGACGGTGAGCGTCGTCTCGCCGTGGTCGAGGGCCTGCTGCAGCGCCGAGATCGCCAGCTCCGGGTCGAGCGCGTGGATGCCGCCCAGGCGCTGCCGTTCGGCGACGGCGGTGGCGTCGGCCATGCCGGTGTCGGCCCACGGACCCCACGAGATCGACGTCGCGGGCAGCCCGAGCGAGCGCCGGTGGTCGGCGAGCGCGTCGAGGTAGGCGTTGGCGGCGGCGTAGTTGCCCTGGCCCGGCCCGCCCCAGACGCCGGCCGTCGAGGCGAAGGAGACGAACGCCGACAGGTCGAGGTCCTTGGTCAGCTCGTGCAGGTGGAACGCGGCCAGGGCCTTGGGCTTGAGCACGCCGGCGAGGCGGTCCGGGGTGAGCGCGGACAGCACGCCGTCGTCGAGGACACCGGCCGCGTGGATGACGGCGTTCACCGGGTGCTCGGCCAGCAGCGCGGCGACGGCGTCGCGGTCGCCGACGTCGCAGGCCACGACGGTGGCGTGCGTGCCGAGCGCGGCGAGTTCGTCGCACAGCTCGGTCGCACCCGGGGCGTCCGCGCCACGACGGCTGGTGAGCACCAGCCGCTCGGCGCCGCGGCCGGCGAGCCAGCGGGCGACCTTCGCACCCAGCGCGCCGGTACCGCCGGTGACCAGCACCGTGCCGTCCGGCGTCCACTCGCGGTCCGGCGTTGCCGAACCGAGCGGCGACCGCAGAAGCCTCCGGGCGAAGACGCCGGACGCGCGGACGGCGACCTGGTCTTCGTCCGTCGCCATCGCGGCGACCACGCGGGCGACCGCGCGGTCGTCGAGGTCGGCGGGCAGGTCGAGCAGACCGCCCCAGCGGCCGGGGTGTTCGAGCGCGGCGACCCGGCCGAGGCCCCACACCGGCGCCTGGGCCGGGTTGCGGAGCGCGTCGGCCTTGCCGGTCGACACGGCGCCGCGGGTGAACGTCCACAAGGGAGCGTCGATCTCGCGGTCGCCGAGCGCCTGGATCAGCGTGACGGTGTCGACGAGCCCGCGGTAGGACTCGTCGGTGCCGAGCAGCGACACGATCCCCGCCGGTTCGACCTCCCCGAGCCGCTCCGCCAGGGTGGCGCGATCGATGCCGGATTCGACCTCGACGGTGACGGTCTCGGCCCCGAAGCGGTCCAGGGGAAGAGCGTCGCCGCCCGGACGGCGGACGACGAGCCACGTCCCTTCGAGACGCGGAGAGCTGTCGACGGTGACCGGCTGCCAGCCGACGCGGTACCGCCAGTTGTCCACTGTGGACTCTTCGCGGCGTTGCCTGCGGTAGGCGGCGAGCGCGGGCAGCAGGCCCTCGACGGCGGACGCGTCCAGTCCGAGCGTCTTCGCCAGCTCGCCGGCGTCGTCGCGTTCGACGGCCGACCAGAACCCGGCGTCGGCGGCGTCCGAGGCCGCGGCGACGTCACCCGGGCCGGGCAGCGTCGGCCAGTAACGCTGACGCTGGAACGGATACGTCGGCAGGTCCACCATGGACCCGGTCAACGCGAAGTCCACGTCTACGCCGCGCGCCCACAGCTCACCGGCCGACGTCAGGAAGCGGGCGAGACCGCCTTCGTCACGGCGCAGCGAGCCCGTGACGACGACGTCGTCGAGGGTCCCGGCGATCGCGGTGCCCAGCACGGGGTGCGCGCTGGACTCGACGAACACGCCGAAGCCCTGCTCGCCGAGCGCCACGGTGGCGGGCGCGAACAGCACGCGCTGCCGCAGGTTCCGGTACCAGTACGCGGCGGTCAGCTCGGTGGTGTCGAGCCAGTCGCCGGTGACGGTCGAGTAGAACGGGATCCGCGCTTCTCCCGGGGAGACCGGTGCCAGCACTTCCAGCAGTTCGGCCTCGATCGCCTCGACGTGCGCGGAGTGCGACGCGTAGTCGACCTGGACCTTGCGAGCCCGGACGCCGTCGGCGGTGCAGCGGGCCACCAGCGCGTCGACCTGGTCGGGGTCGCCGGAGACGGTGACCGCGGCGGTCCCGTTCAGCGCGGCGAGGGACAGCCCGGGCGGCAGTGCGATGTCCTCGGCCGGCAGGGCGATCGACGCCATCGCGCCCCGGCCCGCCAGCGACGTCCGGATCACCTGGCTCCGCAGCGCGACGACGCGGGCACCGTCCTCGAGGGACAGTCCGCCGGACACGCAGGCGGCGGCGATCTCGCCCTGGGAGTGCCCGATCACGGCGTCCGGCCGGACGCCGTAGGACTCCCACAGCGCGGCGAGTGAAACCATGACCGCCCAGCACGCCGGCTGGACGACGTCGACGCGCTGGAGGGCCTCGGCGTCGCCCAGGACGTCGGTCAGTTTCCAGTCGACGAAGGGTTCGAGCGCGGCGGCGCACTCGGCGAGCCGCTCGGCGAAGACCGGCGCCGCTTCGGCGAGTTCGAGGGCCATGCCGACCCACTGCGAGCCCTGGCCGGGGAAGACGAACACGGTCTTGCCGGGCGTCCCGGCGACCCCGCGCACGGCGGGATCGGCCAGGCCGGCCAGCAGCGCGTCCCGGTCGGCACCGACGACGACGGCCCGGTGCTCGAACGCCGACCGCGTGGTGGCCAGCGACGCCGCGACATCGTGAATGTCGTTTGTAGACAGTGTGGTGGCGAGCCGTTCGGCCTGACGCTGCACGGCGTCGGCGGTCCGGCCGGACAGCAGCAACGGCACCGCGGAATCCGCATGTGCGGCCGGTTCCGGGGTCTCCTCGGCGAACTGCTCCAGGATCACGTGCGCGTTCGTGCCACTCATGCCGAACGACGAGACCCCCGCGCGACGCGGGCCGTCGGAGAGCCACGGCCGGGTTTCGGTGAGCAGGCTGACGTCGCCCGCCTCCCAGTCGACGTGCGGCGACGGAACCTCCGCGTGCAGCGTCTTCGGCAGCAGGCCGTGCCGGATGGCCTGGACCATCTTGATCACGCCGCCGACGCCGGAGGCCGCCTGCGCGTGCCCGACGTTGGACTTGAACGAGCCCAGGTACACCGGCCGGTCCGCGGGCCGCTCGCGCCCGTAGGTGGCGATGATGGCCTGCGCTTCGATCGGGTCGCCCAGCTTCGTGCCGGTGCCGTGCGCCTCGACGACGTCCACATCGGACGTCGTCAGCCGCGCGTTGGCCAGCGCCCGCCGGATCACCCGCTGTTGCGACGGCCCGTTCGGGGCGGTGAGGCCGTTGGACGCACCGTCGGAGTTGATCGCGGAGCCCTTGATCACCGCGAGCACGCGGTGGCCGTTGCGCTCGGCGTCGGAAAGCCGTTCCAGCATGAGCATCCCGGCGCCCTCGGCCCAGCTCGCGCCGTCGGCGTCGGCCGAGAAGGGCTTGCTGCGCCCGTCCGCGGCCAGCGCCCGCTGGCGGCTGAACTCGACCAGCGAGACCGGCGTGGACATGACGGTCACGCCGCCGGCGAGGGCGAGGGTGCAGTCGCTCTCCCGCAGCGCCTGGCAGGCCCAGTGGATCGCGACCAGCGACGACGAGCACGCCGTGTCGATCGAGACCGCGGGCCCTTCCAGGCCGAAGGTGTAGGCGACGCGGCCGGAGAGCACGCTCGGCGAGTTGCCGGTGCCGAGGAAGCCCTCGAAGCTGTCGGTCGCGGCGCCGAGGAGGCCGCCGTAGTCCTGGTAGGTGATGCCGGCGAACACACCGGTGCGGCTGCCGCGCAGCGTGGCCGGGTCGATCCCGGCGCGTTCCATCGACTCCCAGGACACCTCCAGCAGCAGGCGGTGCTGCGGGTCCATCGAGACGGCCTCGCGCGGGCTGATCCCGAAGAAGCCCGGGTCGAACGCGCTCGCGTCGTGCAGGAACCCGCCCTCGCGGGCGTAGCAGGTGCCCGGCGCGTCGGGGTCGGTGTCGTAGAGCGCCTCGAGGTCCCAGCCGCGGTCGGTGGGGAACGGCGAAATCGCGTCGCCGCCCTCGGCGACCAGCCGCCAGAGGTCCTCGGGGTCCGCGATGCCGCCGGGGTAGCGGCAGGCCATGCCGACGATCGCGATCGGCTCGTCGACCCGGGTGACGGCCTCGGTGGTCTCCTCCTCTTCCCCGAACAGCTCGGCGTGCAGCGCCTTCGCGAGCGCGACCGGGTTCGGGTGGTCGAAGACCGAGGTCGCGGGCAGCCGCAGGCCGGTCACGGTGTTCAGCGCGTTGCGCAGCTGGACGGCGGTCAGCGAGTCGACGCCCAGCTCCTTGAACGCCCGGTCGGCGCCGACCGCCTCCGGCCCAGCGTGGCCGAGCACCAGCGCGGCCTCGGTCCGGACGATCTCGAGGAGGGCCCGGTGCCGGTCGGCCTCGGGCAGCCGGGTGAGCTTCTGGTGCAGCGCGTTGCCCGCGTCGGCGACCGCGGCGACGACCCGGCGGGTCCGGGCCTTCGCCGGGGTGTTCTCGGCGACGCGGAGCGCGCCCCTCGTCCCCAGCAGGTCGAACGTCTCGCCGGGACGGCAGGCGAGCGCACTGTGGGCGACGGCTTCGAGCACCGCGGTCTGCGCCGCGACCAAGCCCTCGCCGCCGGCGGTGGTCAGCACCACGAGGTCGACGTCCAGCTCGGCGAGGTTGAAGGCGATGTCGGCGCGGTCGCGCAGGTCGGCCGCGCCCTCGGCGAGTCCGATGTGGACGGCCGTGGTCACGTCCGGGAGGTCCCGGAGCGCTCGCGCCAGCTCGTAGCGGTCCGCGGGATCGCAGGAGATGAGTTCGGCGCCCGGCAGGCCGGCCGCACCGAGCACGACGAGCCGCTGGACCCCCCGGTCTTCGACGAGGTGCCGCGCGACGGCGGCCCCCAGCTCGCCGGACGCCCCGGTGAGCAGCACGGTGCCTTCGGGTTTCCAGGCGTCCGGGGTGACCGCGCTCGGCCGAGGCTCGTAGCCGGCGTCGCCGCGGATCGCGAACCGATCCGCGGCGGGCTCGACGGCGGCGCCGTCGACGAGGGCGAACCGTCCGGGGTGCTCGGCCAGCACCGGCTCCACGGCACCCCAGACGGCGGCTTCCACCACGTCGGGAACTTCGCCACCGGTCACGGCGACCGCGCCGCGCGTCACGAACACCAGCCGCGCACCGGCGAACCGGGGGTCCGCCAGCCAAGCCTTGACCAGCGCCGATGCCCGCTGCGCCGAAGCCCAGACGGCCCAGGTGGGGTCGTCGGTGTCGGCGGGGCGGCAGGAGGCGAACACGACCTCGGGCACCTCATCGGCGGCCGCCAGCTCGGCGAACTCCTGGTAGGTGGGGAGGCCGTCGAGACCGAGGTCACCGATCGCCGCGGCCGGTCGTGAGTGGGAAACAGGGTTAGAACACTGTTTCCCACTCACGACCCACTCGACGCGGCGGTGCGTGGCGGCCGGTGCCGACCGGGTCGCCGGGCGCAGGACCACCGATTCGGCCGTGGCCACGACCTGGCCGGTCGGGTCTGCCAAGGTCAGCTGGACGGCGGTGCCCGTGCGGCGCAGGCGGACGCGCAGCTCGGTCGCGCCCGTCGCGTGCAGGCTCACACCCGACCACGAGAACGGCAGCATGTCCGGCAGGTCGGCGAACGCCAGCGCGTGCAGCGCCGCGTCGAGCAGCGCCGGGTGCACGCCCCAGCCGTCGACCGAAGTGCCCGCGGGCAGCGCGACCTCGGCGAACACGTCGTCGCCCGCGCGGTACGCGGCGCGCAGCCCCTGGAACGCCGGGCCGTAGGCGAACCCGGCTGCCTCCCGCCGGTCGTAGTAGTCCCCGACCGGCAGCGCGTCAGCGGGCGGCCACTGCGTCAGGGCGTCCGAAGTGGACAGACCGGTGGCCAGGAACCCGGCGGCGTGCCGGACCCAGCCGTCGCCGCGGGTGTGGATGGCGAACGCGCGCCGTCCGGCACCGTCCGGGGCCTCGACGCGGACCTGCACCGGCACTCCGCCGCGCTCGGGCAGGACCAGCGGGGCCTCCAGGACCAGTTCTTCGACCTGGTCGCAGCCGGCTTCGTCGGCCGCGCGCAGCGCCAGCTCCACGAAACCCGCGCCGGGAAACAGGATCTCGCCGTCGACGCGGTGCTCGGCCAGCCAGGGCGTCGTGTCGACGGAAAGCCGGCCGGTGAGCACGACGCTGTCCGCGCCGGCCAGTTCCACGGCCGCGCTCAGCAGACCGTGCCCGGCGTCGGACTGGCCGAGCGACGCGGGGTCGCCGTCGACGTCCGGCACCTCCAGCCAGTACCGCTCGCGCTGGAACGCGTAGGTGGGCAGCTCGACGCGCACGCCGTCGTTCAGCACCCGGGCCCACTCGACGCCGCCGCCGTCGACCTGCAGTTCGGCGAGCGCGGAGAACAACGTGCGGGCTTCGGGGCGGTCGGCCCGCAGCACCGGCACGGCGAGAAGATCATCGGAACACTCGGCGACCATCGCGGACAGGACCCCGGCCGGGCCCAGTTCGAGGAACCGGGTCACGCCGCGCCCGGCCAGCGTGCGGACGCCGTCGGCGAACCGGACGGTGGCGCGGACCTGGCGGACCCAGTACTCCGGGTCGCCCAGCTCGGCCGCCGAAGCGAGCGAGCCGGTGACGTTCGACAGCACCGGCACCGTGGGCTCGTGGTAGGTCAGCCCCGCCGCCACGGCGCGGAAGTCGGCGAGCATGCCGTCCATCCGGGCCGAGTGGAACGCGTGGCTCACCCGCAGGCGCCGGGTCTTGTCGAACGTCGCCGCCACCGCGAGCACGGCGTCCTCGTCGCCGGACAGCACGACCGACGACGGCCCGTTGACCGCGGCCAGCGACACCCCGTCGGTCAGCAGCGGCGTGACCTCGTCTTCGGTGGCCGCGACGGCCACCATCGCCCCGCCCTCGGGCAAGGCCTGCATGAGCCGCGCGCGGGCGGCGACGAGCGTGCACGCGTCCTCGAGCGACAGCACCCCCGCGACGTGCGCGGCGGCCAGTTCGCCGATGGAGTGACCGCCGACGAAGTCGGGCCGTACGCCCCAGTCTTCCAAGAGCCGGTACAGCGCCACCTCGACCGCGAACAGCGCGGGCTGGGTGTACTCGGTCCGGTCCAGCAGCTCGCCGTGGTCGATGACACCACGCAGCGGCCGGTCCAGCTCGACGTCGAAGTGCGCGCAGACCGCGTCGAACGCTTCGGCGAACGCCGGGTACTCGCGGTACAGCTCGCGGCCCATGCCGATCCGCTGCGCACCCTGCCCGGTGAACAGGAACGCGGTGCGGCCGGGCGCGGCCGTCCCGCGCACCACCGCGGCGGACTTGCGCCCTTCGGCCAGCGCCGCGAGCCCGGTCCGCAGTGCGGCGTCGTCTTCCGCCAGCACGACGGCGCGGTGTTCGAACGCCGAGCGGGTCGTGGCCAGGGACCAGGCCAGGTCGGCCGGGTCGGTGTCGACGTGCTCCAGCAGCCGTGCGGCCTGCGCCCGCAGCGCCGCCTCCGACCGGCCGGACAGCGCCACCGGGACGAGCCCGGTGCGCCGCGGCCGCGGCAGGTCGGGCTCGGTCGCGGGAGCCTCTTCGATGATGACGTGGGCGTTGGTACCGCTGACGCCGAACGCCGAGATCCCGGCCCGGCGCGGACGGTCGTCGGCCGGCCACGGCATCGCTTCGGTGAGCAGCGAGACGCTGCCCGCCGTCCAGTCCACTTCGGACGAAGGCTGCGCGGCGTGGAGGGTCTTCGGGAGCAGTCCGCTTCGGAGGGACAGCACCATCTTGATCACGCCGGCGACCCCCGCCGCGGCCTGGGTGTGCCCGAGGTTGGACTTCAGCGAGCCGAGCCACAGCGGGCGCTCGCGGTCGTGGCCGTACGTGGCCAGCAGGGCGTGCGCCTCGATCGGGTCGCCGAGGCGGGTGCCCGTGCCGTGCCCTTCGACGGCGTCCACATCGGACGGTGCCAGGCCGGCGTCGGCGAGCGCGGCGCGGATCACCCGCTGCTGCGACGGGCCGTTCGGGGCGGTCAGGCCGTTGGACGCGCCGTCGGAGTTCACCGCCGAGCCGCGGACCACGGCCAGCACGGTGTGCCCGAGCCGCTCGGCGTCGGAAAGCCGTTCCAGCACCAGCATGCCGACGCCTTCGGACCAGCCGGTGCCGTCGGCGCCGTCGCCGAACGCCTTGCAGCGGCCGTCCGGCGCGAGGCCGCGCTGCCGGCTGAACTCGACGAACGCGGCGGGGTTGGCCATCACGGCGACGCCGCCGGCCAGCGCCAGCGAGCACTCGCCCGAGCGCAGGGACCGGGCGGCGAGGTGCAGCGCGACCAGCGAGGACGAGCACGCGGTGTCCAGCGTGACGGCCGGGCCCTCGACGCCGAGGTGGTAGGCGATCCGTCCGGAAAGGACACTGCCCGCGTTGCCGGTGAGCAGGTGCCCGCCGAGGCCCTCGGGGGCTTCGCGCAGACCGGCGGCGTAGCCCGAGACGCCCGCGCCGACGAACACGCCGGACTGGGTTCCGGCCAGCGACCGCGGATCGATCCCGGCGCGTTCCAAGGCCTCCCAGGAACTTTCGAGCAGCAGTCGCTGCTGCGGGTCGGTGGCCAGCGCCTCGCGCGGGCTCATCTCGAAGAAGGCGGCGTCGAACTCGCCGGCGCCGGTCAGGAAGCCGCCGTCGCGGGAGTAGCTCTTGCCCTCGGCGTCGGGGTCGGGGTCGTAGAGGCCTTCGACGTCCCAGCCACGGTCCCCGGGCCACGCCGAAATGGCGTCGCCGCCGTCGGCCAGCAGCCGCCACAGCTCCTCCGGCGAGGTGATCCCGCCGGGCAGGCGGCAGCTCATGCCGACGATCGCGATCGGCTCGTCGGCTTCCTGGGCGCGCGGGGCCGGGACGAGCGTGTCGTCCGCGCCGAACAGCTCGCGGCCCAGGAAGTCCGCGAGGACAGAGGCGGACGGGTGGTCGAAGACGAGCGTCGACGGCAGCTTCAACCCGGTGACCGCGCTCAGGCGGTTGCGCAGCTCGACGGCGGTCAGCGAGTCGAAGCCCAGGTCGCGGAAGGGCCGGTCCACCGCGACGGACGCCGGGTCGGCGTGCCCGAGCGCGGCCGCGGCTTCGCGCTGGACGAGGTCCAGCAGCTCGCCGGCGGACAGCTCCCGGCGCCGGGCGTCCTCGACCGGGACGTCGAGGGCGGCCCGGACCTCCGGCAGGTCGCCGAGCAGCGCGCTGGCGCGGACCGAGGTGAAGCCGGGCGCGAACCGGGCCCAGTCGACGTCGGCGACCGTGACGGCGGTGTCGCCGGACTCCACGGCCCGGCGCAGGGCGGTGAGCGCCAGTTCCGGGTCCAGGGGCCGGAGGCCGCGGCGGCGCAGGTGGTCTTCCGCGCCTTCGGCGGCCAGCATGCCGCCGCCCGCCCACGGGCCCCAGGCCACCGACGTCGCGGCCAGCCCGGCCGCGCGGCGGCGGTGGGCGAGGCCGTCGAGGTAGGCGTTCGCGGCCGCGTAGGCGCTCTGGCCGCCGCTGCCCCAGACCCCCGCGATCGAGGAGAACAGCACGAAGGCGTCGAGTTCGCGGTCGCCGAGGACGGCGTCGAGGTTCTCGGCACCGGCGAGCTTCGCGGCGGTGTAGCCGGCGAACTCGGCCACGCCGAGCCCGTCGAGCGGGACGGACTGCGCCACTCCGGCGGCGTGCACGACGGCTCGCAGCCCGTCGATGCCGCCGACCAGCTCGGCGACGGCTTCGCGGTCGGTGACGTCGCAGGCCGCGATGGTCACGGTGACGCCGAGGGCGGTCAGCTCGTCACGCAGCTCCGGCGCGCCGGCGGCGTCGAGACCGCGGCGGCTGGTCAGGACGAGGTGTTCGGCGCCGGTGCGGGCCAGCCGGCGGGCGACCCCGGCGCCGAGCGCCCCGGTCCCGCCGGTGATCAGCACCGTGCCGCGCGGCCGCCAGGACGTGCCGGACGTCGTCGCGGGCGCGCGGTCGAGGCGGGCGGCGAACACGGCGGAGTCGCGGACGGCGACCTGGTCCTCGGTCCCGCCCAGGACGCCCGCCAGCCGGGCGACCGCGCGGTCGTCGAGGACGGCGGGGAGGTCGACCAGGCCGCCCCAGCGGCCGGCGTGTTCGACGGCGGCGGTGCGGCCGAAGCCCCACAGCGCCGCCTGGGCCGCGCTGCGGACCGCGTCGGCGCGACCGACGGAGACCGCGCCCGACGTGGCGCACCACAACGGCGCGGCGTCGCCGAGTGCCTGCACCAGTTCCAGGGTCGCGGCGAGGCCGACGGTGATCCCGGGCGCGTCCGGTGCGGGACGCTCGTCGAGGGCGAGCAGCGACAGGACACCCGCGTAGTCGCCGTCCAGCGCGCCGGGCAGGTCGCCGGCGCGCACCGGACGGCACTCGATCCCCGCGGTCAACGCGGCCAGGGCCGGCGGCTCGACCCCGCGCTCCGGGAGTACCAGCAGCCAGGTGCCGGACGTCCCCCTGGGCTTCCCGGTCAGCGGTCGCCAGTTCACGGTATAACGCCAGTCGTCCACAGTAGACAGTCCGACGCGGTCGCCGTGCCACCGCGCGAGCAGCGGCAGGGCGGTTTCGAGGCCGGTCAGCTCGGCCTCGGGAACGTCCAGGGTCGAGGCGAGCGCGGACAGGTCCGCGGTCTCGACCGCCGACCAGAACTCACCGTCCACTCCGCTCACCGGGGCAGCGGCTTCGGGCTTGCGCGGCCAGTAACGCTCGCGCTGGAAGGGGTAGGTGGGCAGCACGACGAACGACGCCGGGCGCAGCACCGCGGACCAGTCCGGGGCGTGCCCGGCGACGTGCAGGTGGGCCAGCGCGGCGAGCAACGTCCGCTCCTCGGGGCGGTCCTTGCGCAGCGTCGCCGTCGCGGGCAGGGTCTCCTGCGCCAGGGCGGCGAGCACGCCGTCCGGGCCCAGCTCGACGGACTCCGTGACGCCCAGCCCGCTCAGCGTGTCGACGGCGTCGGCGAACCGCACCGGCTCGCGGACCTGGCGCACCCAGTACACCGGCGTCAGGATCTCGTCGCCGGCCAGCCGGCCGGACACCGTGGACACCAGCGGGATCTTCGGCGCGTGGAAGGTCAAGCCGTCGGCGACGGCCGCGAACGCGTCCAGCATCGGGTCCAGCAACGCCGAGTGGAACGCGTGCGACACCGTGAGCCGCCGGACCTTCCGGCCCAACGCGGCGAAGTGCTCCTCGACCGAACCGACCGCGCCGGCTTCACCGGAGACGACCGTCGCTTGTGGACCGTTGATGGCCGCGAAACCCGCGCCGTCGCCGAGCACGACGGCGACCTCGTCCTCGGTGGCCTGCACGGCGAGCATCGCGCCGCCCGTGGGCAACGCCTGCATCAGGCTCGCGCGGGCCGCGACCAGCCGGCAAGCGTCCTCGAGGGACAGCACCCCGGCGACGTGCGCGGCGGCCAGCTCGCCGATCGAATGCCCGGCCACGTAGTCCGGCCGGACGCCCCACGACTCCATGAGCCGGAACAGCGCCACCTCGATCGCGAACAACGCGGGTTGCGTGTACCCGGTCTCGTCGAGCGCCGACGCGTCACCGAAGACGACCTCGCGCAACGGCCGGTCCAGCTCCGCGTCGACCAGCGCGCAGACCGCGTCGAAGGCGTCCGCGAACACGGGGAACCGCTCGTACAGCTCCGCACCCATCCCGACGCGCTGAGAACCCTGACCCGAGAACAGGAACGCCGACTTCCCGGCGGCCCGCGTCCCCCGGACCAGGTTCGCCGCCGGACCGCCGGCCGCGAGGGCTTCGAGACCGGTCGCCAGCTCCGCGAAGTCCGCACCGAGCACGACGGCCCGGTGCTCGAACGCGGCCCGCGCACCCAGACCGGCAGCGACAACGGCGACGTCGGTGTCCCCCAGCCGCAGCAGGTCCCGCGCGGCGTCCCGGAGCGCGGCCTCGGACCGGCCGGACAGGACCCAGGGAACCAGACCTTCCGAGGCGGCCGGAGTCTCGGTCGCGGGCACGCCTTCGAGGATGACGTGGGCGTTCGTGCCGCTGACGCCGAACGACGACACGCCCGCGCGGCGGGGTCCGTCGTGCTCCGGCCAGTCCCGTGACTCGGTCAGCAGCGCCACCGCGCCGCTGTCCCAGTCGATGTGCCGCGACGGCCGGTCGACGTGCAGCGTCTTCGGCAGCAGGCCGTGACCCAGCGCGAGGACCATCTTGATGATCCCGGCGACGCCCGCCGCCGCCTGCGTGTGCCCGATGTTGGACTTCAGCGAACCCAGCCACAGCGGGTGTTCGCGGTCGCGGCCGTAGGTCGCCAGCAGGGCCTGGGCCTCGATCGGGTCACCGAGCGTCGTGCCGGTGCCGTGCGCCTCGACGGCGTCCACATCGGACGGTGCCAGGCCCGCGTTCGCCAGCGCCGCCCGGATCACCCGCTGCTGCGAGGGCCCGTTCGGCGCGGTCAAGCCGTTCGACGCGCCGTCCTGGTTCACGGCCGAGCCGCGCACCAGCGCCAGCACCGGGTGCCCGTTGCGGCGCGCGTCGGACAGCCGCTCGACGAGGATGAGGCCGACACCTTCACCCCAGCCCGTGCCGTCCGCGCCGTCGGCGAACGCCTTGCACCGGCCGTCCTCGGCCAGGCCGCCCTGCTTGCTGAACTCCAGGAACGCGCCCGGCGTCGTCATCACGGTCACGCCGCCGACCAGCGCCATCGACGACTCGCCCGAGCGCAGCGACTGCGCGGCCCAGTGCAGCGCGACCAGCGACGACGAGCACGCGGTGTCGACCGTGACGGCGGGACCCTCCAGGCCCAGCACGTAGGAGATGCGGCCGGAGACGACCGAGCCGGCGTTCCCGGTCCCGGCGTGCCCGTCCGAACTGCCTTCGCCGGACTCGCGCAGCAGTGCCGCGTAGTCCTGCCCGTTGGTTCCGATGTAGACACCGACCTGGGAGCCACGCAGCGACAGCGGATCGATGCCCGCGCGCTCGAACGTCTCCCACGAGGTCTCCAGCAGCAGCCGCTGCTGCGGGTCCATCGCGAGGGCTTCGCGCGGCGAGATCCCGAAGAAGCCGGCGTCGAAGTCCGCGACGGCGTCGAGGAAACCGCCGTGACGCGTGTAGCTGGTGCCCCCGTGGTCGCGGTCCGGGTGGTACAGGTCGGCCAGGGGCCAGCCGCGGTCCTCCGGGAAGGTGCTGACGGCGTCACGACCGCCCGCCAGCATGTCCCACAGATCCTCGGGCGACCGCACGCCGCCGGGCAGGCGGCAGGCCATCGACACGATGGCGAGCGGTTCGTCTTCGACGGCAGTAGCGGATCCCGTGACGACCGGCGTCGCGGCGGACCCGGCCAGCTCTTCGCGCAGGTACGTGGCGACGGCGGCCGGGGTCGGGTAGTCGAACACCAGTGTCGCGGGCAGCGCGCGCCCGGTCGCGGCGCCGAGGCCGTTGCGCAGCTCGACGGCGGTCAGCGAGTCGACGCCGAGGTCCTTGAACGCCCGCCCGGGCTCGACCGCCTCCGGGCCGGGGTAGGCGAGCACGGCGGCGGCCCGGGTGCGGACGACGTCGAGCAGGAGCGTCTGCTGGTCCTCGGTGGACAGTGCGGCCAGCCGCGCGACGAGGGGTTGCTCTTCGCGGGTGGGCATCGCGTCCCGCGCCTCGGGCAGGTCGCCGAGCAGCGGGCTGGGGCGGGTGGTGGTGAAGCCGGGCACGAACTTCGCCCAGTCGACGTCGGCGACGATCGGGTTCGCTTCCCCGCCGCCGATCGCGCGGCGCAAGGCGGCGACCGCCAGCCGCGGGGCCATCGGCGGCACCCCGCCCCGGCGCATCCGGTCGGCGACCAGGTCGTCGGCCGCCATGCCGCTGCCGCCCCACGGGCCCCAGGCCACGGAGGTGGCGGGCAGCCCGGCGGCGCGGCGCTGTTCGGCGAGCGCGTCGAGCCCGGCGTTGGCGGCGGCGTAGGCGGCCTGTCCGACGGCGCCGAGGCTGCCCGCGAACGACGAGAACAGCACGAACGCGGACAGCGCGCGGTCACGGGTCAGTTCGTCGAGGTGGCGCGCGGCGTCGAGCTTGGGCCGGAAGACGGTGTCCAGCTGCTCGGCGGTGACGCCGTCGAGCACGGCGTCGTCGAGGACGCCGGCGGTGTGGATGACGGCGTCGAGGCCGGGCAGTCCGGCGAGGAGCCCGGCCACGGCGTCGCGGTCGGCGACGTCGCACGCGGCGAGGGTGATGCGGGTGCCGAGCGCGGTCAGCTCGTCGCGCAGCGCCGCAGCGCCCGGGGCGTCGAGACCGCGGCGGCCGGCCAGGACGAGGTGTGCGGCGCCGGCTTCGGCGAGCGTGCGCGCGACGACCGCACCCAGCGCGCCGGTGCCACCGGTGATCAGCACGGTCCCGGCGGGCGACCACGGCTCGGCGGCCGGGCCGGTCGTCCGCCGCAAGCGGCGGCCGAAGACTCCCGACGCGCGCAATGCCACCTGGTCCTCGGCCGAGTTCAGGACGGCCACCAGCCGGTCGAGAGCGCGCTCGTCCAGCTCGTCGGGCAGGTCGACCAGGCCGCCCCAGCGCTGCGGGTACTCCAGCGCGGCGACGCGGCCGAGCCCCCACAGCGGAGCCTGGTCCAGCGCGGTCAGCGGGTCGGACTGCCCGGTGGAGACGGCACCCCGCGTCGCGACCCAGACGGGAGCGGTCGCGGTGCGGACCAGCTCGATGGTGCGCAGCAGGGCCTCGGTGTCCCAGGCCAGTAGCGAAAGCACACCGTCCACAGCGGAGTGCTCGGCCAGCCGGTCGAGCGTGACGGGGACGAACCCGCGGCTCACCAGAGCGTCGAGCACCGGCGACGAGAAGTCTTCCGGAACGACGGCCAGCCAGGTCCCGGAGAGCGGCTTCGGCGCCGGGGAAACCGGGGTCCAGCCGATCCCGTACCGCCAGGCATCCACAGTGGACTTTTCCTGGCGCTTCGCGCGATAGGCCGACAGCGCGGGCAGGAGGTCGCCGAGCGCGCCCTCCGGCAGGTCCAGCACGTCGGTGAGGGTCCCGGTGTCCACAGCGGACCAGAACTCGTCGTCCCCGGTTCCGGTGGGGACCGACGGCTCCAGCCAGTAACGCTGACGCTGGAAGCGGTACGTGGGAAGGTCGACCCGGTGGCCGCCGCCCAGGAGGGCCGCCCAGTCGGGTCCGTGGCCGGACACGTGCATCCGGGCGAGCCCGGTCAGCGCGGCGGTCGTCTCGGGACGGTCGCGGCGCAGTAGCGCGGCCACGGCGGCACCGGTGGGCACGCAGTCCTGGACGAGCGCGGCCAGCGCGCCGTCGGGGCCCAGTTCCAGGAAACCGGTCACCCCGGCCTCGGTCAGCCAGCCGACGCCGTCGGCGAAGCGCACGGCCTCACGGACGTGCGAAACCCAGTAGCCGGGCGAAGTCAGCCGGTCGGCGAGGGTGCCGGTGACGTTGGAGACGACCGCGATCTTCGGCGGGTGGAAGGTGAGGCCGTCGAGGACCCGGCGGAACTCGGCCAGCATCCCGTCCATGCGCGCGGAGTGGAACGCGTGCGAGACGTCGAGCCGTTTCGTCTTGCGGCCCACCCCGGCGAACCGCTCGGCGGCGGCCAGCACGACGTCCTCGTCACCCGACAGGACCAGCGAATCCGGGCCGTTGACGGCGGCGATCGAGACCCCGTCAGCCGGCACCACCTCGTCCTCGGTCGCCTGCACGGCGACCATCGCGCCCCCGGCGGGCAGCACCTGCATCAGCCGGCCACGCGCGGCCACCAGCGTGCAGGCGTCAGCCAGGGAAAGCACTCCGGCCAGGTGGGCGGCGACCAGTTCGCCGATCGAGTGGCCGAGCAGGTAGTCCGGCTGGTAGCCCCAGGACTCGGCCAGCCGGTACAGCGCCACCTCGACCGCGAACAACGCGGGCTGGGTGTACGCCGTCTCGTCGAGACGTTCACCCGATTCGATCACCGTCCGCAGTGGATGGTCGAGGTGGCGGTCGAACTCCGCGCACACCTCGTCGAACGCGGCGGCGTAGACCGAGAACCGTTCGTGCAGCTCGCGTCCCATGCCGATGCGCTGGGAACCCTGGCCGGTGAACAGGAACGCCAGCTTTCCCGGCCGGATCGTGCCGCGCACCAGGCCCGGCGCCGCACCGTCCGCGGCGAGGGCGTCGAGGCCGCGCAGCAGTTCTTCCCGCCCCTCGGCGAGGATGACCGCGCGGTCGTCGAGAGCGGCCCGGCCGGTGCCGAGCGACCAGGCGAGGTCGGCCAGGTTTTCCTCTGAGGCGATGTTCCGGATACTCGCGGCCTGCTCGCGCAGGGCGGCCGCGCCCCGCGCGGAGACCAGGAACGGCCAGGGCCCGGCCGAAGCCGGGATATCCTCGGCCTCGGCCGCGGGCGGTTCGGAAAGCAGGACGTGGGCGTTGGTGCCGCTGACGCCGAACGCGGACACCCCGGCGCGGCGGGGCGCGTCGCGCTCCGGCCACGGCATCGGCTCGCCCAGCAGCTCGACCGACCCGGCCGCCCAGTCCACGTGGGACGACGGCTCGTCCAGGTGCAGGGTGTGCGGCAGGTGCCCGTGCCGCAGGGCCAGGACCATCTTGATGACGCCGGCCGCGCCGGAGGCGGCCTGGGTGTGCCCGATGTTGGACTTCACCGCGCCGACCCGCAGCGGCCGGTCCGCCGGGCGGTTCTGCCCGTAGGTGGCCAGCAGTGCCTGAGCTTCGATCGGGTCGCCCAGCGTGGTGCCGGTGCCGTGCGCCTCGACGACGTCGACGTCGGCGGGCGAAAGACCGGCGGAAGCCAGGGCCGCGCGGATCACCCGCTGCTGCGACGGGCCGTTCGGGGCGGTCAGGCCGTTGGACGCGCCATCGGAGTTGACGGCCGAGCCCTCGACGACGGCGAGCACGGGGTGGTTGCGGCGGCGCGCGTCGGACAGGCGCTCGAGCAGCAGCAGGCCGACGCCCTCGCCCCAGCCGGTGCCGTCGGCGGCTTCGGCGAAGGGCTTGCAGCGGCCGTCCCCGGCGAGGCCGCCCTGGCGGGCGAACTCGAGGAACACGGCCGGGGTCGACATGATCGTGGCGCCGCCGGCCAGCGCGAGGGAGCACTCGCGCTTGCGCAGGGCCTGGCAGGCGAGGTGCAGGGCGACCAGCGCGGACGAGCACGCCGTGTCGACGGTGACCGCGGGTCCTTCGAGGCCGTAGCTGTAGGCGAGCCGCCCGGACAGGACGCTGCCCGCGTTGCCGGTGAGCAGGTGCCCGGCGACCTCGCCGGTCTCACTGCCCAGGCCGTACCCGGACGGCGTCGAGCCGACGAAGACCCCCGCGGACGTCCCGGCCAGGGAGCCGGGGTCGATGCCGGCGCGTTCGAAGACCTCCCACGAGACTTCGAGCAGCAGCCGCTGCTGCGGGTCGGTGGCGAGCGCCTCGCGCGGGCTGATGCCGAAGAACGCCGGGTCGAACGTCGTGGCGGTGTCGATGAACCCGCCCGTGCGCGCGTAGTCGCCATCGCCGAGGTCCCAGCCGCGATCGGCCGGGAACGCCGACATCGCGTCGGTCCCGTCGGAGACCAGGTCCCAAAGATCCTCCGGGGAGGTCACGCCGCCGGGGAACCGGCAGCCCATCGCGACGATCGCGATCGGCTCCTTCTCCCCCGCCTCCAGCTCCTGGAGGCGTTGCCGGGTCTCGGCGAGGTCGGTCGTAACCCACTTCAGGTAGTCCCGGAGCTTCTCTTCGTTCACCAGCGCCCTCGTGGTCCTGTGCGGTCCACCGGCGCGGGCATCACGACCTGCCGAGCTCCCGGTGGATGAAGTCGAAAATTTCGTCGTCCGTCGCGCCTTCGAGCTGCTGGGCGGCCCGGGGACGGCCGTCGGACGCCCGGGCTTCTCCCAGCTTGTTCAGCATGGTCTGAAGTCGGCTGGTGATTTGCCCAAAGGTGTCATCGTCTGGGGAAACCCCTGAAACCAGCGCCTCGATCCGGTCCAGCTCCCCCAGGACCGAAACTTCCTCGCCGACCAGCGCCGAGAGCAGGAACCCGGCCAGCGCGGACGGGGTCGGGTGGTCGAAGACGAGCGTGGCGGGCAGCTTGAGCCCGGTCGCCGCGCGCAGGCGGTTGCGCAGCTCCACCGCCGTCAGGGAGTCGAAGCCGATCTCCTTGAACGGCCGGTTCGCCTCGATCTCCTCGGCACCCGCGTGCCCGAGCACCCGGGCGATGGCCTCGCGGACGTGGTCGAGGACCACGCGCTCCTGCTCGACGGGCGGCAGGCCGGTCAACCGGCTCGCGAAGTCCGCCGACTCGGCTTCGGCCGGCCGGGCTTCGAGGGCCCGGCGAACGGCCGGGAGGTCGTCGAGGAGTGGACGGGGCCGCGCGGCGGTGAAGCCCTGCACGAATCGCTCCCAGTCGACGTCGGCGACCGTGAGCACGGTCTCGTCGCGGTCGATCGCCTGCCCCAGCGCGAGCAGCGCCCGCTCCGGCGGCATCGCGCCCACACCCCGGCGGCGCAGGTGCTCCTCGGCGTCGTTGTCGCCCGCCATGCCCGCGCCCTGCCACGCGCCCCACGCGACCGACGTGGCGGTGAGCCCGCGGTCCCGGCGGCGCTGCGCGAGCGCGTCGAGGAACGCGTTGCCCGCCGCGTACGCGCCCTGCCCGCCGCTGCCCCAGACGCCGGCGTTGGAGGAGAACAGCACGAACGCGTCGACGTCGCCGAGCAGCTCGTCGAGGTGGGTGGCGCCGGCGACCTTGGCCGACACCACCTCGGCGAATTCGGCCAGCTCGGTGTCGTCGAGCGCGGTGCCCTGGACGATTCCGGCCGCGTGGAAAACGGCCCGCACCGGCTCATCCAGCTCGTCGAGCAGCGTTTTCAGGGCCGCGCGGTCGGCGACGTCGCAGGGGGCGATCGTCGTCGTGGCGCCGAGCGCGGTCAGCTCGTCGCGGAGTTCGGCCGCGCCGGGTGCCGCTTCGCCGCGCCGGCTGGTGAGTACCAGGCGCTGCGCGCCGCGGCCGGCGAGCCAGCGGGCGACGTGGGCGCCGAGCGCGCCCGTGCCGCCGGTGATCAGCACGGTGCCGGACGGCCGCCAGTCGCGGGCCGGGGCGCCGTCGCCGAGCGGGGCCGGCACCAGGCGGCGGGTGAGGACCCCGGACACGCGGACGGCGACCTGGTCCTCGTCACCCGCCCCGGCCAGGACTTCGGCCAGCCGCTGCCGGTCGCGGTCGCCGGTCGTGTCCGGCAGGTCGACCAGGCCGCCCCAGCGGTCGGCGTGTTCCAGACCGATGACCCGGCCCAGCCCCCAGATCTGGGACTGCGCCGCGTCGGTCACGGCGTCGTGGCGGCCGGTGGCCACCGCGCCCGCCGTGGCGAGCCACAGCGGGGCGGTGATCCCGGCGTCGCCGAGCGCCTGGGTGAGGAGCAGGGTATTCGCGACGCCGCGCGGGAGCACCGGGTGCGCGGTCGCGTCGAGGGCGAGCAGGGAGAGCACGCCGTCCACCGGGGCGACGTCGACGAGGCGCTTGCCGAGCGCGACGCGGTCGGTGGCGCCGACGGTGATCGGGACGGCGGTCCCGACGGCCCGCACCGCGGCGTCGAGCCACGGGTGGTCCCCGCCCTCCGGCAGGACGACCAGCCAGGTGCCGGTGAGCGCCTTCGCTTCGACGGCCAGGGGTTTCCAGGTGATGCGGTAGCGCCAGCTGTCCACAGTGGACTTTTCCAGCCGCGTGCGCCGCCAGGACGCGAGCGCGGGCAGGACGTCGCCGAGGGGTTCCGGCGCGACGGCCAGGGTGCCGGCGATCGACGCCAGGTCCTCGCGTTCCACCGCGGCCCAGAACCGCTCGTCGACGGGGTCGCCGGCGGGCGCCGCGGTGGGCTTGACCGTCGGCCAGAAACGCCGGTGCTGGAACGGGTAGGTGGGCAGGGCGACCGTGCGCGTCTCCGGGAGGAATGTCCGCCAGTCGACGTCGTGCCCCTGCGTCCACAGCTCGGCGACCGAGGTCAGGAACCGGCGCGGGCCGCCTTCGCCGCGTCGCAGCGTCCCGACGACGACGCCCGGGGTGTCGTCGAGGGTCTCCTGGATCGCGGACAGGAGCACCGGGTGCGGGCTGACCTCGACGAAGAACCGGTGTCCGCGCTCGATGAGCGCGCGGGTCGTGTCGAGGAAACGAACCGGCTCGCGCAGGTTCCGGTACCAGTAGCCGGCGTCGAGGGTCGCGGTGTCGACCGGCTCGGCCGTCACCGCCGAGTAGAACGGGACGTCGCCGGTGCGCGGGCTCAGACCGGCCAGGACGGCGTGGAGTTCGTCGCGGATGCCCTCGACGTAGACCGAGTGCGAGGCGTAGTCGACCGGGATGCGGCGGGCCCGGATGTCCTTTTCGGCGCACTGGGCGATCAGGTCGTCCAGCGCGGCCGGGTCGCCGCACACCACGGTCGAAGCCGGGCTGTTGTAGGCCGCGATCGCGACCCCCTCCGGCAGCAGGTCCGCCACGCGGTCGGCATCGAGGGCGATCGACGCCATGCCGCCCTGGCCCGCGAGCCCGGCGGCGATCGCCTTGCTCCGCAGCGCGACGACCTTGGCACCGTCCTCGAGCGACAGTCCACCCGCGACGACCGCGGCCGCGATCTCGCCTTGCGAGTGCCCGGCGACGGCGTCCGGCTCGATCCCGTGTGACCGCCAGAGCGCGGCCAGGGACACCATCACGGCCCAGGACGCGGGTTGCACGACGTCGACCCGGGCCAGCGCGTCCGCGTCACCCAGTGCTTCGGTCAGCGACCAGTCCACGTGCGGGGCCAGCGCGGCGGCGCATTCGGCGATCCGCCGCGCGAAGACGGGCTCGTCGAGCAGCTCGACGGCCATCCCCGCCCACTGCGCACCCTGGCCGGGGAAGACGAACACCGTCTCCCCGGCGGCCCCGGCGGTTCCGGTGACGGTCGCGGTCAGTTCGCGGTGGTCGGCGAGGATGACCGCGCGGTGCTCGAAGGCCGAGCGGGTGGTCACCAGCGACCAGGCGATCTCGGCGACGCTCCCCGGCACCTCGGCGAGCGCGGCCACCTGGTCCCGGAGCGCCGCTTCCGACCGGGCAGAGATCACCCAGGGCGCGCTTTCGAAGTCCATAGTGGACTTGGCGGGCGGCTCGGGAACCTGCTCCACGATGATGTGCGCGTTCGTGCCGCTGACGCCGAACGACGAAATCCCGGCGCGCCGCGGTCCCTCGTGCTCGGGCCACGGGCGCGACTCGGTCAGCAGGGACACCGCGCCGCTGTCCCAGTCGACGTGCCGAGACGGCTCACCGACGTGCAGGGTCGCGGGCAGCACGCCTTGGCGCATCGCGAGGACCATCTTGATGACCCCGGCAACGCCGGCGGCGGCTTGTGTGTGTCCGACGTTCGACTTGATCGAACCGAGCCACAGCGGTTCTTCGCGGTCCCGGCCGTAGGTCGCGAGCAGGGCCTGCGCCTCGATCGGGTCACCGAGCGTCGTGCCGGTGCCGTGCGCCTCGACGGCGTCCACATCGGACGGCGTCAGGCCCGCGTTCGCCAAGGCCGCCCGGATCACCCGCTGCTGCGAAGGACCGTTCGGCGCGGTCAAGCCGTTCGACGCGCCGTCCTGGTTGACCGCGCTGCCCCGGACGATCGCGAGGACCGGGTGCCCGTTGCGCCGCGCGTCGGACAGCCGTTCGACGAGGACGACGCCGACGCCTTCGCCCCAGCCCGTGCCGTCCGCCTCGTCGGCGAAGGCCTTGCACCGGCCGTCGGACGCGAGCCCACGCTGCCGGCTGAACTCGACGAACAGGCCGGGAGTCGACATGATCGTCACGCCGCCGGCCAGCGCCAGCGAGCATTCGCCCGCCCGCAGGGACTGGGCGGCCAGGTGCAGCGCGACCAGCGACGACGAGCACGCCGTGTCGACGGTCATCGCCGGGCCCTCCAGCCCGAGCTCGTAGGCGATCCGTCCGGAAAGGACACTGCCCGCGCTGCCGGTGGCGAGGTAGCCGTCGACGCTCTCCGCACCGAAGTGCAGCGCCGCGGTGTAGTCCTGGCCGTTGGTCCCGGCGAACACCCCGACGGGCGCGCCGCGCACCGACAGCGGGTCGACGCCCGCCTGCTCCAAGGCCTCCCAGGACGCTTCCAGCAGCAGCCGCTGCTGGGGGTCCATGGCCAGCGCCTCGCGCGGCGAGATCCCGAAGAACTCGGCGTCGAACCGGTCGGCGCCGGCCAGGAAGCCGCCTTCGCGCACGTAGGTCGTCCCCGCGTGGTCGGGATCGGGGTCGTAGAGCGCGTCGGTGTCCCAGCCGCGGTCGGCGGGGAACTCCGAGACCGCGTCCCGGCCCTCGGCGAGCAACGCCCACAGCTCGTCCGGATTCTTCACTCCGCCGGGGAACCGGCAGCTCATGCCGACGATGGCGATCGGCTCGTCGGCGTTCCGGACGACCGCCGTCTGTTCGGCCTCGGCCTCCCCCAGCAGCTCGGTGCGCAGGTACGCGGCCAGCGCCGTCGCGGTCGGGTAGTCGAAGGCGAGCGTGGCCGGGAGCCGCAGCCCGGTCGCCGTGTCGAGGCGGTTGCGCAGCTCGACGGCGGTCAGCGAGTCGAAGCCGAGCTCCTTGAAGGTGCGGCCGGCCGCGACGTCGTCGGCCGACCGGTGGCCGAGCGCGAGAGCGACCTGCTCGCGGACCAGCTTGAGCAGTTGCCGGTCGGCATCCGGGGCGGACAGCTCGAGCCGGTCCGTCGTGGCGGGCGCGAGCTGCCGCACCTCGGGCAGCCCGGCGATCAGCGGGCTCGGCCGGTGCGCGGTGAGCGCGGCGGCGAACCGCTCCCAGTCGACGTCGGCGACGGTGACGGCCGCCGCGCCACCGTCCACCGCGGCCCGCAGCGCGGCGACGGCGCGGTCGGGCCGCAGCGGGGCGAGCCCGGTGCGGCCGAGGTGCTCCTCGGCGGCCGACGCCGTGGCCATGCCGCCGTCGGCCCACGGGCCCCAGGCGATCGATGTCGCGGCGAGCCCCTGGGCCCGGCGCTGTTCGGCGAGGGCGTCGAGGTAGGCGTTCGCGGCGGCGTAGTTGCCCTGCCCGGCCGCGCCGAAGGTGCCCGCGCACGAGGAAAAGAGGACGAACGCCTCCAGCCCGGTGGTCAGTTCGTGCAGGTGCCGGGCGGCGACGGCCTTCGCGTCGACGACCTCGGCCAGGCGTTCGGGCGTGAGGGCTTCGAGGACGCCGTCGGCCAGGACACCGGCGGTGTGCACGACGGCGGTGAGGTCGCCGGCGGACTCGAGCGTCGCTTCGAGGGCGGCGCGGTCGGTGACGTCGCAGGCCAGGACGTCGACGCGAACGCCGAGTGCGGTCAGCTCGGTCTTGAGGTCGTCGGCACCCGGCGCGTCGGGGCCGCGGCGGCTCGTCAGGACGAGACCCTCGACGCCGGCACCGGCCAGCCACCGTGCGACGTGCCGGCCCAGAGCGCCGGTGCCGCCGGTGACGAGGACCGTGCCGCTCGGCTGCCACGGGACCGACGGCGGTGCGGTGCGACGGACGAGCCGGCGGGCCAGGACGTCCGAGCCGCGGATGGCGACCTGGTCCTCGCCGGTCTCGCTGTCGAGGACCGCGCGCAACGTCTCCTCGTCGGCATCGGCGGACAGGTCGACGAGGCCGCCCCAGCGGTGCGGGTGCTCCAGCGCGACCGTGCGCCCGAGCCCCCAGACCATCGCCTGCTCCGGGTCCGGCACGTCGCCCTCCGCCGCGGCGACCGCGGCCCGGGTGACGCACCACAGCGGCGCGTCGATCTCCGCGTCACCGAGGGCCTGGACGAGCGAGAGCTGCCCGGTCACGTCCAAAGTAGACAGGATGCCCGTGACGTCCCGGCCCCGCAGGCGCGCGGCGAGCGAGGCACGGTCGTCGGCGGAGGTGACTTCGAGGACGTCATCGGCGAAGTGCGGGTCCGAGCCGGCGGGGACCACCGCGAGCCATCGGCCGTCGAGGCGGCTCTCGCCGACGTCGACGGGCGTCCAGGTGACCTCGTACTGGCCGGCCGGGGCCGGTCCACGCTCGCGCCAGGCCGTCAAGGCTTCGAGGTCACCGTTCTCGACGGCCGCCCAGAACCGCGCGTCCGGGGCCGGCCGGGTCTCGAGCCAGAAACGCGTGCGCTGGAACGGATACGTCGGCAGGGTGACCGCGCCACCGGGACGACCGGGGTGCGCGGCGTGCAGGACGGACGGCCAGTCGACGGTGTGACCGCGCGTGTGCGCGTCGGCCAGCGCGGTGAGCAGGCTCCGGTATTCGTCACGGTCCTTGCGCAGCAAGGGAACCGCCGGGAACCCGGCGAGCGCCGAGAGCACGCCGTCGGGGCCGAGTTCGAGCCCTCGCGTGACGCCGAGACCGGCGAGTGCGACCGCGGCGTCGGCGAACCGCACCGGCTCGCGGACCTGACGCACCCAGTAATCCGGGGTCAGGATCTCGTCGCCGGCGAGCCGTCCGGACACGGTGGACACCAGGGGGATCGTGGGCGCGCTGAAGGACAAGGACCCGGCCACGCGGGCGAACTCGGCCAGCATCGGGTCCATCAGCGCCGAGTGGAACGCGTGCGACACCGTGAGCCGCCGGACCTTCCGGCCCAGCCCGGCGAAGTGCCGCTCGATCGACGCGACCGCGTCGGCCTCGCCGGACACCACCACGGCCGTGGGCCCGTTCACCGCGGCCAAGCCCGCACCGTCGGTCCGGACCGCCGAAACCTCGTCTTCCGTGGCCTCGACGGCCAGCATCGTGCCGCCGGCGGGCAACGCCTGCATGAGTCCCGCCCGCGCGGTGACGAGCCGGCAAGCGTCCTCGATGGACAGCACGCCGGCGACGTGCGCCGCGGCGATCTCACCGATCGAGTGGCCGGCCACGTGGTCCGGGACCACGCCCCACGACTCCAGCAACCGGAACAGCGCCACCTCGACCGCGAACAGCGCCGGCTGCGTGTACCCCGTCCGATCGAGCGCCGAGGCGTCGCCGAAGACGACCTCCCGCAACGGCCGCTCCAGGTCGGCGTCGACCAGCGCGCACACCGCGTCGAACGCGTCCGCGAACACCGGGAACCGCTCGTACAGCTCGGCCCCCATCCCGACGCGCTGCGAACCCTGGCCCGAGAACAGGAAAGCCGTCTTGCCCGGCTCCGCCGGCCCCGGGGTCGTCGCGGCGAGCCCGGCGAGCAGGTCGTCACGGCCGTCGCCCACGACCACGGCCCGGTACTCGAAGGCCGACCGCGCGGCGAGCGCGAGGGCGATGTCCGCCGGGTCGCCGTCGACGGAGGACAGGCCGCGCGCGGCCTCCCGCACCGCTTCCCCGGTTCGGCCCGAAAGCACCCACGGCACCACGCCGGTGGACGGTTCACTGTGAACAGCCGGAACGACCGGCGGCTCTTCGAGGATGACGTGCGCGTTGGTCCCGCTGACGCCGAACGACGACACACCCGCGCGGCGCGGCCGGTCACCGGCAGGCCACTCCTGGGCCTCGGTCAGGAGGCGCACCTCACCGGACGTCCAGTCGACCCGGTCCGACGGCCGGTCCACGTGCAGCGTCTTCGGCAGCGTTCCGCCGCGCATCGCGAGGACCATCTTGAGCACGCCGACCACGCCCGAGGCGGCCTGCGTGTGGCCCACGTTGGACTTCACCGAGCCCAGCCACAGCGGGCGCTCCCGGTCCTGGCCGTAGGTCTCCAGCAGCGCCTGCGCCTCGATCGGGTCGCCCAGCGTCGTGCCCGTCCCGTGCGCCTCCACTGCGTCCACATCGGACGGTTCGAGGCCCGCGTTCGCCAGCGCCGCACGGATCACGCGTTGCTGCGACGGGCCGTTCGGGGCGCTCAGGCCGTTCGACGCGCCGTCCTGGTTCATCGCCGAGCCGCGCAGGACCGCGAGCACCGGGTGGCCGAGCCGCCGGGCGTCCGACAGGCGCTCGACCAGCACCAGCGCGACGCCCTCGCCCCAGCCGGTGCCGTCGGCCGCGTCGGCGAAGGACTTGCACCGGCCGTCGCCGGCCAGGCCGCCCTGCTTGGCGAACTCCTGGAACGCGCCCGGCGTCGCCATCACCGTCACGCCGCCGGCCACCGCCATCGACGACTCGCCGGAGCGAACCGACTGCGCGGCCAGGTGCAGCGCCACCAGCGACGACGAGCACGCCGTGTCCACGGTCACCGCCGGGCCTTCGAGACCGAGCACGTAGGACACCCGCCCGGACACGACCGCGCCGGCGTTCCCGGTGAGCAGATGCCCTTCGACCTCTTCGGCCGCCTCCGTGTGACCGGTCGCGTAGCCCTGGGTGCCGCAGCCGACGAACACGCCGGCGGCGCTGCCGCGGAGCGAACGCGGGTCGATCCCGGCGCGCTCGAAGACCTCCCACGCGCTCTCCAGCAGCAGCCGCTGCTGCGGGTCCATGGCCAGGGCTTCCCGGGGCGAGATCCCGAAGAAGCCGGCGTCGAACTCGTCGGCGTCGTGGACGAACCCGCCTACCCCGTCGAGGTCCCAGCCGCGGTTCGCCGGGAAGGCCGAGAGGCCCTCGGCGCCGGCGGAAACCAGGTCCCACAGGTCTTCCGGCGTGCGCACGTCGCCGGGCAGGCGGCACGCCATCGACACGATGACGATCGGCTCGTCGGTGTCCACCCGGGACACCGGCCGATCGGCCGCCACGGGGCCGGCGTCGAGCAACCGGTGTCCCAGCAGCGCGGCGAGCCGCCGCGGGTCCGGGTGGTCGAACAGCACGACGGCGGGCAGCTTGAGCCCGGTCGCCGCGACGAGCCGGTTGCGGACCTCCAGGGCGATCAGGGAGTCGACGCCCAGGTCGCGGAAGGCCCGGCCGGGCTCGATCGAGCCCGGCCCGGGGTAGCCCAGGACGGCGGCGGTCTCGGCCCGCACGAGGTCGAGCAGCGCTTCGGCCCGCGCGGCCTCGGTCAGGCCGGAAAGCCTCTGCCGCAAGGGGGAATCCGCCTCGACGGGCGTGTCCGCGAGGGCCGCGCGGACCTGGGGCAGCTCGTCGAGCAGGGGGCGCGGGCGGGCCGCGGTGAAGGCGGGGGCGAACCGGGCCCAGTCCATGTCGGCGACGGCCAGGAACGTCTCGTCGGCGTCGAGGGCCTGGTGCAACGCGGTGAGCGCGAGGGCGGGGTCCATCGCGCGGATGCCCCGGCGGCTCAGCTGCTCCGCGGAGCCGTCGGCGGTCATGCCCGCGCCGGCCCAGGCTCCCCAGGCGACGGAGGTCGCGGTCAGGCCGCGGTCCCGGCGGTGCTGCGCGAGGGCGTCGAGGGCGGCGTTGGCCGCGGCGTACGCGGCCTGGCCACCACCACCCCAGACACCCGCGTTGGAGGAGAACACCACGAACGCGTCGAGGTCTCCGGTGAGCAGGGCATCGAGGTGGGCGGCACCCTCGACCTTCGCGCGCAGCGTGTCGGCGACTTCGGCGCGGTCGGTGTCGGCGAGGGCGGCCGAGCGGCCCACCCCGGCCGCGTGCACGACGGTGCGGGGTTCGATGCCGGCGAGCAGGGTGGCCAGGGCGTCGCGGTCGGCGACGTCGCAGGCGGCGATGGTCACCTCGACACCGAGCGCCGTCAGCTCTTCGCGCAGCTCGGCGGCGCCGTCGGCGTCGGGACCGCGGCGGCTGGTCAGGACGAGGTGCTCGGCACCCGCACCCGCCAGCCAGCGGGCCACGTGCGCACCGAGCGCCCCGGTGCCGCCGGTGATCAGGGCGGTTCCGCTCGTCCGCCATTCGCGTGCGGTACGGCCGAACGGTGCCGGGACCAGGCGGCGGACCAAGGCACCGGACGCGCGAATCGCGACCTGGTCCTCGCTCGCGTCGGCGAGCACCCGGGCCAGGCGGCCGAGCGCGCGGTCGTCGAGGGTTTCGGGCAGGTCGACCAGGCCTCCCCAGCGGTCGGGGTGCTCCAGGCCCACGACCCGGCCCATGCCCCAGATCTGCGCCTGCGCGGGGTGGGTCAGCCGGTCGGAACGGCCGGTGGAGACCGCGCCGCGGGTCAGCAGCCACAGCGGCGCGGCGACCGCCCGGACCAGCTCGATGGTGGCGTAGAGGCCGTCTTCGGCGAAGGCGAGCAAGGACAGGACGCCGGTCACGCCTTCGGCGGGCAGCTCCGGGAGCGGGGCGCCGGGCTCGACGGTCACCAGGACCGGCTCGGCGCCGTGCGCGGCCAGGCCCTCGACGAGGTCGCCGGCCGGGTGGCCGGCGGGAGCGACGACCAGCCACCGGCCGGTCAGCTCGGCTGCGGACGGAGTCGCCGGCTGCCACGCGATGCGGTAGCGCCAGCCGTCCACAACGGACTGTTCGTGCTGACGCCTGCGGTAGTGAGCGAGGCCGGGCAGGACGCCGGCGAGCGCGGTCGCGTCCACGTCCAGCGAAGCGGCGAGCCCGTCGGCGTCGCCACTGTCCACAGCGGACCAGAAGTGGTCGTCGGCCGCGCCTGTGGCCTTCTCGGCGGGGGTCAGCCAGTAGCGTTCGCGCTGGAAGGGGTACGTGGGCAGGTCCACCCGCCGCGCGCCGGGGAAGAGCCCGGCCCAGTCGACCGGCGTACCGCGGGTCCACAGCTCGGCCAGCGACGTCAGGAAGCGGGGCAAGCCGCCCTCCCCGCGGCGCAGCGAGCCGACGACGACGGGCTCGTCGAGGGTCTCCTGGATGGCCGCGGCGAGCACGGGGTGGGCGCTGACCTCGACGAACGTGGTGAACCCCGCCTCGGCGAGGCCACGCACGGCCGTGTCGAACAAGACCGTCCGACGCAGGTTCCGGTACCAGTAGCCGGCGTCCATCGTGCGGGTGTCGATCCGCTCGCCGAGCACCGAGGAGTGGAGCGGGATCGCGGCTTCGCGCGGGGTGATCGGGGCGAGCGCGGTGAGCAGGGCGTCTTCGATGGCCTCGACGTGCGCGGAGTGCGACGCGTAGTCCACCGGGATCCGGCGAGCGCGGACGCCTTCGGCCACCACGGTTTCGATCAGCTCGTCGAGCGCGTCCGGCTCGCCGGAGAGCACGACCGAGCCCGGGCCGTTGACCACGGCCACGCTGATCCGCTCGTCCAGCCGCGGAGTGATCTCGGCGACGGACAGCGCGACCGAGGCCATCCCGCCCTTGCCGGCGAGCTGCTGGGCGATGAGCTTGCTCCGCAAAGCAACCACGCGAGCACCGTCCTCAAGGGACAGTGCGCCCGCGACGACGGCGGCGGCGATCTCGCCCTGGGAGTGCCCGACGACGGCGCCGGGCTTGACGCCCGCCGACTGCCAGAGCGCGGCCAGGGAGACCATCACGGCCCAGGAGGCCGGCTGCACGACGTCGACCCGGGCCAGCGCGTCCGCGTCGCCGAGGACGTCGGTCAGGGTCCAGTCCACGTGCGGGGCGAGCGCGGCTTCGCACTCGGCGATCCGGGCGGCGAAGAGGGGCTCGTCGAGCAGGCCGACAGCCATCCCGGCCCACTGCGCGCCCTGGCCGGGGAAGACGAAGGCCGTCTTGCCCAGGGGTGCGGCGACACCCTGGACGACCTCGGCCGACGGCGTCGCGTCCGCGAGCGCGTCCAGGCCGCGGACCAGGTCTTCGACGGTGGCACCGACCACGGCGGCGCGGTGTTCCCAGGCGGTGCGGGCGGTGGCCAGGCTCAGGCCGACGTCGGCCGGCCTTTCTTCGGTGACGTGCTTGCGCAGCCGGTCGGCCTGCTCGCGCAGGGCTCCGGCGGTGCGGCCCGACAGCACCCAGGCCGACGGGCCTTGCGGCACTTCGGTTTCCTCGGGCGCGGATGCGGGCGCGGCTTCGAGCACGACGTGGGCGTTGGTGCCGCCGACGCCGAACGAGGAGACCCCGGCCCGGCGGGGCGCGCCGGTCTCGGGCCAGGCGGTGTGCTCGGTCAGCAGCTCGACCGCGCCGCGCGTCCAGTCGACCTGCGCGGACGGCTCGGTGACGTGCAGCGTGCGGGGCAGCTCGCCGTGGCGCAGGGCCAGGACCATCTTCATCACGCCGGCGACGCCGGCGGCGGCCTGGGTGTGCCCGATGTTGGACTTGATCGAGCCGAGCCGCAGCGAGTGCTCGCGGTCGCGTCCGTACGTCGCGAGCAGGGCCTGCGCCTCGATCGGGTCACCCAGCGTGGTGCCGGTGCCATGTGCCTCGACGGCGTCCACTTCGGACGGTTTGAGGCCGGCGTTGGCGAGCGCGGCGCGGATGACGCGTTGCTGCGAAAGACCGTTGGGGGCGGTGAGGCCGTTGGAGGCGCCGTCGGAGTTGACGGCGGAGCCGCGCAGGACGGCGAGGACCGGGTGGCCGTTCTTGCGCGCGTCGGACAGCCGTTCGACGAGCAGCACACCGGCGCCTTCGCCCCAGCCGGTGCCGTCGGCGGTGTCGGCGAACGACTGGCAGCGGCCGGAGGCGGAAACCCCGCCCTGGCTGGTGAACTCGACGAAGACGGCGGGCGTGGCCATCACGGTGACGCCGCCGGCGAGCGCCATCGAGCACTCCCCCGCGCGCAGCGCCTGCACGGCGAGGTGCAGCGCGACGAGCGAGGACGAGCAGGCGGTGTCGACGGTGACGGTGGGGCCTTCGAGCCCGAAGGTGTAGGCGATCCGGCCCGACGCGACGGACACGGCGCTGCCGGTGAGCAGGTGGCCGCGGACCTCGTCCGGGAGGGTGTCGAAGTCGGTGGAGCCGTAGGCCTGGTTGCTGCAGCCGATGAAGACGCCGGTGTCGCTGGCTTGCAGGGCTTTCCGGTCCAGCCCGGCGCGTTCGAAGGTTTCCCACGAGACTTCGAGGAGCAGACGCTGCTGCGGGTCCATGGCCAGGGCCTCGCGCGGCGAGATGCCGAAGAAACCGGGGTCGAAGTCGCCGGCATTGTCGAGGAACCCGCCCTCGGCGGTGTTGCTGCCGGCGAGCTCGGCGGCGGTCCAGTTCCGGTCGGCGGGGAAGCTTCCGATGGCGTCGGTGCCGGTGCGGAGCAGATCCCAGAGCTGTTCGGGGTCGTTCACTCCGCCCGGAAAACGGCAGCCCATCGCGACGACGGCGATCGGTTCCCTGGAGGCGGCCGCGAGCCGGTCGTTCTGTTCGCGCAGCCGTTTGTTGTCCCGCAAGGACGCCCGGAGCGCTTCGACGACCTTGTCCTTGTCCGAAGACAGTGCCACCAGGTACCTCCAGGTTCACGGCGTGGTCGCCTCGAGTGAACCGCACGCCGGACCCGCAAATCCCTAAACTTCGCGCCCGGCGGGGTCGTGAGTGGGAAACAGGGTTAGAACACTGTTTCCCACTCACGACCAGCCGCGGCAGACCGGCTCAGTCGAGGTCCAGCTCGTCGATCAGGGCGAACATCTCGTCGTCCGTCGCGGACTCCAGCTTCTCCTCCACCGCGGTAACCGTTGCGGAGGCGCCGTTCACCCGGGCCAGCAGCTCCTGCAGCCGCGTACCCAACGTCGCCCGGGCCGACGAGTCCGCCAGCAGCTCCGGCAACGCGAACTCCACCCGGTCCAGCTCCGCCAGCGCCGGGAGGATCGCCGCCGGGACGTCCGGGACCAGCTCGGACCTCAAGTACCCCACCAGCACCGTGGTCGACGGGTAGTCGAACAGCAGCGTCGCCGGCAGGCGCAACCCCGTGGCCGCGCCCAGGAGATTCCGCAGCTCCACCGCGCTCAACGAATCGAAGCCCAGTTCCAAGAACCCGCGGTCCGGCTCGATCGCGTCCGGGCCCGCGTAGCCCAGCACCGTGGCCGCGTGCGTGCGGACCAGGTCCAGCAATGCTCCGTCGCGCTCCGCCTCCGACATTCCCGCCAGGCGGTGGGTCAGGCTGTCCACCGGGTCGGCCGGGGCCGTCGTCGCGCGGACCGCTCGGCGGACCGGGGTGCGGATCAGGCTGCGCAGGATCACCGGGATCGCGTCTTCGCCGACGCGGTCGCGCATCGCCTCCACCACCAGCCGCACCGGGAGCAGGACCGCCTCGTCGAGGGTGCAGGCCACGTCGAACAGGTCCAGCCCCTCCTCCGACGGCATCGGCTCGACGCCGCCGCGTGCCAACCGGGACAGATCCGCCTCGCCGAGCTTGCCGGTCATGCCGCTGCGCTCGGCCCACAGGCCCCACGCCAGCGACAGCCCCGGCAGCCCCTGCGCCCGGCGCACGTGCGCCAGCGCGTCGAGGAACGCGTTGGCCGCCGCGTAGTTCGCCTGGCCCGTGCCGCCGAACGTGCCGGCCAGCGACGAGAACACCACGAACCCGGCCAGGTTCATCCCGGCCGTCAGCTCGTGCAGGTGCCACGCCGCGTCGACCTTGGGCCGCAGGGCCGTGTCCAGCTGACGGGTCGTCAGCGCCGACACGACGCCGTCGTCGAGGACACCGGCCGTGTGCACCACCGCGGTCAGCGGATGCTCGGCGGGCACGGAGGCCAGCAGCGCGGCCAGCGAGTCCCGGTCAGAGACGTCGCAAGCCGCCATGGTGACGTCCGCGCCCCACGCCGTCAGCTCGTCGACCAGCTCGCGGGCGCCTTCCGCGGCCGGTCCGCGCCGGCTGGTCAGCACCAGCCTGCGCGCTCCCCGGGCGGTCACCAGGTGCCGGGCGACGAGCGTGCCCAGCGTCCCGGTGGCGCCGGTGATCAGCACCGTGCCCTCGGGGTCCCACTCGGGGACCGGCGCCGGGCTGGTGGCCGGGACGCGCGCCAGCCGCGGTACCTGGATCGCGCCGACCCGGACCGCGACGTGCGGCTCGCCGCAGGCCACCGCGGACGGGAGCGCCGCGTAGGAGACTTCGCGGTCGTCGAGATCGACCAGCACGAACCGGCCGGGGTTCTCCGACTGCGCGGAGCGGACCAGGCCGACGACCGCCGCCGTCGCGAGGTCGGTGATGCCTTCGCCGACCCGCGTCGCGATCGCGCCCCGGGTGACGAACACCAGCCGCGAACCGGCGAACCGCTCGCTCGCCAGCCACTCCTGCACCTGCTCCAGCGCGCCGTGCGTGGCCGTCCGGACCGCCCGCGCGACGTCTTCGTCCTCCTGCGGGCCGCTGGTCATCACGACCACCTCGGGCACCGGGGCACCCGCCGCCACGGCCGCGCCGAGCGCGTCGAAGTCCGGGTAGGACTCCACCGGGACGCCGGCCGTGCCGAGGGCCTTGGTGACGCGGACGCCGACGTCGTGCCCGACGACCGCCCAGCGTTCCGCCGCCGAGTGGCTGACCGGGGTGATCGGGGCCATCACCCAGCCCACCCGGAACAGCGACTCGTGGTACGCCGAGCGCGCGACGTCGAGCTGCTCGGCCGAGACCGGCCGCAGCGTCAGCGCACCGATGGTGGCCACCGGCAGCCCGTCCTGGTCGGCGACCGCCAGGGCCACCGTGTCGTCGCCCTGCCCGGTGACGCGCACGCGCAGAGCCGACGCGCCACCCGCGTGCAGGGTCACGCCCGACCACGCGAACGGCAGCACCGCCCGGCTTTCGTCGCGCAGGGCCACGGTGTGCAGAGCCGCGTCGAGCAACGCCGGGTGCAGGCCGAAGCGCTCGGCTTCCGCCCGCTCCTCGTCCGGCAGGTCGACCTCGGCGAAGATCTCGTCGCCGGCGCGCCAGGCGCGGTGCAGCCCCTGGAACGCGGGCCCGTAGGCGAACCCGTTGGCCGCGATGCGGTCGTAGAGCCCGTCGAGGTCGATCGGCTCGGCGCCGGCCGGCGGCCAGGTCCCGGTCAGGTCACCGGCCGCGGGGGCCGCCGTCGCGGCGAGCGTGCCGCTGGCGTGCGTGGTCCACGGCTCGTCCTCCATGGCGTCGCCGGCGCGGGAGTAGATGTCGATCGAGCGGGTGCCGAACCGGTCGGGGCCGCCGACGGCGACCTGCAGCCGGACGCCGCCGGTCTCCGGCAGCACCAGGGGTGCGGCGAGGGTCAGCTCCTCGACGCGTTCGCAGCCGACCTGGTCGGCGGCGTGCACGGCCAGTTCCATGAACGCCGTCCCCGGCAGCAGCACGCTGCCGAGCACGACGTGCTGCGCGAGCAGCGGGTGGCTGGTCGCCGACAACAGGCTCGTGAACAACGCGCCGTCGGAACCGGCCAGCGACACCGCCGCGCCCAGCAGCGGGTGGTCCGGTGCGCTGAGCCCGGCGCCGGTGACGTCGCCGGTCACGGCCGGGACGTCCAGCCAATACCGCTCGCGCTGGAACGCGTACGTCGGCAGCTCGACGTGCCCGCCGCCGGCGAGCACCGCGGCCCAGTCGACGTCGGCGCCGGCGGTGTGCAGACCGGCGAGCGCGACGAGCAGCGACCGTTCTTCGTCGTGTCCCTTGCGCAGCAACGATCCCACACTCAGCTCGGCCGGTCCGGCGCAGTCCGGGACGAGCGCGGCGAGCACCGCGTCCGGGCCCAGCTCGACGAACCGGTTCACGCCTTCGTCGGCCAGCCGGCGGATACTGTCGGCGAACCGGACGGCCTCCCGCACGTGCCGCACCCAGTACTCCGGCGTCGCGACGTCGCCGGTCGCCACGACCGGGATCCGCGGCTGCCGATAGGTGAGCCCCGCCGCGACCGCCGCGAACTCGGTGAGCATCGGGTCCATGAGCGGCGAGTGGAACGCGTGCGAGACGTCCAGCCGCTTGGTCTTGCGGCCGAGCGCCGCGAAGTGCTCCTTGAGGGCCAGCACGGCTTCGGTCTCACCCGAGACGACGACGGCTTCGGGCCCGTTCACCGCGGCCAGCGAGACGCGCTCGTCGAGCAGCGGGACGACCTCGGCTTCGGGAGCGGCGATCGCGACCATGGCCCCGCCCTCGGGCAGCGCCTCCATCAGCCGGCCGCGCGCGGCGACCAGCTTCGCCGCATCGGCCAGCGAAAGCACCCCGGCGACGTGCGCCGCGGCCAGCTCGCCGATCGAGTGGCCGGCCAGGAAGTCCGCGCGGACGTCCCACGACTCCAGGAGCCGGAACAACGCGACCTCGACGGCGAACAACGCGGGTTGCGTGAAGCCGGTCCGGTCGAGCCGGGCCGGGTCGTCACCGAAGACGACGTCGCGCAGCGGCAGGTCGAAGTGCCCGCAGACCGCGTCGAAGGCATCGGCGAAGACCGGGAACCGCTCGTACAGCTCACTTCCCATGCCGAGCCGCTGCGCGCCCTGCCCGGTGAACAGGAACGCCGTCCGCCCGGTGCGCGCGGTGTGCTGCCGCAGCCCGGCGGCGGGCCGGTCCGCGGCCAGCGCGGCCAGTCCGTCGCGCAGTTCGCCGAGGTTCTCGCCGACGACCACCGCGCGGTGCGCGAACTTCGCGCGGGCAGACAAAGAACGGGCGACGTCAGCGGTGTCCACTTCGGACTCCGTGAAGGTCAGCAGGCGCCGGGCCTGGCCGCGCAGTGCGGCTTCGGACCGGGCCGACACCGGCCAGACGCTGAACCGCTGCGACGTCACCGCTTCCACCGGATCGGCCGCTGAGGGGGCCTCTTCGATGATCGTGTGCACGTTGGTGCCGCTGACCCCGAACGAGGACACCGCCGCGCGGCGCGGGTGGCCGTTCGCGGCCCACTCGACCGGCTCCGACAGCAGCCGCACCTGCCCGGCGGACCAGTCGATGTGCGGCGACGGCGTCTCGGCGTGCAGCGTCCGCGGCAGGACGCCGTTGCGCAGCGCCTGCACCATCTTGATCACACCCGCGATGCCGGACGCGGCCTGGGTGTGCCCGATGTTGGACTTCACCGAGCCCAGCCACAGCGGCCGTTCCCGGTCCTGACCGTAGGTCGCGATGAGCGCCTGCGCCTCGATCGGGTCGCCCAGCGTGGTGCCGGTCCCGTGCGCCTCGACGGCGTCCACATCGGACGGTGTCAGTGCCGCGTCGGCCAGTGCCGCGCGGATGACGCGCTGCTGCGCGGGCCCGCTCGGCGCGGTCATGCCGTTGGACGCGCCGTCCTGGTTGACCGCGCTGCCGCGCACGACCGCGAGCACCGGGTGCCCGTTGCGGCGCGCGTCGGACAGCCGTTCCACCAGCACCATGCCGACGCCCTCGGCCCAGCCCGCGCCGTCGGCGTCCGCGGAGAACGCGCGGCACCGGCCGTCCGGTGACAGCGCGCGCTGCCGGCTGAACTCGACGAACGTGTCGACCGAGGAGATCACCGTGACGCCGCCGGCCAGCGCGAGCTCGCACTCGCCGGAACGCAGGGCCTTGACCGCCCAGTGCAGCGCGACCAGGGACGACGAGCACGCCGTGTCGACCGTGACCGCCGGGCCTTCGAGCCCGAAGGTGTAGGCGATCCGGCCGGACGCGACGCTGCCCGCGCTGCCGGTCGCCAGGTGCCCCTCGAACTCGCCGGGCGCGTGCCGCACCCGGGAGCCGTAGTCGTGGTAGTTGGAGCCCACGAACACGCCGGTCCGGCTGCCGCGCAGCAGCGCCGGGTCGATGCCCGCGCGCTCGACGGCCTCCCACGACGTCTCCAGCAGCAGCCGCTGCTGCGGGTCGATCGCGGGTGCCTCGCGCGGCGCGATCCCGAAGAACGCGGGGTCGAACTCCGCCGCGTCGTGCAGGAAGCCGCCGCCGCGCGTGTAGAACGTGCCGGGCTTGTCCGGGTCGGCGTCGAAGAGCCCTTCGACGTCCCAGCCGCGGTCGGCCGGGAACTCGCCGACCGCGTCGACGCCGTCGGCGACGAGCCGCCACAGGGCGTCGGGATCGGTCACGCCACCGGGGTAGCGGCAGGACATCGCGACGATCGCGATCGGCTCGTCGGTGCCCGCCGCCACCGGGGCGGCGGCTTCGGCCACGGTGTCGTCCGCGCCGCCCACCAGCTCACGCCGGACGTGCCCGGCGAGCACGACCGCGGTCGGGTGGTCGAAGACCAGCGTGACCGGCAGCCGCAGGCCGGTGACCTCGCCGAGGCGGTTGCGCAGGTCGACGGCGGTGAGTGAGTCGAAGCCGAGGTCACGGAAGGCGCGGTCCGGCTCGATCGACTCGGGTCCGGGGTAGCCGAGCGCCACCGCGGCCTGGGCCTGGATCAGCTCCAGGACCAGCCGCTGCTGCTCGTCCTCGCTCAGCCCGGCCAGCCGCTCGGCCCACCCGGTTTCGGGAGCTTCCGGCGCCGCCGCTTCGGGGATGCCCAGCAGCGCGGCACTCGGCCGGCCCTGGGCCAGGGTCCTGCGGTAGCGGGCCCAGCGGATGTCGGCGACGGCGAGCACGGTCTCGTCTTCGTCCAGGGCCTGCTGCAGGGCGAGGACGGCCAGCTCGGGCGCCATCGCGGGCAGGCCTTGCGCGGCCAGGCCCTCGCCCCGGCCACCGGCCCACGCGCCCCACGCCACGGCCGTCGCGGGCAGACCCGCGGCGCGGCGTTCGCGGGCGAGCGCGTCGAGGTAGGTGTTGGCCGCGGCGTAGCTCGCCTGGCCCGGCCCGCCGAGCGTGCCCGCCAGCGAGGAGAACAGGACGAACGCCGAGAGGTCGCGGTCCGCGGTCAGCTCGTGCAGGTGCCGCGCGGCGTCGGCCTTGGGGCGCAGGACGCCGCTGATCCGCTCGTCGGTGAGCCCGTCGAGGACGCCGTCGTCGAGCACCGCGGCAGCGTGTACCACCGCGGTGAGATCCGGCAGGCATTCCAGCAGCTCGGCCAGCTGGTCGCGGTCGGCGACATCGCAGGTCGCGACGGTCAGCTCGGTGCCGAGGTCGGCCAGCTCGGCGGTCAGCTCGGGGAGGTCCTGACCGCGCCGGCTGGTGAGGACCAGCCGCTCGGCCCCGGCGCCGGCGAGCCAGCGGGCCAGGTGCGGGCCGACCCCGCCGGTGCCGCCGGTGAGCAGCACGGTGCCGGAGGCCCGCCACGGCGTCGCCGTCTCGCGGGCCGGAGCCGCGCGGACCAGCCGGCGGCCGAAGACGCCGGAAGCCCGGACGGCCACCTGGTCTTCGAAGCCGGGTGCGCCGAGGATGGCGGCGAGCCGGGTGAAGACGCGGGCGTCCAGCTCGGCCGGGAGGTCGACGAGGCCGCCGAAGCGCTGGGGGTACTCCATGGCCGCGATCCGGCCGAAGCCCCAGGTCAGGGCCTGTCCGGCGGCGCGGATGGGGTCGGTGGCGCCGGTGCTGACCGCGCCGCTGGTGGCCCACCAGAGCGGCGCGTCGATGCCCGCGTCGCCGAGAGCGTGCAGCAGCGTCAGGTTCGGGACGAGACCATCGAGCAGGGAGAGCACGCCCTGGAACGGTCCCGCCTCGCCGAGCAGCTCGGCCCACCGCTCACGGTCCACTTCGGACGGTAGCTCCAGCGGCCGCGCACCGAGGCCGTCGGCGAGGCCGTGCGGGTCGGGTCCGACGACGAGCCAGCCCGCCACGGTGGTGTCGGTAGCGACGGTGAGCGGCGTCCACTCGACCCGGTACCGCCAGCCATCCACAGTGGACCCGGCGTGCCGCTTCGCGCGCCAGGCGGCGAGTGCCCCGAAGTCGGACTGCTCGACGGCGGCCCAGAACTCGTCGCCCAGCGCGTCGGCGCCGGTGGGGGCGTCCAGCCAGTAGCGCTGGTGCTGGAAGGCGTAGGTGGGCAGCGGGATTGTCGCGGCGCCCGGGAACACCGGCGCCCAGTCGACGTCGACGCCGCGGACGTGCAGCTCGGCCAGCGACGTGCGGAACCGCGCCAGGCCGCCCTCGCCGCGCCGGAGCGTGCCGGTGGCGATGGCGTCCGGGACGGCTTCGGCGATCGCGGACGTGACGACCGGGTGCGGGCTGACCTCGACGAAGACGGTGTGCTCGCGCGCCGCCAGCGCTTCGATGGTCTGGGTGAACAGGACCGGCTGACGCAGGTTGCGGTACCAGTACCCGGCGTCCAGTGTCGCCGTGTCGATCGGCTCGGCGATCACCGTCGAGTAGAACGGGACGTCGCCGGTCCGCGGCTCGACCGCGGCGAGCACGTCGAGCAGTTCGCCCTCGATCGCTTCCACGTGCGCCGAGTGCGAGGCGTAGTCCACCGGGATCACGCGAGCACGGACGCCGTCAGCCACGCAGCGCGCGACCAGGGCTTCCAACGCCACCGGGTCACCGCAGACCACCGTCGAAGCCGGGCTGTTGAACGCCGCGATCGAGATCCGGTCGTCGAGCAGGGCGGCCAGGCGAGACGCGTCCAGCGCGATCGACGCCATCCCGCCCCGACCCGCGAGCCCGGCGGCGATCGCCTTGCTGCGCAACGCCACCACGCGGGCACCGTCCACCAGGGACAGTCCCCCGGCGACGACCGCCGCGGCGATCTCGCCCTGGGAGTGCCCGACGACGGCGTCCGGCTCGACACCGTGCGACCGCCAGAGCGCGGCGAGGGAGACCATCACCGCCCACGACAGGGGCTGCACGACATCGACCCGGTCCAGCGAGCCGTCGCGCAGCTCGGAGAACGGCGACCAGTCCACAAAGGATTCGAGCGCGGCCGCGCACTCCGCGAACCGCTCGGCGAACGCCGGCGACGAGTCCAGCAGGCCCACCGCCATCCCGGCCCACTGCGCACCCTGGCCGGGGAACACGAACACCGTCCGCCCCACCGCGGAAGCCACCCCGGTCACCACCGAGGCGCTCGGCGTCCCGGTGGTCAGGTCGGCGAGCCCGGCCAGCAACGCGTCACGGTCGTCGCCCAGCACCACGGCCCGGTGCTCGAACGCGGTCCGCGTCGAAGCGAGGGACCGGCCGATGTCCGCGATGTCCGCGGCCGCGGCGGCGGCCAGTTTCGCGGCCTGCGCGGGTAGCCCGGCCGCCGAGCGGGCCGAAAGCACCCACGGCACCGGTCCCGTGACCGGCTCGCGTTCGACGACGGGTTCGGGCGAGGGGTCGTGTTCGAGGACGACGTGGGCGTTGGTGCCGCCGACGCCGAACGAGGACACGCCGACGCGGCGCGGTCCGGGCTTGTCCGGCCACGGCGTGGCCTCGGTGAGCAGTTCGACGGATCCGACGGACCAGTCGACGTGCGGCGACGGGTGTTCCGAGTGCAGCGAGCGCGGCAGGACGCCGTGGCGCATGGCCAGCACCATCTTGATGACGCCCGCGGCACCCGCGGCGGCCTGGCTGTGCCCGATGTTCGACTTGACCGAGCCGAGCCACAGCGGCGCTTCCCGCTCACGTCCGTAGGTGGCCATCAGGGCCTGGGCCTCGATCGGGTCACCGAGGGTGGTGCCCGTGCCGTGCGCCTCGACGGCGTCCACTTCGGACGGTTCGAGGCCGGCCGCGGCGAGCGCGGAGAGGATCACGCGCTGCTGCGACGGGCCGTTCGGCGCGGTCAGGCCGTTGGAGGCGCCATCCTGGTTGGTGGCGGTGCCGCGGACCACGGCCAGCACGCGGTGGCCCTTGCGCTGGGCGTCGGAAAGCCGTTCGACGAGCAGCATGCCGACGCCCTCGGCCAGGCCCATGCCGTCGGCCTCGGCGGAGAACGGCTTGCTGCGGCCGTCCGCGGCCAGCGCGCGCTGACGGCTGAAGGCGACGAACGGCGCCGGGGTCGACATCACCGCGACGCCACCGGCCAGCGCGAGGTCGCACTCCCCCGACCGCAGTGCCTGGCCGGCCAGGTGCAGGGCGACCAGCGACGACGAGCAGCCCGTGTCGATGGTGACCGCGGGGCCCTCGAGCCCGAAGGTGTAGGCGACGCGGCCGGACGTGACGCTGCCGGTGCCGCCGGTGACCAGGTGGCCCTCGACGCCTTCGGGAACCTCGCGCAGCCGCTGGCCGTAGTCGTGGCCGCTGGCGCCGACGAACACGCCGGTGCGGCTGCCGCGGACGGCGGCCTGGTCGAGCCCGGCGTCTTCGAAGGCCTCCCAGGAGGCTTCCATGACGACGCGCTGCTGCGGGTCCATCGCGAGGGCCTCCCGCGGGCTGATGCCGAAGAAGCCCGGGTCGAACTCGGCCGCGTCGTAGAGGAACCCGCCGGCACGGGTGTAGCTGTGGCCGGCGCTGTCGGGGTCGGCGTCGTAGAGGGTGCCGGGGTGCCAGCCGCGGTCGCCGGGAAACTCGCCGATGGCGTCGGCCTCGGCCATCATCAGGTCCCACAGCTGCTGCGGGCTGCCGATGCCACCGGCGAACCGGCAGCTCATGCCGACGATGGCGAGGGGCTCGTCGGTCGCGGTGACCGCCGTCGCCACCGCGGCCGCCGGAGTGCCGAGGACCTCGGTGCGGACGTGCCGCGCCAGCGTCGTCGCGTTCGGGTAGTCGAACACGAGGGTGGCGGACAGCTTGAGGCCGGTGGCGGCGGTCAGCCGGTTCCGCAGCTCGATCGCGGTCAGCGAGTCGAAGCCCAGCTCGCGGAACGCGCGGGAGGAGTCGACGTCCTCCGGTCCGGCGTAGCCCAGTACGGCGGCCGCGTGCTTGCGGACCAGCGCGAGCAGCTCGCGGTCCTGGTCCACTTCGGACAGCGCGGACAGCTTGGCGCGCAGGACGCCCGCCGCACCGGTCTGCTCCTCGGTGACCTCGGACTCGGCGGCCAGCACGGCCGCGACCTCGGGCACCTCGGACAGCAGCGGCCGCGGGCGGGCGGCGGTGAAGACCGGGACGAACCGCTCCCAGTCGATGTCGGCGACGGCCAGGAACGGCTCGTCGTGGTCGAGCACCTGGCCGAGCCCGAGCAGGGCCGGTTCCGGGGCCATGAACGGGATCCCGCGCCACTTGAGCTGGTCGGCGACGACGTCGGAGACCATGCCGTCGCCGGCCCAGATGCCCCAGGCGACCGAGGTGCCGGCCAGCCCGCGGGCGCGGCGGCTCTCGGCGAGCGCGTCGACGAAGGCGTTCGCGGCGGCGTACGCGCCGTGGTCGCCACTGCCCCACACGCCGGCGACCGAAGAGTACAGCACGAACGCGTCGAGGTCGGCCTCGCCGAACAACGCGTCCAGGTGACGGGCGCCGGCGAGCTTCGCGCGGGCACCCTCTTCGAACTCGGGCAACGTCGTGTCGGCCAGCGGGGCGAGCAGGCCGACGCCGGCGGTGTGCACCACCGTGCGAACGTCCTTCAGGCCGCTGACCAGCGAAGTCAGCGCCTCGCGGTCGGCGACGTCGCACGCGGCGATCGTCACCTCGGCACCGAGCGCCGTCAGTTCTTCGCGCAGCTCGGCAGCCCCGGGTGCGTCGGGACCGCGGCGGCTGGTGAGCACGAGGTGCTCGGCCCCGCGGCCGACGAGCCAGCGGGCGACGTGCGCGCCGAGCCCGCCGGTGCCGCCGGTGATCAGCGCGGTGCCGCTCGTCCGCCACTCGGGGGCGGTGCCCTCGACCGGCGCGCGGCGCAAGCGGCGCTGGTACAGCCCGGACTCGCGGACGGCCAGCTGGTCTTCGTCGCCGATGCCGGTGAGGACGGCGCAGAGCCGGGCCGCGGCCTGCTCGTCGAGGGTCTCCGGCAGGTCGACCAGGCCGCCCCAGCGGTCGGGGTGCTCGAGGGCGAGGACCCGGCCGAGGCCCCACGTCGTGGCCTGGCCCGGGTTCGGTGCCTCGTCGCCGGGCACGACGACGGCCGTCCCCTGCGTCGCGAGCCACAGCGGCGCGGTGATCCCGGCGTCGCCGAGGGCCTGGGAGAGCAGGAGGTTCGCGGCGAGACCCGTGGGCAGCACCGGGTGCGTCGCCTGCTCGTTCTCGTCCAGCGCGAGCAGCGAGAGCACGCCCGCGAGGCCGGTCTCGGACCGCAGCCGCCCGGCCAGTGACGCGCGGTCGTCGGACTCCTCGACGCGCAGGGTGCGGACGACCGCGCCCGCCTTCTCCAGGGCGTCGAGGCAGACGTCCGGCGCGTGCACGACCAGCCAGGTCCCCGCCAACGCGGGTACCGGCTCGGCGACCGGCTGCCAGGTGATCCGGTACCGCCACTGGTCCACTGTGGACAGCTCGGTACGGCGGTGGCGCCAGTCCGCCAACGCGGGCAGCACCTCCTGCCACGGCGTTTCGGCGGTGACGCCCAGCTCCCCGGTGAGAGCGCCGTCCTCGACGGCGGCCCAGAACTCCGCGTCGGCCGCGGCCACGGTCTCGACGGGGGTCTCGAGCCAGTAGCGCTGCCGCTGGAAAGGATATGTCGGCAAAGCGACCGGGCGCGCGTCCGGGTAGACGGCCGTCCAGTCGACGTCTTGGCCCTGCGTCCACAGCTGAGCCAGCGAGGTCAGGAACCGCGTCAAGCCGCCTTCGCCACGCCGGAGCGTGCCGACGACGGCGGCCGCGCCGGGGTCGAGCGCGTCGTCGAGGGTCGCTTGGAGGCCGCCACCGAGGACGGGGTGCGGGCTCGACTCGACGAAGAACCGGTGTCCTTCGGCGATGAGGGTCTCGGTGGCGTCCTGGAAGCGCACGCGCTGCCGCAGGTTGCGGTACCAGTAGGCGGCGTCGAGCGTCTCGGCGGTCTCGCCGGTGACGCTGGAGACGAACGTGACCCGCGGGGCGCGGGGTTCGAGGTCCGCCAGGGCTTCGAGCAGTTCGGTTTCGAGGACCTCGACCACGGCGGAGTGCGATGCGTAGTCGACCGGGATCCGGCGTACCCGCAGTCCTTCGGCTTCCGCGCGGGCCAGGACCTCCTCGACCGCGGCGATCTCGCCCGAGATCACCACGGAGGCGGGTCCGTTGACCGCCGCGATGGAGACACCCTCCGCGAGCAGCGCCTCGACCTGCGCTTCGGGCGCGGCGACCGACGCCATCGCGCCGAGGCCGGCCAGCCGGGCGGCGATCAGCTTGCTGCGCAGCGCGACGACCTTGGCGCCGTCGTCCAGGGACAAGGCACCCGCGACGACGGCGGCCGCGATCTCGCCCTGTGAGTGCCCGACGACGGCGTCCGGCGTGACGCCGTGGGCCGCCCACAGCGCCGCGAGCGACACCATGACCGCCCACGAAACCGGCTGCACGACGTCGACGCGTTCGAGGGCCGTCGCGTCACCGAGGACGTCGGTCAGCTTCCAGTCCACGAAGGGTTCCAGAGCGGAGGCGCACTCGGCCATCCGTGCCGCGAACACCGGCGATTCACCGAGGAGGTCCACGGCCATCCCGGCCCACTGGGCACCCTGGCCGGGGAAGACCAGCACGGTGCCGCCCACGGCCTGGGCCTCGCCGCCGACGCCCGCGGCCGTGCCGGATTCGGCGATCTCGCGGACGCCCGCGAGCAGCGTGGGCAGGTCCCGGCCGACCACGGCGGCGCGGTGCTCGAACGCCGAGCGCGTCCGGGCCAGGGACCAGCCGACGTCGGCGAGGTTGGCGTCCGTCAGCTCGGCCAGCTCCGCCGCGCGAGCCTTCAGCGCGGCGTCGGACCGCCCCGACAGCACCCACACCGCGGTGTCCACAGTGGATTCTTCGAAGTCAGAGGGTTCCTCGGTGACGCCTTCCAGCACGACGTGCGCGTTGGTACCGCTGCCGCCGAACGACGACACCCCGGCCCGGCGCGGCGCCCCCGTCTCGGGCCACTCCTGCTGCTCGGTGAGCAGCGAAACCGCACCGTCGGACCAGTCCACGTGCGGGGTCGGCTCGCCGACGAACAGCGTCTTCGGCAGGACGCCCGCCCGCAGGGCGAGGACCATCTTGATCACGCCGGCGACGCCGGAGGCCGCCTGGGTGTGGCCGATGTTCGACTTGACCGTGCCCAGCAGCAGCGGCCGTTCGCGGTCGCGGCCGTAGGTGGCTTGCAGGGCCTGCGCTTCGATCGGGTCGCCGAGCTTGGTGCCGGTGCCGTGCGCCTCGACGACGTCGACCTGCTCGGGCGCCAGGCGCGCGTTGGCCAAGGCAGCCTCGATCACGCGCTGCTGGGAAAGCCCGTTGGGGGCGGTCAGGCCGTTGGACGCGCCGTCCTGGTTGATCGCGGTGCCGCGGATGACCGCGAGCACCGGGTGGCCGTTGCGGCGCGCGTCGGAGAGCCGCTCCAGCAGCACGACGCCGACGCCCTCGCCCCAGCCGGTGCCGTCGGCGTCGGCGGAGAAGGCGCGGCAGCGGCCGTCGGCGGACAGGCCGCGCTGGCGGCTGAACTCGACGAAGTTGCGGGGGTTGGCCATCACGGTCGCGCCGCAGGCCAGGGCCATCGTGCACTCGTCGTTGCGCAGCGCGGACACCGCCAGGTGCAGGGCGACCAGCGACGACGAGCACATCGTGTCGACGGTGACGGCCGGGCCCTCCAGCCCGAAGGTGTAGGCGAGCCGGCCGGACAGCACGGCGGCCGAGCCGCCGGTCAGCAGCAGCCCTTCCAGGCCCTCGGGCGCGGTGACCATGCCCCCGGCGTAGCCCTGGTTGCTGGCGCCGACGAACACGCCGGTCTTGCTGCCGCGGAGGGCCGCCGCGTCGAGCTTCGCGCGTTCGAAGGCCTCCCAGGTGGTCTCCAGCAGGAGCCGCTGCTGCGGGTCCATCGCCACGGCCTCGCGCGGGGAGATCCCGAAGAACGCCGGGTCGAACTGGGCGGCGTCGGTCAGGAAGCAGCCGTCGCGGACGTAGCTGCGGCCGATCCGCTCGGGGTCGGGGTCGTAGAGGTCCGGATCCCAGCCGCGGTCGGCGGGCCACGGCGAGACGGCGTCCCGGCCCTCGGCGAGCAGGTCCCACAGCTGGTCCGGGGTAGTGACCCCGCCGGGGAACCGGCAGCTCATCGACACGACGGCGATCGGTTCGGCGCGGCGCTCGGTGACGTCGTGCAGGCGGCGGTTGGCCAGCTTCAGATCGGCCGTGACCCGCTTGAGGTAGTCACGGAGCTTGTCCTCGTTGCGCATCTGCGTCCGCTCCTGGGAAGGTTTTCCGGTCACGTCAAGAGATTCCGAGTTCTCGGTCGATCGCCGCGAACATCTCGTCGTCGGTCGCCGTGTCGAGTTCCAGGCCGTCGTCTTCGTCTTCGCCGTTGTCGTCCCACTTCCACAGCAGCTTCCGCAGCCGGGCGGCGACCAGCTCGCCCGCCGCGTCGCCGGGGGCCAGGGCCGCCAGCGCGGCCTCGATCCGGTCCAGCTCACCGGCCAGGTCGTCGGCTTCGGTCGGCTCGTCGGCGACCAGCCCGGCGAGCAGGTGCTTCGCGACGGCGGCCGGGGTCGGGTAGTCGAAGACCAGCGTGGCGGGCAGCTTCAAGCCGGTCGCCGCGCTGAGCCGGTTGCGCAGGTCGAGCGCGGTCAGCGAGTCGAAGCCCAGTTCCTTCAACGTCTGCGTCGGCCGGACGGCGTCGCGGCCGGGGAAGCCGAGCACCACCGCGACCTCGGCGCGCACCAGGTCGAGCACGACCCGGTCGCGTTCGCTCTCCGACGCGGAGGCCAGCCGCTTCGCCAGCTCGTCGTCACTGTCCACAGGGGATTCCTGCTGCGCCTCGGGCAGTTCCCGCAGCAGCGGGCGCGGCCGCGCGGCGGTGTAGAGCGGGGTGAACTTCGCCCAGTCGATGTCGGCGACGACGCTGGCCGGGCCGCCGGTGTCGACCGACGGCTGGATCGCGGTGACGGCCAGCTCGGGCCGCATCATCGGGACGCCACGCCGTTCGAGCTGCGCGCCGACGTTCTCGTCGACCATGCCGCCGCCCGCCCAGGCACCCCAGGCGATCGACGTCGCCGGCAGCCCGCGGTCGCGGCGCTGGTGGGCGAGCGCGTCCAGGTAGGCGTTCGCGGCGGCGTAGCCCGCCTGGCCCGCGTTGCCCCAGACGCCGGCGCCGGAGGAGAACAGGACGAACGCGTCCAGGTCCCCGCACAGCTCGTCGAGGTTCCGCGCGCCGCGCACCTTGGCCTCGGCCAGCTCGGCGAAGTCGGCCAGGGTCACGGCGGTGATCGGCCGTTCGACGTGCACCGCACCCGCGGTGTGGACGACGGCGTTCACCGGCGGCAGCTCTTCCAGGAGGTCACGCAGGGCGTCGCGGTCGGAGACGTCGCAGGCGGCGACGGTCACCTCGGCGCCGAGCGCGGACAGCTCGCCCGCGAGTTCCGTGGTTCCGGGCGCGGCTTCGCCCTTGCGGCTCACGAGCACCAGGTGCTCGGCACCGTTCGCGGCGAGCCAGCGGGCGACCTGACCGCCGAGCGCGCCGGTGCCGCCGGTGACCAGCGCGGTGCCGTGCGGCCGCCAGCGGACGGGCGGGGACACCGCCGCGCGGACCATCCGCCGGGCGAACACCCCGGACGACCGCAGCGCGACCTGGTCTTCGCCGTCGTGACCGGTGAGGACCGCCGCGAACCGGCCGGCGGTCGCGGCGTCGGTGACGGGCGGCAGGTCGACGAGGCCGCCCCAGCGGTCGGGCTGGTCGAGCCCGAGGATCCCGCCGAGACCCCACGCCATCGCCTGCGCGGCGTTCACCAGGGGCTCGCCCGGGTCGGCCGAGACGGCGCCGCGGGTCGCGAACCAGAGCGGGGCGGCGATCCCGGCGTCGGCCAGCGCCTGGGTGAGCAGGACGTTGCCGGCGAGCCCGGCGGTGAGCACGGGGTGCTCGGCGTGCGACCGGTCGTCGAGCGCCAGCAGGGAGACGACCCCGGCGGGCGGTGCTTCGACGGCCAGCAGCTCCGCCAGCTCCTCACGGTCCTCTGTGGATACTTCGAGCACGCGGACGTCCGGGCCGAGCAGGTCCCGCGCGTCGTGCCCGGCGGGCACCACGGCCAGCCAGCCGGCGTCGAGCGTGGCGGCCCGAGGGGTGGCCACGGGGCTCCAGCGGACTTCGTACCGCAGTTCGTCCACTGTGGATCGGACGACCGGGGCCGCGGACCGGGGTTCGAGCCAGAACCGCTGTCGCTGGAACGGGTAGGTCGGCAGCGCAACGGTGCGCTTGACCGGGTAGAGGACCGGCCAGTCGACGTCGTGGCCGTGGGCCCACAGCTGCGTCAGCGAGGTCAGGAATCGCCGGAGGTCGCCCGCGTTGCGGCGCAGGGTGCCGACGACCGCGGCATTCTCGTCCGTCTCGTCGAGGGTCTCCTCGATCCCGCCGCCGAGCACCGGGTGCGGGCTGACCTCGACGAAGAACCGGTGTCCGGCTTCGACGAGCGTCTTGGTGGCGTCGTGGAACCGCACCGGCTGACGCAGGTTGCGGTACCAGTACCCGGCGTCGAGCGTCGCGGTGTCCACCGGCGTGCCGGTGACGCCGGAGATGTAGGTGATCGCCGACGTCCGGGGCCGCACCGGCGCGAGGACCTCGCGCAGTTCGGCTTCGATCGTCTCGACGGCGGCCGAGTGCGAGGCGTAGTCCACCGGGATCCGGCGCACGCGCAGCTCACCGGCTTCGGCGAGCAGGGCTTCCAGAGCCTCGACCTCGCCGGAGACGACGACCGAGCGCGGCCCGTTCACCGCGGCGACGGAGATCCGGCCGCCGTATGGCTCGAGCAGCGCGGTGACCTCGGCTTCCGGGGCGGCGATCCACGCCATCCCGCCGAGTCCGGCGAGCCCGGCGGCGATCGCCTTGCTGCGCAACGCCGCCACGCGTGCACCGTCCTCGAGAGACAGCCCACCCGCGACCACAGCCGCCGCGATCTCGCCCTGCGAGTGCCCGACGACCGCGTCGGGTTCGACCCCGTGCGCCCGCCAAAGTGCCGCCAGGGACACCATCACCGCCCACGACACCGGCTGCACGACGTCAACCCGTTCGAGGGCCTCCGCGTCGCTCAGGACTTCGGTCAGCGACCAGTCGACGTACGGGGCCAGCGCGGCCGCGCACTCCGCGATCCGCTCGGCGAACACCGGCGACTCGTCGAGCAGCCCGACCGCCATCCCGACCCACTGCGCGCCCTGACCGGGGAAGACGAAGACGGTCTCGCCCGCGGTCCCGGTGCTGACGGGGCCGCCCGCGGCCAGCTCGCGCAGCCCGGCCAGGAGTTCGTCCCGGTCGCCGACCACCGCGGCCCGGTACTCGAACGCCGGCCGGGTGCCGGCCAGCGACCAGCCGACCTCGGCGACGCCGTGCTCGGTCTCCGCGAGCGCCGCCGCCTGCTCGCGCACGGCCGCCTCGGACCGGGCCGACAGCACCCAGGTCCCCACGGTGGTCGGCAACGCGTCGACCGGGGGTGCCGCTTCGGGGGCCTGTTCCAGGATCACGTGCGCGTTGGTGCCGCTGATGCCGAAGGCCGACACGCCCGCGCGTCGCGGGGCCCCGGTTTCGGGCCACGCCCGGTCCTCGGCCGCCAGCTCGACCACGCCGGACGACCAGTCGACCTCCGTGGTCGGCTCGTCGAGGTGCAGCGTCTTCGGCAGCTGCCCGTGCCGCATCGCCTCGACCATCTTGATCACCCCGGCGACCCCGGACGCGGTCTGGGTGTGCCCGAGGTTCGACTTCAGCGACCCCACGAGCAGTGGCCGTTCGCGATCCGGCCCGTAGGCCGCGATGAGCGCCCGCACCTCGATCGGGTCGCCCAGCGGGGTGCCCGTGCCGTGCGCCTCGACGACGTCCACTTCGGACGGTCGCAGTCCCGCGCCGGCCAGCGCGGCGCGGATGACCCGCTGCTGGGAGCCGCCGTTCGGGGCGGTCAAGCCGTTCGACGCGCCGTCGGAGTTGATCGCCGACCCGCGGAGCACCGCGAGCACCGGGTGCCCGTGGCGGCGCGCGTCGGACAGCCGCTCCACCAGCAGGACGCCGACGCCCTCGGCGAGGGCGAACCCGTCGGCGGCGGCGGCGAACGGCTTGCAGCGGCCGTCGGGCGCGAGGCCGCGCTGGCGGCTGAAGCCGAGGAACTGGCTCGGCGTCGACATCACCATCGACGCGCCGGCGAGCGCCATCGAGCACTCGCCGGACCGCAGCGACTGCGCCGCGAGGTGCAGTGCCACCAGCGAAGACGAGCACGCCGTGTCGACCGTGACGGCCGGGCCCTCGAGGCCGAGGACGTAGGCGATCCGGCCGGAGGCGACGCTGGACACCGCGCCGGTGACCAGGTAGTCCTCGCCCTCGGAGCCGCTGCCCGAGCCGTAGGCCTGGTCGGTCAGGCCGACGAAGACACCGGCCGGGGTGCCGTGCAACGCGGTGGGGTCGATCCCGGCGCGCTCGAACACCTCCCAGCAGACCTCCAGGAGCAGCCGCTGCTGCGGGTCCATCGCGACGGCTTCGCGCGGCGAGATCCCGAAGAACGCCGGGTCGAACCGGGTGGCGTCGGCGAGGAACCCGCCGTGCCGGGCGTAGGTGGTGCCGGGGCGGCTCGCGTCGGCGTCGTAGAGCGAGCCGAGGTCCCAGCCGCGGTCGGCGGGCAGGCCGGAGATCGCGTCGACGCCGTCGGTCAGCAACGTCCAGAGCTGCTCGGGCGAGGTGACCCCGCCGGGGAAGCGGCAGCCCATCGCGACGATGGCGATCGGGTCGTCGTCAGCCACCGCGACCGGTGCCGACGTGGCGTCCACAGTGGACTCCGGGGCGGCCTCGGAGAGGAGGTGCTCGGTCAGCAGCGCGGCCGTCGGGTGGTCGAACACGAGCGTGCTCGGCAGTTTCAGCCCGGTCGCCGCGCTCAGCCGGTTGCGCAGCTCGACGGCGGTGAGCGAGTCGAAACCGAGGTCCTTGAACGCGCGCCGGACGTCGACGCTCTCCGGGCTCGAGTGCCCGAGCGCGGCCGCGACCTGCTGCCGGACCAAAGTGGACACGAGCTTTTCGCGCTCCGGCCCGGCGAGGGCGGCGAGCTGCCCGGCCCAGCCGGAAGCGTCCGGGGACTCTTCGCGGAGCTGCTTCACCTCGGGCCGCTCGGAAAGCAGCGGGCTCGGCCGGACGGCGGTGAAGACCTCGGCGAACACCGGCCAGTCGATCTCGGCCAGCGCGACGAACGCGTCGTCGTGGCCCAGCGCCTGCCCGAGGCCGGCGAGCGCCGGCTCGGGTTCGATGACCGGGACGCCGCGGCGGGCGAGGACGTCGTGCAGGGTCTCGGCGATCATGCCGCCGCCCGCCCACGGACCCCAGGCCACCGACAGCGCGGTCCGGCCGAGCGCCCGGCGACGCAGCGCGAGGGCGTCGAGGTAGGCGTTGGACGCGGCGTAGGCGGCGTGGTCGGCGACACCCCAGACACCGGAGATCGAAGAGAAGAGGACGAAGGCGTCCAGCTCGCGGTCGCCGAGCAGGTCGTCGAGGTGCTGCGCGCCGAGCACCTTGGCCCGCAGGACCTCGGCGATCGCGGCGGGGTCGGTGTCGTCGAGCGCGGCGAGTGTGCCGACGCCCGCGGCGTGGACGACGGTCCGGAGGTCGTCGAGGCCGTCGACCAGCTCCCGGAGGGCGTGCGGATCGGTGACGTCGCAGATCACGGCACTCACCCGGGGGCCCAGCTCGGCCACGTCGGCGTCGCGACGGCCGGTCAGGACGACGTGCTCGGCACCGCGCGCGACGAGCCACCGGGCGAGGCGTCTGCCCAGCGCACCCGTGCCGCCGGTGACCAGCGCCGTGCCCCGGGTCTCCCAGGTGCGGGTCTTGCCCCGGGGGGACGCGGGAACCAGCCGGCGGGCGAACACCCCGGACGGCCGGATCGCCACCTGGTCCTCGTCGCCGGCCAGCACCGCGGCCAGCTTTTCGGCGGTGCCGGCGTCCCAGGTCGCGGGCAGGTCGATCAGCCCGCCCCAGCGGCCGGGGTGCTCCAGCGCGGCCACCCGGCCGAGGCCCCAGACCGCGGCCTGCGCCGGCTCCGGCGCCGGGTCGGTGTCGAGCGGGGCGACCGCGCCGCTGGTCAGGCACCACAGGGGTGCGTCGATCCCGGCGTCGCCGAGCGCTTGGACGAGCACGGCCGTGCTCGTGACCGCGTGGATCGGGTCGTCGGAGGTCGTCAGCGCGAGGACACCGTCGGGTGTCCGCCCGGCCAGCCGCTCGGCGAGGGTGGCGCGGTCGTCGTCCGCGGTGACGAGCACCTCGACGCCGAACCCGGTGAGCGCGCCCGCGGTGGGCGTGACCACGAGCCAAGTGCCGGTGAGCGGCGTCGCGGCCGGTTCGGGCAGGGCGCGCCAGGCGATGCGGTGGCGCCAGCCGTCCAGATCGGCTTGCTGCCGCCACCGGGTCAACGCGATCCGCGCGTCGCTCCAGGGCGTGTCGTCGGCGAGGCCGAGGGTGTCGAGCGCGGTCCAGAACCCGCTGTCGTCGGTGCGCTTGACCGCCGGTTCGAGCCAGAAACGCTGCCGCTGGAACGGATACGTCGGCAGACTCACCGTGCGCCGGCTCGGGTAGAGGACCGACCAGTCGATGTCGTGGCCGTGGGTCCAGAGCTGGGCCAGCGAGAGCAGGAACCGGCGGAGGCCGCCTTCGCCGCGGCGCAGCGTCCCCACCACGGCCGCTTCTTCGAAGGTCTCCTGGAGCCCGCCGCCGAGCACCGGGTGCGGGCTGACCTCGACGAAGAACCGGTGCCCGCGCTCGGCGAGGACGTCGGCGGTGTCGCGGAACAGGACCGGCTGACGCAGGTTGCGGTACCAGTAGCCGGCGTCGAGGGTCGCGGTGTCGGCCGGTTCGGCGGTGACGGTCGAGTAGAACGGGATCTCGCCGGTGCGCGGCCGGATCGGGGCGAGCACCTCACGCAGCTCGGCTTCGATCGCCTCCACGTGCGCCGAGTGCGACGCGTAGTCCACCGGGATCACCCGCGCGCGGACCCCGTCGTTCTCGCAGCGTGCCACCAGTTCCCGCAGGACAGCGGGGTCGCCGCACACGACGGTCGACGACGGGCTGTTGAACGCCGCGATCGAGATCCGGTCGTCGAGCAACGCCTTCACCCGCTCGGCGTCCAGCGCGATCGAGGCCATCCCGCCCTTGCCCGCCAGCCCGGCCGCGATCGCCCTGCTGCGCAACGCGACCACGCGGGCACCGTCCTCAAGGGACAGTCCACCCGCGACGACGGCCGCCGCGATCTCGCCCTGGGAGTGACCCACGACGGCGTCCGGCGTGACGCCGTACGACTGCCAGAGTGCCGCCAGGGAAACCATGACCGCCCACGACAAGGGCTGCACCACGTCGACCCGGTCCAACGCGCCCTCACGCAGGACGTCCACAGGCGACCAGTCGACAAAGGACTCCAACGCCGTCGCGCATTGCACGAACCGCCGCGCGAAGACGGGCGACTCGTCGAGCAGTCCGGCCGCCATGCCGACCCACTGCGCGCCTTGGCCCGGGAACACGAAGACCGTCCGTCCCACCGGGCCGGTGACGCCGGTGACCACCGACGCTCCCGGAGTCCGCGTGGCGATCTCACCCAGGCCGGTCAGCAGTTCGTCACGGGTGCCGACCACGGCGGCCCGGTGTTCGAAGGCGGTCCGCGTCGTCGCCAGGGACCAGCCCACGCCGGCGACGCCGTGCGGCGTGTCCGCCAGCACCGATGCCCGGTCCGCCACCGCGGCTTCGGAACGGCCGGACAGCACCCAGACGCCCAGTCCGTCCTCTTCGGACACCACCGGAGCGATTTCCGGGGCCTGCTCGACGATGACGTGCGCGTTCGTTCCGCTGATGCCGAACGAGGACACCGCGGCCCGGCGGGGCGCGCCGGTCTCCGGCCACGGCTGCTCCGCCGAGGCGAGGGCGACCGCGCCGGCGGACCAGTCGACGCGCGGGCTGGGCTCGTCGGCGTGCAGGGTCCGCGGCACGACGCCGTGGCGCAGGGCCTGCACCATCTTGATCACGCCGCCGATGCCCGCCGCGGCCTGCGTGTGCCCGAGGTTCGACTTCAGCGAGCCGAGCAGCAGCGGCCGTTCGCGGTCCTGGCCGTAGGTGGCGATCAGCGCCTGGGCTTCGATCGGGTCGCCCAGCGGGGTTCCGGTGCCATGGGCCTCGACGACGTCCACTTCGGACGGTGCGAGTCCGGCGTCGGCCAGCGCGGAGCGGATCACGCGCTGCTGCGAGGGACCGTTCGGCGCGGTCAGGCCGTTGGACGCGCCGTCGGAGTTGACCGCCGTGCCGCGCACGACGGCGAGGACGGGGTGACCGAGCCGCTGGGCGTCGGACAGGCGCTCGACCAGCACGACGCCGGCGCCTTCGGCCCAGCCCGTGCCGTCGGCGTCGGCCGAGAACGCGCGGCACCGGCCGTCGCGGGAAAGGCCGCGCTGGCGGCTGAATTCGACGAGCATGCCGGGGCCGGCCATCACGGCCGCGCCGCCGGCCACCGCCAGCGTGCACTCCCCCGCCAGCAGCGCGCGCACGGCGAGGTGCAGCGCGACCAGCGAGGACGAGCACGCGGTGTCGACCGTCAGCGCCGGGCCCTCCAGGCCGAGGACGTAGGCCAGCCGGCCGGACGCGACGCTGCCGGTGGTGCCGGTGAGCAGGTGGCCGTCGAAGCCTTCGCCGCCTTCGAACAGGCGCGGGCCGTACTCGGACGACGTGGCACCGACGTAGACGCCGGTGCGACTGCCTTTCAGCGACGCCGGGTCGATGCCCGCGCGCTCGAACGCTTCCCACGTGGTCTCCAGCAGCAGCCGCTGCTGCGGGTCCATGGCCAGGGCCTCGCGCGGCGAGATGCCGAAGAAGTCCGCGTCGAACTCGGCGACGCCGGTGAGGAAGCCGCCGTGGCGGGCGTAGGACTTGCCGGCCTTGCCCGGGTCGGCGTCGTAGAGGTCGTCGAGGTCCCAGCCCCGGTCGGTGGGCAGGCCGCCGATGACGTCCCGGCCGTCGGCGACGAGCTGCCACAGCTCGTCGGCCGAGCGCACGCCGCCGGGGAAGCGGCAGCTCATCGCGACGATCGCGATGGGCTCGTCGGCGCGGGTCGCGACGGCCGGGGAGGTCGCGGACGGCTCGCCGCGCAGCATCGCGGCGAGCCGGGCCGGGGTCGGGTGGTCGAAGATCGCGGTCGCGGGCAGCTTCAGGCCGGTCGCGGCGGACAGCCGGGTGATGAATTCGACGCCGACGATCGAGTCGAAGCCGAGGTCCTTGAACGACGCCGTGGGGTCGATCGCGTCGGGGCCGGGGTGGCCGAGGACCAGTGCGGTGTGGGCGCGGACCGTTTCGAGGAGGTCGTGGGACGGCGGGGTGGAAGTCTCCGGGCGGGCCTCCGCCCCCCGGCTACCAGCGTATCGGTGGGTACCGACAGTTTCGGCGGGGTCGCCCGCGGTTTCGGCGAGGTGGTCCACAAGCCAGAAGCGCTCGCGCTGGAAGGCGTACGTCGGCAGGTCGATCGGGCCGCCGCCGGAGAACTCCGCCGTCCAGTCGACGGCGCCGCCTCGGGTCCACAGCTCGGCGACCGATGTCGCGAACCGGGCCGGTCCGCCGTCGCCGCGGCGGAGCGTGCCGACCGCCGCCGCCGGGCGGTCGTGGTCAGCCGCCGTGGACAGGATGCCGCCGACGAGCACCGGGTGGGGGCTGACCTCGGCGAACACGCCCATCCCGGCGTCCAACGCGGCTCGGATCGCCGGGTCGAACAGCACCGGCTGCCGCAGGTTGGCGAACCAGTGGCCCGCGTCGAGCCGCTCGGTGTCGAGCAGACCGCCCGCGGTCGAGGAATAGAACGGGATTCGCGTCGCTCGCGGCCGGATTCCGGCGATCAGCCGCAGCAGCTCGTCCTCGAGCGGCTCGGCCTGGGCCGAGTGGGACGCGTAGGCGATGGCGATCCGGCGGCAGCGCACCCCGCGCGCGGTCAGCTCGGCCTGTAGCTCGTCGAGGGCGTCGAGGTCACCGGAGACCGCCATCGTCGCCGGACCGTTGACCGCGCCCACCGACAGGCGGCCGGGGTACGCGGCGAGGAGTTCGGTGACGGCCGCGACCGGCAGGTCGACCGACAGCATGCCGCCGTTGCCCGCCATCCGTTCGGCCAGCAGCTTGGCCCGCAGCGCGACGATCCGCGCCGCGTCGTCCAGGGACAACGCGCCCGCGACGACGGCGGCCGCCAGTTCGCCTTGGCTGTGGCCGAGCACCGCTGCGGGCTCGACTCCGTGCGCCCGCCACTCGGCGGCCAGGGACACCGCGACCGACCAGAACACCGGCTGCAGGACGTCGGTGCGGTCGAGCGAAGGTGTGCCTGTGCGGAGGACATCGAGGACGTCCCAGTCGAGGTGCGGCGCGAGCGCGTCGCGGCACTCGGCCAGCCGCGCGGCGAACACCGATGAACTATCCAGCAACTCGGCGGCCATTCCGGCCCACTGGCCGCCTTGGCCGGGGAAGACGAAGACGACGCGGTCGTCGCTCGTGGCGGTGACCCCCTGGGTGACGCCCATGCCGTCGGCGATCGCGCGCAGCGCGTCCCGGCTCCCGGCGACCGCGCGGTGCTCGAAGGCCGTGCGGCGGTTGGCCAGCGACCAGCCGATGTCCACTGCGGACAGTTCCGGGTATTCGTCCACATGGGACAGCAGCGCGGCGGCCTGCGCCCGCAACGCCGGTGCGGTGCGGGCCGAGAGCAGCCACGGCGCCGCGGTGTCCGTCGTCGAGCGGGGCGCGACGGGGTCGGCCGACTCCAGCACGACGTGGGCGTTGGTCCCGCCCATGCCGAACGAGCTGACCCCGGCGATCCGGCGTCCGGCGTCCCACTCGGCGGTTTCCGCCACGACACGCAGCTTCAGCTCGTCCAGGGGAATCGCCGGGTTCGGCGTCGCGAAGTTGAGGCTGGCGGGCAGGGTGGCGTGCCGCACCGCGAGCAACGCCTTGAGCAGCCCGGCGATGCCCGCCGCGCCCTCGAGGTGCCCGACGTTGGTCTTGACCGACCCGACCGGCAGCGGCTCGGCGCGTCCGGCGGCGAAGACGTCGCCCAGCGCGGCGGCCTCGATCGGGTCGCCGACTTTGGTCCCAGTCCCGTGCAGCTCGACGTAGCCGACCGCGGCCGGCTCGATCCCGGCGTCGGCGTGGGCGCCGCGGACGGCCGCGGCCTGAGCCCGGGCGTCCGGGACGGTCAGGCCGTCGCCGGCACCGTCGTTGTTGACCGCGGTGCCGCGGATGACGGCGAGGATCTCGTCGCCGTCGGCCCGGGCCCGCGAGAGCGTCTTGAGGACGACGAGCCCGCCGCCCTCGCCGCGCACGAAACCGTTGGCGCGGGCGTCGAAGGTGAAGCACTGACCGTCCGGCGAAAGCCCGCCGAAACGAGCCGTCGTGACGGCGTTGCCCGGCGAGAAGATCAGGTTGACCCCGCCCGCCAGCGCGACCGGGCACTCGCCGCGGCGCAGGCTCTGCACCGCCAGGTGCACGGCGACGAGCGAGGACGACTGCCCGGAGTCGACGGTGAAGCTCGGGCCGTGCACGCCCAGCAGGTGCGAGACGCGGTTGCCGAGCAGGCTGCGGTGCACGCCGGTGATGGTGTGGTGGCTGATCGCTTCGGCGTCGTTCGCGTGCACGAGCGCGGCGTAGTCGTCCCACATCGCGCCGACGAACACACCCGCGGCGCTTCCGCCGAGGCTCGCGGGCACGATCCCGGCGTGCTCCAACGCTTCCCACGCGAGTTCCAGCACCAGCCGCTGCTGCGGGTCCATCGCGGTGGCCTCGCGCGGCGAGATGCCGAAGAAGGCGGCGTCGAAGCGGTCGACGGCGTCGAGGAACCCGCCCTGGCGGACGCCGGTTTCCGCCGGGTCCCACCGGCCGGCGGGCACCTCGGTGATCGCGCTGCGGCCTTCGGTCAGGAGCCGCCAGAAGGCGGCGGGCCCGTCCGCGCCCGGGAGGCGGCAGGAAAGCCCGACCACGGCGACCGGCTCGCCCGGAGTGCTCGCAAAACCCGTCATCTCACGCTCCATCGGCGGGCGGCTTCCTTCCTGGGGAGACTGCTCGACGTCCACGGCAACACAGGCGCCGCAACGCTGTCCACGGCGGACAGGTCAGGTCTAGTGCGGTGCCTAGACGACTCCGGAGGTCCAGGTGACGGGCAGCGCGTGGACCCCGTAGTGCAGCATGTCGTCGCGCAGCGGGACCTGCTCCTGCTCGACCGCGAGCCGCAGTGCCGGGAAACGGGTGAAGAGCGCCTCGAACCCCACCCGCATCGTGAACCGGGCCAGGTGCTGGCCGATGCACTGGTGCACGCCGTGGCCGAACGCGACATGGCCCTGGGTCGCCCGGCCGATGTCGAGCCGGTCGGGGTCCGGGAAGCGCCCGGGGTCGCGGTTGGCCGCCGGGAGCGCGACGACGACCGTCTCGCCCGCGCGGATCACCTGGTCCCCCAGTTCGACGTCTGCCAGGGCCGCCCGGCTCGCGCCGAGGTGCGAGACCGTCAAGTAGCGCAACAGTTCTTCGACGGCGTTGGGCCACAACGCCGGGTCGGCCCGCAGCCGCTCGAGCTGGTCGCGGTGCTCGAACAGCGCGAAAGTGCCCAGGGCCAGCATGTTCGTGGTCGTGTCGAAGCCGCCGCCGACCAGCGCCCAGGCCAGGTTCACCAGCTCCGGCCGGTCCAGCTCGCCGGTGCGGGCCAGCTCGCCGAGCATGTCCTCGCCCGGGTCGTCGAACGCCGCGTCGACGAGCCGCTCCAGCGTGCCGCCGACGACCGTGATCGCGGCGATCAGCTCCTCCAGGGAGTACCGCATCCGGGCCACGACGTTCAAGTGGTGCAGCAGTTCTTCGCGATCGGACTCCGGGACGCCGACCAGCTCGCACATCAGCCGGGTGGCCAGCGGCTCGGCGTAGGCGGCGACCAGCTCGGCTTCCGTGCCGCCCGCGGCCATCGCGTCCAGCAGCTCGCCGGCGATCCGTTCGGCGGCCGGGACCAGCTCCCGGGTGCGCCGCACGGTGAAGTACTTCGCGATCAGCTTCCGGTACCGCGCGTGCTCGGCGCCGTCCATCTTCGGGAACGCGCCGGGCGCGGCCGGTTCGGGTGCGTAGGTGTCCATCGGGAACGGCGGCGGCACGGCGAGCGCGACGAGGTCGTTGCGGTGGCTGAACCGGGCGTCGGCCAGCACCGCGCGGACGTCGGACAGCTTGGTCACCAGCCAGCCGGTGGCCGGACCGGGACTGGCGTCGAACGCCAGGGGGCTGATCCCCGGCAGGGCCCGGTACTCGTCGGGCGGGTCGAACGGGCAGCTCCGCTTGACGGGCAACGACGACGGCTCGGTCACTTCCGGCTCCCTCCGGCCGGGTGCGCGGCGGCGACCCTGGCCTCGATCTCGTCAGCGGCGCGGACCGCTCCGCCCGCGGCGTGCACCTCGCGCCGCATGAGCTGGACGCGCCGCCGCACGGCCTCGTCCTCGTCGACCGCCAGGACCGCGTCCCGGATCCGCTCGGCGGTCACGGTCTCCTTGTCGAGCGAGGCACCCAGCCCGAGCCGCCGGATCTGCCGGGCGTTGATGTGCTGCTCCGGGTGGTGCGGCACGGCGATCACGGGGACGCCGAAGGACAGTGCCTCCATCAGGCTGCCCATCCCGCCCTGGCACAGGAACACCGAGCAGTGCGGCAGGACGTCGCCGTGCGCGACCCACCGGTGGGCCTCCACATGGGACGGCAGCGGCCCCAGCGTGGCCGGGTCCACCCGCTTCCCCAGGGTGAGCACCACCTGCCAGGGCAGGTCCGCGAAGGCTTCGGCGCAGGTGCGGAAGAACTCCGGCCGGTCGTTGACGGTGGTGCCCAGGGTGATCAGCACGACCGGGCGGCCGTCGGCGGGCGGCCGCCACGTCCGGGCGGCCGGGCTCGACGGCGGGCCCACGAAGGCGAACCGCTCGTCGAAGGTCTCCCCCGCCGGCTGGAACGCCCGCGGCAGGAACACCAGCGTGAACTCGTCGCCGCCGGTGAAGAACTCCTCCAGCGTCAGGTCGCCGAGGCCGTGGGCGGCCAGGTGCTCGCCGAGGCGCGTGACGAACCGGGCGATCGCCGGGTGCGCCGGGTCGACCGCCTCGCCGTAGGCCTGGTTCTCCTTGGTGAGCGAGAAGTGCTCGTTGGACGCCACGGTGGCCGAGAGCTGCACGGCCGGCAGCCCGTACTTGCGGGCCAGCAGCCGCCCCGGTGCCCACAGCGTCGTGTCGTAGACGAGCAGGTCCGGCGGGCCGCCGCCGAAGACGCGTTCCACGGCGGGCAGCACGGCCATGCTCTGTTCGAGCAGGTGCAGCGGGGCCCGGGCGGCCTCGTCGGCGTCGGTGATGTCCGGCTGCGCGGTGGACAGGTCGCAGCCGTAGGCCGCGGCCCGGGCGCCGAGCGCGACGACCCGGTCCGCGAACTCGCCGGAGGTGAAGCAGGTGACCCGGTGACCGCGGCGGACGAGCTCGGCGACCACCGGCAGCGCCGGGGTCATGTGCCCGTAGGCCGGGTAGGGCAGGAAGGCGATGTCGCGGGGCATGTCCGGCTCCTACGCGGCGGGAAGGGGTTCCGCGGGCCGGCGCTTGTAGCGTTCGATCAGCGAGAGCGCGGGTGAGGTGGCGACCGTGGTCACCAGCGTCATGACCACCAGCATCGCGAACATCGTCGGGCTGATCACCTTGAGGTCGAGGCCGATGTTCAGCACCGCCAGCTCGGTGAGCCCCCGGCAGTTCATCAGCGCGCCCAGTGACCACGCGTCCCGCCTGCCGATGCCGGACAGCCGCGCGGCGGCCAGGCTCCCGCCCCACTTGCCCAGCATCGCCACGGCGACGATCAGCAGGCACCAGAGCCACAGCGTCGGGTCGGTGCCGATCAGGTCGAACTTCGTGCGGAGTCCCGTGTAGACGAAGAACAGCGGCAGCAGCAGCGTGACCGTCAGCGCGTGCATCTGGTCGGTGGCCTGGCGGATCGGCAGCGAACCGCGCGGCGTCACGGCGCCGAAGAGGAACGCGCCGAAGATCGGGTGGATGCCGATGGCGTTGGTGGCCAGCGCGGACAGCAGCAGCCCGGCCAGCAGCACGGACACCACCGCCGTCGTCGGCAGCGCTTTCTGCCCCTGCTCGGTGGGCGCGAACAGCCGGCGCAGCAGCGGGCGCACGACGAACAGCATGAACGCGAAGAACGCGATCGTGAGCCCCACGGTCACCAAGGTGGCGGCCATGGAGGTCGCGCTCGCGATGGCGACGACGAGCGCCAGCAGGCACCACGCGGTGATGTCGTCGACGGCGGCGCAGCTCAGCGCCAGCGCGGCGATCGGCAGCTTCGTCATCTTGCGGTCGGTGATGATCCGGGCCAGCACCGGGAACGCCGTGATGCTCATCGAAATCGCGAGGAACAGGGCGAACGGCAGCCGCGCGACGCCGTCACCGAGGGTCGGGTGCAGGACGAACGCGAGCACCACCCCGGACAGGAACGGGATCGCGACGCTGACGTGGCTCACCAGCACCGCGGCCTTGCTGCGGCGGCGGACCAGCTCGACGTCGAGCTCGTAGCCGACCAGGAACATGAAGATGACCAGGCCGATCTGGGCGAGCGTGTTGATCGTCGAGGCCAGGAAGTCGGGGAAGATCCAGTGGTAGGCCGCGGGCCACACCCAGCCGAGGAACGACGGCCCGAGCAGGATCCCGGCGAAGATCTCGCCGATCACCGCCGGCTGAGCCAGCTTCCGCGCGACCGCCGAGAGCAGCCGGCAGGCCAGGAAGATCACCGGCAGGGCGAACAGCAGCTTGGCGACCGGGTCCGCCGCGCCACCGGTGTGCCCGGCCGGGGCGTGGCCGTCACCGCCGCCGACGCGCAGCAGGAAGAAGGCGGCCAGGACCGGGAGGACCACCATGGCCAGGTAGGAGATCCACGTCCGGCCCGGTTTCCCGGTGGGCGCGGCGGGCTCGGCGGTGGTGCGCTCGTCGAGCGAGGACATGCGGTCTCTCCGATCGGACGCAGCCGGTCGTGAGTGAGAAACAGTGTTCTAACCCTGTTTCTCACTCACGACCGGGGTGTGGGGCTAGAACAGGGCCAGCGCCGAAGACGAGGCCTTGAGGCTGCCGAGGTGCCCGTGCCACAGGTGCGTGGGGTCGGCCTCGACGGCGGCGACGTACTCCTTCATCGCGGTCAGGGCCGCCGGCTCCTCGGCGTCGTAGACGTCGCCCTGGAGCATCTGGATGACGTCCTTGCGGTACCGGTCGTCATCGATGAACGCGGTGAACAGCACGTTCAGCCGGTAGTACATCGAGATGAAGTCGTACCAGATGTTGACGCCCTTGCGGAGGGTGTTGACGTAGTTGTCGAACCGCTCCCGGCGGAAGTCGCCCGCCTTGTGCGCGGCGATGACGTCCTTGGCCGCCAGGCGGGCGCTGTTCATCGCGACGCTGACCCCGCTGGAGAAGATCGGGTCGACGAAGCGGGCGGCGTCGCCGATGAGCACCAGCGCGTCGCCGGCGATCTGCTTCATGCCGTAGCTGTAGTCGCCCTCGGTCTTGAACTTCCGCACGCGCTTGGCGTTCTTCAGCGCGTCCAGCATCTCCGGCCGGGTGCCGACGGAGTTCCAGAAGAAGCCCTCGAGGTCGTCCTTGTGCTCCTTGAACTTCTCCTTCTGGGTGACGACGCCGATCGAGGTGATGGTCTCGGTGATCGGGATCTGCCAGACCCAGGTGTTCTCCTGCGGCAGGAAGTGCACGTGGATGTAGTCGGCGTCCTCGGGACGCCGCGCCAGCGACGCGCGGTCCAGGCCCTCGAACCACGTGTGCACGGCGTACTGGTTGAAGACCTTGTCCGGCACCTTGACCTTGAGCTGCTGGCCCAGCAGGGTCTGGCGGCCGGAAGCGTCGAGCACGACGCGGACGGCGACCTCGATCGGCTGCTCGCCGATCTTGGCCTGCAGCACCGGCCGGTCGCGGTCGGTGAAGTCGACGCGGTTGACGCGGACGCCCTGGTAGACCTTGGCGCCGAGCTCCTCGGAGTGCTTGAGCAGCAACGAGTCGAACTGGCCGCGGTCGACGTGCCAGGCGTAGACGCGGTCGACGCCGTCCTGGTCACGCTCCTCGTAAGCGATCTCCGCCACGCCGAGGCCGTGCGAACCGGCGTCGAAGTCCAGCGTGCTGGTCGGGCGGGTGTCCGACGAGGTCCACGCGGCGCCGTACTTGCGGGGGAAGCCGGCCGCCTCCACCTTGCCGATGACCCCGATGTCGTGCATCACGGGGATGACCGCGGGGACGAGGGACTCGCCGACGTGCTCGCGAGGGAACGTTTCGCCCTCGAAGACCACCACCGAAAGGCCGGCCTTCGCCAGGTAGGACGCCGCCGTGGAACCGGCCGGGCCACCGCCGATGATGCCGACATCGTAGTCGTAAGACACAGGTTCTCCGTTCAAGATCCGAGACAGGGGTCAGGCGACCGGGGCACGCAGCGAGGTCACCAGGTCGGCGATGCTTTCGATGTCCTTGAAGTGGCGGGCCACCATCTCCGTGGGCGGGACGCGCACGGAGAACTCCTCACGGAGATAGGCGACCAGCCGGGTGGTTTCGATCGAGTTGAGCAGCCCCCAGTCCAGCAACGGCGTGGTCGTGGTCAGTTCCCCCACGTCCTTGCCGTCCAGCAGGTGCTTCTCGACGAACTCAACGAGCTTTCGCGTGATGTCCACGCGCTCGTCGTCTGCCATGGTTCTTCCTCCAGTGACGGCACAGCTCCACGCACAGGGTTGTGCTGGAATTCGGAAAGGGTCAGTCGGTGCCCGCGTCGTGCGTGGCCTTGTTGCGCGCGCCACGGCGGGGGCGTTCGAGCCGCTCGGTCTCGGCGTTGATGTGCTTGCGCGGGGCGAAGGCGACGTAGCGGCCGCCGGACATCTTGGCCTTGAAGTTCTTCATCCAGCCGTGGTGCCCGAAGTTGCCGTGCTTGTCGAAGCCGACCAGCGAGATGCCGCTGCGGTCGTAGTGGCCGCCGACGAGCAGGCACCACTGGCGGAAGTCCGGGTACTCGTTGGTCAGGTGGCGGTAGGTCAGCACGAACGCCAGGTACCGGCGGAAGTCCATGCCGTCGAGGCCCTCTTCGTCGTAGACGCGGGAGATGGCCTGCGTGCTCTGGCCGAGCATCTCGGGGATCGGCGAGGCCGAGCAGATGAGCCAGTGCGACTCGTCGGTCATCGGGCTCTTGATCATGTTCTGCTCGACTTCCCAGCGGAAGTTCGTGTTGAGCTTGCCGGTCTCGATCATCTGCGCCTCGGAGATCTCCTGGGGCACGTAGATGAGCATTTCGTTGGTGCTCTCGAGCTCATCGATCTCGGCCTGCGTGAACGGGCATGGCTTCACCGCGATTTCAGTGGTTCCATAGACTCCGTAAACCATGTCTTCGAGGTTCTCGGGCATGCGCATGGGCAACCGTCCTGAATTCCAGTTTTCGCGTGGCTGATGTGTCGTCAATTTGTTTCTAGCACGGAACCGTTTGGGGAAAACCTCAGAATGACCGGGCGCCTGCTCAGTAGAATTGCGACTTCTCGGTGGAGTCCATCAGCGCGACGGTGTTGCTGGACGGGTTGACGACCGTGCTGACGAGGTCGAAGTAGCCGGTGCCGACCTCGCGCTGGTGGCGGGTCGCGGTGTAGCCGGCGGCCTCGGCGGCGAACTCGCGCTCCTGCAGCTCGACGTAGGCCGTCATGCCATCGTCGGCGTAGCCGCGCGCCAGGGCGAACATCGAATGGTTCAGCGAGTGGAAACCGGCGAGGGTGATGAACTGGAACTTGTAGCCCATGTGCCCCAGCTCGCGCTGGAACTTCGCGATCGTCGCGTCGTCGAGGTGCTGCTTCCAGTTGAACGACGGCGAGCAGTTGTAGGCCAGCAGCTGGTCGGGGTACTCGGCCTTGATCGCCTCGGCGAACCGGCGCGCGACCTCGAGGTCCGGCTTGGACGTCTCCATCCACAGCAGGTCGGCGTACGGCGCGTAGGCCAGCCCGCGGGCGATGCACGGCTCGATGCCGCCGCGCACGCGGTGGTAGCCCTCGGGGGTGCGCTCACCGGTCAGGAACGGCTTGTCGCGGTCGTCGACGTCGCTGGTGATGAGGTTCGCGGCCTGGGCGTCGGTGCGGGCGATGACGAGACTGGGGACGTCGCAGACGTCGGCGGCCAGGCGCGCGGCCTGCAGCGTGCGGACGTGCTGGGAGGTCGGGATGAGCACCTTGCCGCCGAGGTGGCCGCACTTCTTCTCCGCGGCCAGCTGGTCTTCCCAGTGCACGCCGGCGGCGCCGCCGGCGATCATGCCCTTCATCAGCTCGAAGGCGTTGAGCACGCCGCCGAAGCCGGCCTCGGCGTCCGCGACGATCGGCGCCAGCCAGTGCGGGGCGTCCTTTTCGTCCTCGGCCCAGCTGATCTGGTCGGCGCGCAGCAGCGCGTTGTTGATCCGGCGCACGACCTGCGGGACGGAGTTGGCCGGGTAGAGGCTCTGGTCCGGGTAGGTGTGGCCGGAGAGGTTCGCGTCGGCGGCGACCTGCCAGCCGGAGAGGTAGATGGCCTTGAGGCCGGCCCGCACCTGCTGCACGGCCTGGTTGCCGGTCAGCGCGCCGAGCGAGTGGACGTAGTCCTCGGTGTGCAGGAGGCTCCAGAGCCGCTCCGCGCCCAGCCGGGCGAGCGTGTGCTCTTCGGTCACGCTGCCGCGCAGCCGCAGGACGTCCTCGGCGGAGTAGTCCCGGCGGACTCCGCGCCACCGGGGGTCCTCGGCCCAGGACCGGGCCAGTTCGGCCGCCGCGGCTTCGCGGGGCGGCGCTGCGGTGACGGTCATGTCGTTCTCCTGACGTACGACGACGCGCGGCTTCGTGGACGAGACCATTTAGCACCCGGCAACCCCTGCCGAGCGCCACCGCGGGACGAGGACGGAGCATTTCCCTAGTTCTTGCCGGTCGTGCCCCGCCGAGTCCGTGACCGGGGCCGATACTCGGTTCGCGAGCCACGGTGCGAACGGAAGGCGTTTGATGGCGAAGGATCTGCGGACATTCCTGGCCGAGCTGGACCCGGACCAGATCAAGGTCGTGCGCAAGCCGGTCGACCCCGAGTTCGAGGTCACCGCGCTCGTCGACCGCATGGAGGACGACCTCGCCTACCCCGGCTTCCCGGCGGTGCTGTGCGAAAACGTCGGCGGTTCCGAGATCCCGTTGCTCATCAACCTGCACGGCACCTACGAGCGGCTCGCCCGCAGCATCGGCTCGGACGTCCACTCGATGGTTCCCGAATACGCGCTGCGCGAAGGGTCCGGGATCAAGCCGGTCACCGTGGATACCGCGCCCGTACAGGAAGTCGTGCTCACCGGCGACGACATCGACGTCGGCCTGCTGCCCCTGCTCAAGCATCAGGAGCTGGACGCGGGCAAGTACATCACCTCGGCCGTGACCATCTGCCGCGACCCGGACAGCGGCAAGATCAACGCGGGCATCTTCCGCCACCAGCAGCAGGGCCGCGCCCAGGTCGGCATCCAGGTGAACCCGGCCCACCACACCGCGTACGTGCTGCGAAAGCTGCGTGAACAGAAGAAGCCGATGGAAGTGGCGCTCGTCATCGGCCACCACCCGGCCCTGCTCATGGGTGCGGTGTCCAAACTGGAGGGCATCGGCGGCGAGCTCGACGTCGTCGGCGGCCTGCTCGGTGAGCCCCTGGAAATGGTGCCCTGCAAGACGGTCGACCTCGAGGTGCCGGCCCGCGCGGAGATCGTCATCGAGGGCGTGATCGACACCGACCCCGACGCGACGGCCGTCGAAGGCCCGTTCGGCGAGTACCCGCGGTTCTACACCCGCACCGGCCCGCAGCCGTACGTCAAGATCACCGCGATCACCATGCGCCGCAAGCCCATCTTCGTCGACGTCTTCAACGCGCACACCGAGCACAGCATGCTGGGCGGGCTCCCCCGGATGGGCAGCATCTACCGCCGGGTCAAGGAAGCCGTCCCGACGGTGACCGGCGTGCACCTGCCGCTGTCGGGCATGGCGCGGTCGCACCTGTACCTGTCCATGAGCAAGCGCGTGGAAGGCGAGCCGAAGCTCGCGGCGTGCGCGGCGCTGGCGGTGGACCCGTTGCTGAAGCACGTGTTCGTGGTCGACGACGACGTCGACGTCTTCAACGAAGTCGAGACGCTGTGGTGCCTGGCGACGCGCTTCCAGGCCGACCGCGACCTGACGATCATGCCGGGTTTCCTCGGCGGCCAGCTCAACCCGGTGACCTACGGGCACAACCGGGAGGAGAAGGGCCCGATGGAGACCAAGCTGATCTTCGACTGCACGAAGCCCGTGCCACCGGCGGTGTTCCCGCCTTCGTGCCGGGTACCGCCGGAGGTCGTCGCGCGAGTGGACCACCGCGCTCTGCTGGAGGACGGGGACGCGCTGGCGTCCTACTTGGACTGAAGGTCGCCTTCACCGGTCCACCGCCGGTGGGGGCGATCTTCCACCACCCATGAAGAAGGCCCCCTCCGGCGGAGGGGGCCTTTCTCAGTAGGTCAGTGGGTCGAGGGGCCGTGCCAGCGCTCGACCAGCTCGTCCGGCGGCTTGATCCCCAGCAGGTCGCACAGCCGGCCGACCTGGTGGTCCACCAGGTCACCCAGCGTCGCCGGGCGCCCATAGAACGCGGGCATCAGCGGTGCGATGATGCCGCCCATCTCGGTCACCTGCGTCATCGCGCGCAGGTGCCCGAGGTGCAACGGCGTTTCGCGCAACGCCACCACGAGCTTCCGCCGCTCCTTCAACGTCACGTCCGCGGCCCGCACCAGCAGGCTGTCGTTCTGGGACCAGGCGATGGCCCCGAGCGAACGCACCGAGCACGGCAGCACGATCATCGCGTCGATCGGGAACGACCCGCTCGAGATCGACGCCGCTATGTCGCCCGGCCGGTACGTGACGTCCGCCAACGACGCGACGGAATCCGGTGTCCAGTCCGTCTCGAACGCGATCGTCTGCCGCGCCGCCGGCGTCACCACCAGGTGCGTCTCGACCTCCGGCATGCCCTTCAGGATCTCCAGCAGGCGGATCCCGTAGATCGCCCCGCTGGAGCCGGACATCCCGATCACCAAACGGAAAGGCTCAGTCATGCTTCGCCCGCCTCTTCTCGGCCTGACGTTCCTTGACTTCCTCGACCGGGCCGCGCCGGGCCTCCTCCTCGACCATCCGCCGCCACTCGGTCAGCGAGACGTCGGGGCGGTACAGGCGCTCCGGCGGGGCGTCGGTGACCTCCACCATCAGCCGGTCCTCGTCGTTGAACATGCCGTGGAACACCCAGCGGGCCCACGTCCAGTAGTAGAGCCAGAACTTGCGGTTGCGCCACTTGCCCTGGTTCATCACCGCGAGCTGGACGTACGTGTGGTTCTCCGCGGACGCCGCGACCCACCACTCGAAGTGCGACCACTCCGCGTACTTCACCCGCAGCGTGCCCGGCAGCCGCAGCGACACCTTGGTCTTGTTGCCCTCGCGCCGCCGGTACCACTTCTTCTTCGGGAAGTCGCCGAGGCCGGGGAACGAGGCGCTGTAGTGCATCTTGTCCTTGCGGCGGGTGATCCACGGCCCGTCGCGGATCACCTTCATCTCGCTCCACACCGGCATCTTGACCCGCTTGGTCCACAACGCGTTGCGGTGCAGCCATTTCGCGTGGCCGTCGTCGAAGCCGTTCTCCGCGCCGAAGCGCCAGTTGCCGTCCCGCACGGTGATCCGGCCGACGACGACCGCGTCCGGGTCGAGCAGCTCCTCCGGGACGTCCTCTTCGAACGGACGGGCCGGTCCGTCACCCAGCCAGACCCAGACCAGTCCGCGGGCCTCCTCGACCGGGTAGGTGCGCACGGTGACCTTGCCGCAGATCGGCGACTCGGGGCCGTCGGTGATCGCGGCGACCAGCACGCCGGTCTCCAGGTCGAACGTCCAGCCGTGGTAGCAGCAGCTCCACGTGCCGGGGAACTCCTGCGACGACATCTTGTGGCTCAGCGGCACCCCGCGGTGCGGGCACCGGTCGTGCAGCGCGCGGACCTCGCCGCCGTCGCGGATCAGCATGATCTTCTCGCCGAGCACCTGGACGGCGTGCGGCTTCTTGCCGATCTTGCGCGACCACGCCACCGGGTACCAGTACTCGCGGAAGCCGAGCGCCGCCTTCTCGTAGCGCGGCCAGGTCGACCAGTCCCGGCGGCCGGGGCCGCCGACGCTCGCCTGCCGCCGCGCCGGGCGGACCTCGTCGTCGACAGTGTCGGTCATCAGTTGTCTCCTCGACTGCTCGCGGGAGGCTCACACAGTTCGGCGCGTTGCCGGGTGGTCACGTCCACCACGACGCCGACCAGCAGGTCGACCAGCCGGCGCATGGCGGGCAGGTCCGCGACGCCCATGGAAAACCCTTCGAACGGCCCGGGCTCAGTGGGCATCGGCAGGCCGATCCGCGCGGTCGGGATGCCGTGGCGGCGCAGCACGCCGCCGTCGGACAGCCCGCTGCCCGGCTTGCCCGGCACGTGCGGCCGGCCTTCGACCTCTTCCCAGGCCCGGACCAGCCGGGTGACGACCGGGCTGTCGGCGGGCGTCGCCGACCCCGCCTGACCGGCCACCAGCTCGACCTCGATCCCGACGGCGGGCTCCGACGCCCGCAGCTCGGCGACGATCGCCTCGAACTGGCCGGCCACGGCGTTGACCGTGGTGCGCGGGTTGACCCGCAGGTCGACCCAGAACTCGCAGGTGGCCGGGTTGAACGCCGGCTTGGTCCCGTCGCCGGCCCGGATCGCGGTGACCGCGCCCTGCGGCGCCACCTGGCCCGAGGAGTTGCGCGCGGTGTACTCGGCGAACCAGCCCTCCAGCCGCCCGACCATCCGGGCGGCCGCGACGATCGCGTTGTTGTAGCTGCCCTTGTGCCGGCTGCCGGTGTAGCCGACCGAACCGCGCACGACGACGCGGAAGATCGCGAACCCGACCTCTTCGTGCACCACCGAGTAGCCCGGTTTGAGCACGATCGCGAGGTCGGAGGAGCACTGGCCGTGGTCCATCAGGAACTGGGTGCCGACGCCCATGCCCGAGTTGCGCCGCGAGGACTGCTCCCCGGCCAGCACCGGCATGCTGCCGCCGACGAGCGCGACCACCAGCTGCCCGTCCAGCGGCACGCCGGAGCGGTGCACGGCGAGCGCGGCGGCCAGCGCGCAGCTGGCGAACGCCTTGGGGTTCTCCGCGCCGAGCCCGACGACCTTGTCGCCGTAGCGCTGCGCGGGCAGCGTGAAGTCGTCGCGAGGCCGTTCCCCGAGCCACGGCGCGTCCTCGCGGCCCGGCGCGAACGCCGTGTCGAGCGGGGCGAGCAGGAGCAGCTGCGCGCCCGTGCGGCCGGTGCCGACGCGGGTGACGAGGTTGGCCTGGCGTTCGTCGATCGCCTGCACGCGGCTGTCGATCCCGGACGAGGTCATCACGTCGCGGAAGTACTCGGCCAGCTCCCGCTCGCAGCCGGTCGGGCTGGGGATGTCGGTGGCCGCCTGGCACAGCAGCGCCAGCTCCTCCTCGTCGACCGAGGCGCGGGCGGCCTTGACCCATTCCCGCTGCCAGCCGGACAGCTGCGTGATGTCCGGGTCGATCGGGTCGGGCGTCATGAGGTCTTGATCTCGGTGCCGGACACGTGGTGGTGCCCCCACAGGCTGGTCGGCCCGGCCAGCTGCCGCGTCGACCAGTCGGCGGTGTCCACGTCCAGGCCGTCCCAGCCGTACTCGATCTCCCAACCGGACGGCGTCTCGAGGTAGAACGACACGGCCCGGTCGTTGGTGTGGCGGCCCAGCGTGCGCGTGACGATGCGGCGGTCGTAGGCGACGTCGATGGTCGCGCCGACGTCGTCGAGGGTCGTCGTCTCCAGCATGATGTGCCGCAGGCCGGGCTCGTCGGTCTCCACCAGCGCGATGGAGTGGTGGCGCGGGTTGCAGTGCAGGAACGCGATGAAGCCCTTGAACGTGTCGCTGACGCCGAAGCCGAGCGTGTCCACCAGGAACGCCAGCGTTTCGGCGTAGTTCGTGACGCCGACGACGGCGTGGCCCATCCCGTGCTCGCCGGTCCGGTAGCCGGCCAGCGCGCGGGTCAGGCGCAGCGGCCGGAAGTCGGCCTCCTGCCCGTAGAACAGCTCGTGGCGCAGCCCGGACGGGTCTTCGAGCCAGACCATCCCGGCGACCCGGCGGTCGGCGCACTCGGCGGCGGTCGCCCGGGTGACCGCGACGCCGGCGGCGGTCAGCTCGTGTTCGAGCGCGGTCAGGTCGGCGGCGCTCGCCACCTCCCAGCCCAGCCAGGACAGCGCTTCGCTCTCGCCGTGGCGCACGTCGAAGCGGTAGGCCCGCTCGTCCATGCGCAGCAGCAGGCGCCCGTCGTCGATCCACTGGCCGGGCAGGCCCAGAACGTCCGCGGCGAAGGTCTCCCAGGCCGCGACCTCCTTCGTGGACAGTCCGACGTAGGCGAGACTGCGGATGCGCATGGGGTTCGTCCTCCTGCTGGTCACTCCGCACGGCCCAGGAAGTCGAGGACCACGCGGTCGTGTTCCTCGGGCTGCTCCCACTGGGGCCAGTGCGCGGCGTCGGCGACGCTGTGGAAGGCCGCGCCCGGGATGAGTTTCGCGATCCGGCGGCCCACGTCGGGCCCGCTGCCGGGGTTGTGGTCCGACCACAGCACCAGCGTCGGCACGCTCACCGTCGCCAGCCGGTCCTCGGAGATCTTCCGGTTCGGCCCGGAGCCGAACCCGAAGGAGTTCTCGAACACCGTGCGCAGCGCGGCGTTGGTCGCCGGTTCGGCGTAGATCCGGCGGCGGACCTCGACCAGCTCGTCGGTGACGCGGTCGGGGGTGGCCATCAACCACTCCAGCCGGGTGCGGATGGTCTCCGGCGTCGGGTTTTCGATGGCGGCCAGAGAGCGGGCACGCAGGGCCTCACGCCCTTCGGCGGGGCGTTCGTTGACCGAACCCGGCGCCCACTTGACGCCGGCGGTGGTGTTGAGCACCAGCTTTCCGACGCGCTCGGGGTGCTCCAGCGCGAGGGTCAGCGCGACCCAGCCCCCGAGCGACTCGCCTTCGAGGTGCGCGCGCTCGATGCCCTGGGAGTCCAGTAGGTCGAGCACCTGCGCGACGTACGTGCCGACGGCGTCGTGCGTGAACTCCGGCTTGGCCGAGAAGCCGTGCCACAGCAGGTCCATCGCCATCGCGCGGTGGCGCCGGCCGAGCCGGGTCACGTTGCGCGCGTAGGCCTCGGCGTGCCCGCCGACGCCGTGCAGCAGCACCAGCGGCTCGCCGTCGCCGGCCTCGATGACGCGGGTCCGGTACTTCTCGCCGAGGACGTGCGTCTGGCTGCCGAGCAGCTCGGTCCAGATGGTCACCTCGGGCACTCCCAACGGTTCGGCGGGCCCGACCGGGACCGGTGGTACTGGTGTTCGTGGCAGGGGCGGCAGGACTCGAACCTGCAACCGTCGGTGTTGGAAACCGCTGCTCTGGCCAATTGAGAGCTACACCCCTTCGCCCCGGTTTCCCGGTGCGAGATCATTATGCGGCGGTTTTTTTGGGGAACTTGCTAGGTCTGCAGCGGCTTGTCGTGAGTGAGAAACAGTGTTCTAACCCTGTTTCTCACTCACGACCCCCGGCGCCGAAGCGATCCGGGGTGAAGACGTCGACCAGCTCGTCGCCCACGCCGTCGACGATGCGGCCGGCCAGCGCGCGCCCGAACAGCGGTCCGAGCGTGACCCCGGCGCTCGCGACGGCCTCGTAGTACCCCGGCACCGCCGACAACGGCCCGACGCTCGGCAGTTCGTCACGCGCACAGCGCGCGTCCACGACGCTCGCCGTGCGCACGGTGGCCGTGCCGAGCAGCGGGACGACCTTCGCCGCCCGGTCCAGGAGATCCTTCACGAACTCGGGGTCGGGAGTGCCCGAGCGCGCGGGCAGGCCGCGGTCGACGCGGTCCGAGCGCAGGACCACGCGGCCGGGGCCGTCCGGCCGGATGCTGACCTCGGGCGCGCGCAGGATGCAGGGCAGCGGGTCGCCGTCGACGAGCAGGTGGGCGATCAGGCTGCGCCGGGGCTCGCCGAGGAACGGGCGCGCACCGGCCAGTGCGCCGATCTCGTCGGCGGCCGAGCCGGTGGCGTTGACCACGGCGTCGGCTTCGATCCGGCGGCCGTCCGCGAGGCCGACGCCGCCCGACACCGACGTCACCTCGGCGTTCAGCTCCAGCGTTGCGCCGTAGGAGATCGCCTGGTCGAGGAGGTGGCGGGTGAAGGCGACGGCATCGATCCAGCCCTCGGCGGGCAGGAAGGCGACCGGTCCCGACGCGGGAAAGACGACCGAAGAGTCCTCCGCGGCGTACCGCTCGACCGGGCAGCCCCACTCTTCGAGCTGGGCGAGGTAGCCGGTGAACGACTCGTCGTCGGTCCACGCGGCCGTCCCGGTGCGGTGCCACCAGGGCGCGGGTGCGTACTCGCCGGCGAGCGCGGCGTGCTCGGCGATGCCCGCCTGGTTCAGCTCGAAGTAGGACTTGGGGAAGCGCCGGTACGCCGTCGCGGTGGCGAACCCGACCTCCGTGGTGCCCGAGGCGGGCCGGTCCGCGCGGTCGACGCAGTGCACGCGCGCGCCGCGCCGGGCGAGGTGGTAGGCCACCGAAGCGCCGATGACGCCGGCGCCGATCACGACCACCTTCGGCGCCGCCATCAGTAGAGCCCTTCCGGCGCGGCCTGGCTCACCTGCAGCGGGCGCACGTTGTACACGCCGTCGACCGGCCACTCGCCCTTGGTGTCGTAGCGAGTCGCTTCGTCTCGCTCCATCAGGTTGGGCAGGAACAGGTCCTCGTGCAGCACGGTCAGCTTCAGCTGGCCCGACTGTCCCTTGTCGACGGTCTTCTTGAAGTCTTCCGGGTCCACGACGGACATCGTCACCTGCGGGTACGTCGGCGCGTAGGGAAGGATCGCCCCGCCGTCCTCGGGGTGCAGGCTCACCGCGTTGCCGAAGGTGTTGCCGTAGCCCGACCGCACGAGCCCGCCGTCGAGGGCCTTGACGAAGTCCTGGTACATCTGCGGGCTCATGTGCGTGCCGCCGAGGCGGACGCCGTCGAGCGCGGCGACCAGCTCCGGGTGGCGCGCGATCAGCTTCTGCAGCAGGGCGGGCGTGGTGTTGAGGTAGTGCACGTGCTGGGAGCGCAGGCAGTCGACGATCTGGCCGAGCACGTGCTCGGTGTACTCCCCCAGCTCCTTCATCTTGCCGGCGCGGATGAGCTGCTTGATCCAGCGCGGGTCCATGTCGATGCCGTACACGAGCCCGGCCAGCTGCTCGGACAGCTCGATCGCGCCGTTGCCGATCTGGTGCGGCCCGCTCGGCGTCGCCTGCAGCCAGGTGCGGCCCGCCCGGTAGCCGTCGAACAGGTACGACCAGCGCCGCCATTCGACGCGGTGGGTCATCATGTCTTCGGTGTAGAACACGCGCACGGGGTCGCCGGTGGTGCCGCCGGACTCCCAGACGCGCCCGATCAGCGGCCGCGGCACGGTGCGCGGCACGAGGTCGCCGGGGTCCATGCCGCGCAGGTCGCCGGGCGGGAACGGCCCGAATTCGGCGAGCTGGTCGTACCGCGTGATGTCCATCGGGTCGAACGACAGCTCGGTCGCCCGCTTGAGCCAGTAGGGACTGCCGAGCTCGGGGTTGAAGTGCCGCCGCACCACGTGCCTCGTCCACGCGTCGAGGTCGAGGGACAACCAGTGGTCGGTCAGGCTGGCACGTTCGTGCGTGCGGGTGCTCACGGACTCTCCTTGGTTCAGACGCCGGGGGCGACGAGGTCGACCGCGTAGTCGTAGATCGCGGTCATGGCTTCGGTGACGTGGTGCGGTTCGGTGATCCGCACGACGGGGAACGGGAAGTCGAGGACGCCGGCGGGCAGCGTGGGGCCGAGGACGAAGGCGAGCCGGACGCCCTGTGCCTTCAGGCCGGCGCACACGTGCGGCAGGCTCATCGTGGTGGTCTTGTTGCGGCGGAACAGATCGCGGACCTCGTCCGCCGTCGTCAGCGCGCGTTCTTCGAGGAACGAGCACACCGGGATCCGCGGGTCGGCCACGGCCATCGCGTTCACGGTCGGCGCCATGAAGTCGGTCGCGTACTGGCGCAGCGGGGAGTGCACGGCGAACGGCTGGCCGTCGATGACGCTGATCATGCCGGGCGGGCTCTGCGCGACCAGCTTGTCCAGGGCTTCGGCGGTGCCGCTGAGCATGAGCAGCCGGGCGGTGCCGTTCGCGAGGACGCCGAAGTCGCCGCCGAGGTACACGCCCGGGCGCCGGTCGCCGTAGTAGAACGTCGGGTCCTCGGTGACCGGGAGGAAGGCGATGGCCGCACCCTGCGCCGGCGGGGCGGGGTCGGGCACCGGCGTCTTGGCCTCGCGCACGAGCAGGTCGAACAGGGTGCGGCGGTCCACGGCACCGGCGACGGAGCTCGCGATCAGGCCGCCGAGGCTGATGCCGCCGGCGACGGCCGGGTGGATGTCGGACTCGGCGAGGACGTCGTGGATGCCGAACGCCAGCGCGGCCAGCCGGATGCCGGCGAGGCTGAAGCGGTCGTGGTCGTTGCGGGACTCGAGCCCGCCACGCAGCAGGGCGCGCGGTTCGATGCCGGTCCAGTCGCGCACCTGCTCGTAGGAGCGGCGCATGGCCGGGTACGCCTCGTAGAGGTTCGCGCCGTGCTCCGGGTCGGGATCGGAGATGTTCGCACCGAACAGATATCCCAGAGTCACCGAATTCTCCTGACGTGTCGACGCGGCTGCCGCGACGCTACGCACGCGCTCCGAGGCGAAGCCGGGCTAGCATGGGGTCTCTAGGCAAAACCTCAGCTCCGGGTGCGGGACTCTTTAAGAGTTCCCCCAGGGTTGGCTTGCTAGGGCCACTATCGCGGGTCCGGCGAGGGGAAAAAGGTGGCAGCCGGCCCATCCAGGCTCGTCACCCTATTCGCCGGAGGTATCAGAACGTGGAGTATGGCGTCTCGCTGTTGCCGGACTGCGACCCGGAGACCACGACCGCCTCGCAGTACTTCCAGGATGTGCTGCGAGTCAGTGTGCTCGCCGATCAGCTCGGCCTGAACTACGTCAAGATGACCGAGCACTACCTGCGCTCCTACGGCGGATATTCCCCCAGCCCGCTGGCGTTCCTGTCGGCCGTGGCCGCGCGCACCGAGTCCATCCGCCTGATGACCGGCGGCATCCAGGCCTCGTTCCACCACCCCATCCAGATAGCCGCGCACGCGGCCCAGGTCGACGTGATGAGCGGCGGCCGCCTGGACGTCGGGTTCGCGCGGGCGTTCCTGCCGTACGAGTTCGAGGCGTTCGGCGTCGACATGGACACCAGCCGCGAACGGTTCCTCGCCACGATCGAAGCGGTCGTGCGGCTGTGGAACGAAAAGGACGTCACGGAGAAGACGCCGTTCTTCGAGTACGAGAACGCGAATTCGCTGCCCGCGCCGGTCCAGGAGGACGGCCCGCCGGTGTGGGTGGCCGCGCTGGCGACCCCGGCCAGCTTCGACTGGACCGGCCGCAAGGGCTTCAACCTGCTGATCAGCTCGACCCAGCTCAACGAGATGGCCCGCAAGCGCGAGTACGTCGAGCTGTACCGCAGCGCGTTCCTCGAGAACCACGGAGATTCCGGCCGCAAGCCGAAGTTCGCGGTGAGCATCCCCCTGCTGATCGCCGACACCGACGAAGAGGCGCGCGACCTGGCGGTGCCGTTCATGGTGAAGTCGTTCAACGCGTTCAAGGAAGCGATCCTGTCCTGGCACAACGTGGAGTCGCCGGCGTACGAGGGCTACACGGCGATGGCCCGCCAGATGGCGAGCTTCGACCTGGAGACCGACGGGCTGGAGGCCAAGGCCGTAGTGGGCTCACCGGACACGGTGCTGGGCCGCATCGAAGAGGTCCGCGACGTACTGGGCCCGGACGTGATCCTGTGGAACCTCGACTTCGGCGGCCAGTCGTACGAGACGATGTCCCGCACGCTGAACCTGTTCGCGGACAAGGTCATGCCCGCACTCGGTTGACCCCTCCCAGGGGTGAAGAAGCGGAAGGGCCGGTGGCCGCGAGGCCCCGGCCCTTCCGTGCGTGAACCCAGACTCCCCCCTGCACCCCGATCCGAAGCCAGAACACGGCCGTAGTCACAATGGGGCTTCGGGGTGCCCGTCAGCCGCTGAAGCCGAGACCGCCCTGAGCAGCGATCATCGTCAACCGAATACCGCGCAGCGCCTTCTCCAACCCAGGCGCCACCTCGCCCACCCGGTCGGTCAGCTCCTCGATGCGCTCCTTATACTCGCCCTTGCTCTCCTTGCGCGTCACAACACTCGGCACCGTCCCAGCGGCCGCCAGCGCGACGAGCGCGGCATCATCCGCACCGACCTGCGAAGCCGGGGTAGACCCGTGCAGCACCTCGACCGCGTGCTCCTGCAGCGCCTTGGCCAGCGCCGGGTCGGTGACGGTCACGTGGGTCTTCGGGACCAGGCCCAGGACCTTCTTCTCCTCGACCGTCAGCAGCTTCTGCTCGACGAGCTGCTCCTCGATCGCGTCGAGGGTCTCCTTGTAGTCGTGCCGCAGCCACGACTTCCAGCTGCGCTTCTCGTTGCCGATCTGCGCCAGCACCCGGTCGAGCACCGGGTCGCCCGTCGGGTCGGACTTGACCAGCACGGCGTCGCCGTCGTCGTCGGCGATGTTGCCGCGCAACGCCAGCTCCGTGAGCACTCCGGCGCGGGTCAGGAACGCCGTGCGGGTGCGGTCGTAGAGGTCTTCCTTCTCCAGGTCGTAAGCGAGCAGGTACGCGCGGTAGTGGACGGCGGTCGGCGTCTCGGTCATGTCGGTCACCCGTTTCTGTGTCGGTCGTCGGTACGGGCCGGGATCACCGCGTCCGGCCGGATTTCCCCCTGGCGGACGCGCCTGGCATTGCGTACTACCCGATCTTGGCGGATCGGACACGCGCGAAAAACGGCCAAAGGTTGACAGTCGGTGACGGAAGGTTGTCGGCCCACAACCTTAGTTGTTCCGGCATGCGGAGCAACCGGGCTTAGCAGTCTCCCCAGACGTCGGCCGAACGGGTGGACTGGCGCCCCACCAGGCCATTAAGAGAAAGAGGCCACTTTCTTCCACTATCCGCAATGGACGGCTCATGACCGCTCGAAGTGTCAGGCGTGGGGTGCTGTTCCTCTCCCTCCTCGGCCTGCTCGCCCCCGGGGTGCCCGCCGGCGCCGCACCGCAGCCGGTTACGGCCGCGTCCACTCTCCAGCAGATCGTGCCCGCCCCGGTGTCGGTGACGCCGGACCCGGCCGTCCGCTACCGGCTCGGGCCCGCGACGGTGGTGTTCACCTCCGGCGGCACCGACGCCCGCCAGGTCGGCGACTACCTCGCCGGGCTGCTCCGCCCCGCGACCCGGTTCGCGGTCCCGGTGGTCACCGCCCCCGCCTTCCCCGGCCGCGCCCAGACGCTGCCCGGGATCTCGCTGCTGCTCGGCGGCGCCGACCCGCGCGTCGGGGCCGAGGGCTACCAGCTCGACAGCACCGCGTCCGGAGTGACCATCCGGGCCGCGAAGCCCGCCGGCCTGTTCAACGGCGTGCAGACGCTGCGTCAGCTCCTGCCCGCCTCGCTCAGCGGGACGCTCACGGTCCCCGGCGGCCACATCCTCGACTACCCGCGCTACCCCTACCGCGGCGCGATGCTCGACGTGGCGCGGCACTTCCTGCCGGTCGCCGACGTGAAGAAGTACCTCGACGACATCGCGCTGTACAAGGTCAACAACCTGCACCTGCACCTGACCGACGACCAGGGCTGGCGGCTGCAGATCACCGGCTGGCCCAACCTGACCGCCAAGGGCGCGAGCACCGGCTCCGGCGGCGGGGCCGGCGGGTTCTACACGCAGGACCAGTACCGCGACATCGTCGCCTACGCGCAGAGCCGCCACATCACGGTCGTGCCGGAGATCGACATGCCGTCGCACTTCGGCGCCGCGCTGTCGTCGTACGCCGAGCTCAACTGCGACGGCGTCGCCGGGCCCGTCTACACCGGGCTCACCCCCGCGCCGCGGTCGGACCTGTGCGTCGACAAGCCGATCACGTACAAATTCATCGGCGACGTGCTCGGCCAGCTCGCGGCGCTCACCCCGGGCAGCTACCTCGACGTCGGCGGCGACGAGATCCAGGACCTCGACGACGCGCAGTACACCGCGTTCATGGCGAAGATCGCGCCGATGGTGGCCAAGCACGGCAAGAAGCTGCTGGGCTGGGCGGAGATGCTCACCGCGACCCCGCCGAAGGGCGCGACCGGCGAGTTCTGGATCTACGACGGCACCCAGAACGAGGTCGGCGAAGCGAGCCAAAAGGGCGCGAAGCTGATCATGGCGCCGTGCGTCTACACCTACCTCGACATGAAGTACGCCCCCGGCGTCCCGGCCGACATCGGCCTGGAGTGGGCGGGCGACATCAGCGTCCAGGCCGCGTACGGCTGGGACCCGACGGCGGTGGTGCCCGGCGCGCTGAACTCGAACATCGACGGCGTCGAAGCTCCTTTGTGGACGGACACCGTGCGCAGCTTCGACGACGTGCGCTACCTGGCCTTCCCCCGGCTGCCCGCGATCGCCGAGATCGGCTGGTCGCCGCAGGCGAGCAAGGACTGGACGTCGTTCGCGTCCCGGCTGGCCGCGCAGGGCCCGCGCTGGACGGCGCTCGGCGTGAAGTACTACGCGGCCCCGGAAATCCCGTGGCCGAAGAACTGACCCGGCGGGAGAAGCCGACGATGGCGAACAAGGACGGGCAGGTCTGGGAGGCCTACTGGAAGGACCTCCCGGACCGCGCGGGCGCGGCCTTCTGGGACTGCGAGCCCGCCGACGGCGCGGCGGCGCACGCCGAGCTGTTCAAGGCCCACTTCGACCCGGCGCTCCCGCTGGTCGACCTCGGCTGCGGCAACGGCACCCAGACGAAGTACCTGGCCGGGCTGTACGACCGGGTCGTCGGCGTCGACATCGCCGAGGCGGCGCTGAACCGGGCGCGGGTCGAGAACGGCGGCGACAACGTCGCGTTCGAGCTGCTGGACGTGCTCGACGACGCGGCGGTGGCGGCGTTCCGCTCGCGGTACGGCGACGTGAACATCTACCTGTCGGGCGTGATCCACCAGCTGCCGGTCGACCGCCGGGTGGCGTGCGCGCGCAACCTGGCGGCGCTGGCCGGGGCGCGCGGGTGCGTGTTCAACCAGGAGCTGACGCCGGCGAGCTACACGTACATGCAGCAGCTGATCGCGGACCCCGCCAACGACCTGCCGAAGCTGGAGAGGGTGTCGATCTACTTCGGCATCGGCTTGCAGCCGGCGGCGGGCGAGGCCGAGCTGGAGACGGTGTACGAGGTAGCGGGCTTCACCGTCGTGGACGGCGGCGAACTGCTGCTGCGCACGACGGAGACGCTGGCCGACGGCTCGGGGCTGAACCTGCCGACCCACTACGTCATCGCCCGCAACTCCTGAGAGCGGTCTGCCGCAGCTGGTCGTGAGTGAGAAACTGGGTTAGAACCCAGTTTCTCACTCACGACCCCAGGGCGAGTTATCCACATCGGTCTTGGTTATCCACAGATTTCGCGAGCGGCGTTTTAGTGACGCCGAGACGCGGGATCGTCGGGATGTGCCCCAGAATTGCCGCTGGTCGACTGACCGGATACCCGACGCTTCCAGACCCGACTGGCTCACGCTGCTGTCCCGACAGCACGGCGTAGTCAGTCTCCGACAACTGCGCGCGCATGGCCATAGCCCGGACGATGTCCTGGCCAACCTGACCGCCGGACGCTGGCAACGCGTACTTCCCCGCATCTACGCCGCCTTCACCGGGGAACCGTCTCGGTCCGCGCTTCTGTCGGCCGCACTGCTGTACGGCGGGCCTCACGCGGTGCTCAGTCACCACACGGCCGCTGAGGAATGGCGGCTGCTGCCGATCGCCGACCGGCCGGTCGAGATCACCGTGCCCTACAGCAGCTCAGCTGTCTCGCAGCCGCCGAGTGTCGTAGTTCATCGTTCGCGGGCCTTGCGGCACACGACCCTCGACACCACGCCTCCCCGTACCCGCGGACCGGACACCATCCTCGACCTCGCTGTGTCACAGCGAACCGCCCGCGAGGCGACGATGCTCGTCGTCGATCTGGTGAGCCGGAGTTCGCTTCCGTTGCAAGCCGTTCAGGACTGTTTCGTGCTGCGACCACCGTATCGCCATCGGGCAGCCATTCGCCGGGGGCTCGAGCTCATCGGCAACGGGTTGATGTCCGCACTCGAGGTCGAGTACCTCGAAAACGTCGAGGAGCAGCACGGGCTGCCCCGCGGTGACCGGCAAACGCCGTTCGCGGTGGACGGGAAGACCCTCTGGGAGGACGTGACCTATGACGGCCATGGCGCCGCGGTCACGATCCGGCTGGACGGCCGTACCACCCACGCAACCGGCGGCGTGGCCTTCCGGGATCGTCGCCGCGACAACGCCGCCGAACTCGCCGGGCGAGCGCGACTGGTCTACGGCTGGCAGGACGTCCACACTTCGCCGTGCGCCGTGGCCGCCGAGGTCCGGAGGATCCTGCTTCGCGAAGGCTGGGACCCGACGGGCAGTCGAGACACGACCTGCCACCACTGCAGACCGGGGCGGTCGTGAGTGAGAAACAGTGTTCTAACCCAGTTTCTCACTCACGACCCCTGGGGACAGCGGGAAAGTCAGTGCGCGGCGGCGAGCTTGGCCCGGTCCGTCTTGCCGTTCGCCGTGCGGGGCAGCTCCGCCACCAGGCTCACCTCGTCCACGATCATGTACTTCGGCAGGTGCGCCGCGCAGTGGGCCTTCATCCCCAGCAGCGTCACGCGCTCGCCCGGGCGCGCGACGATCGCCGCGCGCAGGCGGGCGTCGATGCCCGCTCCCGCCACCACCACCGCCACCTCCGCGACCGCCGGGTGGCGGGCCAGTGCCGTCTCGATCTCGCCCAGCTCGATGCGGTGGCCGCGGAGCTTCACCATCGCGTCACGCCGGCCGGCGTACTCCAGCTCGCCCGCCGCGTCGTAGCGGCCGACGTCGCCCGTGTGGTAGCCGCCCAGCTGCGGTGGTGCTCCCCAGTACCCCAGCATCACCGTCGGGCCGTCGACGACGATCTCGCCGTCGGGGGACAGCGTCAGCGTCGCACCCGAACACGCCCGCCCGATCGGCAGCGCACCGGTTCGCGAGAGATCCGCGGCCGTCACCTCGTAGCTGGTCACGACGTTCGTCTCGGTCGGCCCGTACCAGTTGAACAGCCGGACGCCCGGCCACGCGCGGCGCAGCGTCTGCACCCCCGCGATCGGGAACGGCTCCCCGGCGAACACGCACACCCGCAACGACGACGGCGCCGGCCGGTCGAGCAGGCCGCCGTGGCGCATCATCAGCAGCAGCGCCGACGGCACCGAGTACCAGACCGTGATCCCGCGGCTGTGCAGGAAGTCCGTCAGCTCGGCGGGCGAATACGCCAGGTCCGCGCCGGCCAGGTCCACCGACGCCCCCGCGAGGAACGCGCCGTACAGGTCGAACACCGACAGGTCGAAGTTGAACGGCGCGTGGTTGGCCAGCCGGTCGTCCGCGCGCAGCCCGGTCTCCGCCGCGGCCCACCCGACGAACGCGAGCGCGTTGCGGTGGCTGATCAGGACGCCCTTCGGCGCACCCGTCGAGCCGGACGTGTACAGGATGTAGGCGGGCTCGTCCGGCCCGACGTGCTCGAGCGGCACCCGTCCGTCCACATCGGACAGTGCGGCGAACGAGCTGAGCGGCGGCGGGTGCGCGCCCCAGTCGGCCACCGTGTCGGTGACGACCAGCGCGGGCGCGCAGCCCTCGGCGATGAGCCGCACCCGCGAAACGGGGTTCGACGGCGCGACCGGCACGTACACCGCGCCCAGCCGCAGCGACGCCTGCATCAGCGCCACCACCTCGACGCTCTTCTCCGCCCAGATCAGCACCCGGTCGCCGCGGCGGACGCCGGCCGCGTGCAGCCCGGCGGCCTGCCGGTCGGCCAGCTCGTCGAGTTCGCGGTAGGTCAGGGTCGTCTCGCCGTCGTGCACCGCGGGCGCGTCCGGAGTGCGCTCGCGGGCGGCGAGGACCAGCTGGTGCAGCAGTTCCACCGTGCTCACATCCCCAGTTCCATCGCGACCAGCTGCCGTTGCACGTCGGAGGCGCCGGAGAAGATCGTGCCGCCGATCGCGTCCCGCAGCGCGGCTTCGATCCCCCGCTCGCGCAGGTAACCGCGGCTGCCGAACAGCTGGATGGCGTCGGTCGCGCTCGCCACCATCCCTTCGGACACCGCGAGCTTCGACAGCGCCGCGAACAGCGTCGCGTCTTCGCCCTGGTCCAGCGCCCAGCAGGCCCGGTAAAGCAGCAGGCGGGCGCTTTCGGCCCGCAGCTTCATCTCGACGATCCGGTTGGACACCGACTGGAACTCGGCGAGCCGCTTGCCGAACTGGCGGCGGCCGCGCACGTGCTCCAGGCAGCGTTCGATCAGCCGGTCCTGTACGCCCAGGTACAGCGCGAACAGGCAGGCCCGCTCCCAGCCCATCGAGTGCTGGAAGATCGCCGAGCCCTGGCCCGGTTCGCCGAGCACGGCGTCCGCGGGCACGAAACAGCCGGTGAAGGTGACCTCGGCGGCCACGCAGCCTTCCATGCCGAGCTTGGCGAACGGCTCCCCGAAGGTGATCCCCGGCGAGTGGGCGTCGAGCGCGAAAGCCGTGATGCCCCAGTGGCCGGCCGCCGGGTCGGTGACCGCGTAGGTGACCAGGACGTCGGCGACGGGGCCGTTGCTGACGAAGCTCTTGACGCCGTCGAGCACGAACCCGCCGTCGACCGGGGTGGCCGTGGTCCGCAGCGCGCCGACGTCGGAACCCGCTTCGGGCTCGGTCATCGCGTTGCCCGCGATCAGGTCGCCGGCGGCGAGGCCGGGCAGGAGCCGGTCGCGCAGCGAGTCACCGGCGAAGTCCACGATCGGCATCGTGCAGGCGAACAGGTGCGCGGCGGCCCCGAAGACGAGGCCGGTGTCCGGGCAGCCGCGCCCGGCGGCTTCGAAGACCCGCGCGGTGTCGAGCGCGGTGAGGCCCCCACCGCCGTGCTTCGCGGGCACGCTGGCGCCGAGGACGCCGAACTTGCCCAGCAGGGCCCACTTCTCGCGGCTGAACACGTACTCGGGTGCGGCCGGGAAGGCCGCCCGCGTGTCGGCCACCGTCCGGTCGTAGCGCTGCCGCTGGTCCGCGGTCCAGCCGAACTCCATCCGCCCACCTCCACCAGGGTTCGCGCCCGAGGCTAGCGGCGGGACGTCTGGCGAAATCCCAGAATGCGCGGTGCGAGCATGGCAAGGTGACCCGACACGTCGTGCTCTGCACCCTGCCCGGCTACGGGCACGTGACCCCCGTCCTGGACGTGCTCGGCGAGCTCGTCCGGCGCGGCCACCGGGTCACGGTCGCGACCGGCAGCGCCTTCGCCGACCGGATCGCCGCGACCGGCGCTCGTCCGCTCGGCTACCGGGAGCCGGGTGACGACCCGGGTTCCCACCGCCTCGCGGCCGCGCTGACCGGCGCGTCCAGCTGTCTCGCGCCGCTGGAGCCCGTGCGGAAGCTGCTGGCGGACGACCCGCCCGACGTGCTCGCCTTCGACTCGACCATGTGGATCGCGGGCCGCGTGCTCGCCCACGACGTCACGTGCCCGACGGTCCAGCTGTCGGCGTGTTTCGCCTCCAACGAGCACTACTCGCTGCCCGCGCACGTAGCTCGCTACCCCGCGAAGTCCACAGTGGACGACGACGAGCCCTACGACTTCCTGGCCGATCTGAACGCCCTGCTGGCGGCCGAGGCGCCGGGACAGACGGCGGAGCAGTTCCTCGACGACGGCCGCGACCACAAGCTGGTCCTGATCCCCCGCGACTTCCAGTACGCGGGCGAGACGTTCGACGACCGGCACACGTTCACCGGCCCGTGCTTCGGCCCGCAGCGGCCGCTGACGGGCTGGGAGCCGCCGTCGAACGGCAACCCGGTGCTCCTGGTGTCCTTGGGGACGTCGGCGTTCAACGACCAGCCGGACTTCTTCCGCCAGTGCGCAAGCGCTTTCGCGGACCTGCCCTGGAACCTGGTGATGACCCTGGGCGGCGGGGTCGACCCGACGTCGCTGGGCACGTTGCCGCCGAATGTCGAGGCACGCCAATGGGTTCCGCACCCGGCGGTGCTGCGGCACGCGTCGGCGTTCGTGACGTCGGCGGGCATGGGGAGCGTGATGGAGGCGTTCTACTGCGGGACCCCGCTCGTCCTGGTGCCGATGCACGGCGAGCAGGAGGTCAACACCGAACGGGTGGTGGAGCTGGGCCTCGGCGTGCGCCTGCCCCGGGAGGACCTGACGCCGGAGTCGATCCGCGACGCGGTCCTGGCGGTGGCGGCCGACGAAGGCATCGGCGCGCGCATGCGGGCCATGCGGGACCACACCCACGAAGGCGGCGGCGCGGTCACGGCCGCCGACCGCATCCTCGGCGCAGCAAAAAGGTCGTGAGTGAGAAACAGGGTTAGAACACTGTTTCTCACTCACGACCTCTTGCCGCGGGAGACCGCTCAGCCGGAGTCGCGCTTGCCCATCAGGGAGAACGCCACCACCAGCGCCACCGCGACCCACGTCAGCAGCGTGCCGCCGCCGGTCAGCGGGCCCAGGTACGTCACCGAGTCCGTCTTGAGCTGGGCCGTGCTCAGCTGCTCCGCCGCCGACGCCGGGAAGTACGCGAGGATGTCGCGCTGGACCCACGTCGGCAGCAGCGCGCCGAGGATCGCCGGGGCGAAGATGAAGCCGATCGCGGTGGCGATCGCGCCCGCCGCGCTGCGCATCATCACGCCGAACGACAGGGCCAGCAGCGCGAACGCCGCGAACTCCGCGCCCCAGCCGAGCAGGCTGCGCAGCACGCCCGGGCCGCCGAGGCCCAGCGTCGGGATGGCCGGGTTGATGCCGAGGACGAGCTGGCCGATGAAGAACGCCGCCGCCGCGAACAGAGTGCCGAGCACGAACGTCAGCAGCCCGACGACGATGGCCTTCGAGATCAGGACCCGGCCGCGGTGCGGGGTGATGGCCAGCGTGAGCCGCATCATCCCGGTCGAGTACTCACCGGACACGGCGAGCACGCCGAGCACCGAAATGAGGATCAGGCCGAGGTTCATCCCGACCATGGCGGTGCCCGCCGAGTCGAAGTCCGTCGTCTGCCCGGCCGGCAGGTTCTTGTAGTCCTGCTCGGTCAGGAAGCTGAACAGCACGGAGAACCCGACGCTGACGACCGCCGCGGCGATGACGACGAGCCAGGTCGAGCGGACCGACCTGAGCTTGGTCCACTCCGCGGCGAGCGTGTTGCCGAGGCCGGGCGAGGTCTTCGTTTCCGGCAGCGAAGCCGTTGCGGTGGTCACGTTATTCAGTCCCTTCCGACGCGAGCGCCCGCACCGTCTCGAGTACCTTGTGCTCCTCCGGCGGCGCGCCGTTGTGCGAGCGGTACTGCACGCTGTCCTTGGTGAGGTCCATGAACGCGGCCTCGAGGCTCGCGCGGACCGGCGTCAGCTCGTGCAGCCCGAGCCGCCGCTCCAGCGCGAGGTCGCCGATCTCCGGCGAGTCCAGGCCGACGACGTTGAGCGAGCCGTCGTCCAGCTTCGTCACCTTGCCGCCGGCCCGTTCGAGGGCCTCGGCGAGCTCGGTGGCCTGCGGCGAAACCACGTGGACGTGGCTGCGCGCGCTGCGCTGGGTGAAGTCGGCGATCGGCATGTCGGCGATGAGCTCGCCCCGGCCGATCACGATGACGTGCGCGGCGGTTTCTTCCATCTCGTTCATCAGGTGGCTGGACACGAAGACCGTCCGCCCCTCGGCGGCGAGGTCCTGCATCAGGGTCCTGATCCAGTAGATGCCCTCGGGGTCGAGGCCGTTGACCGGCTCGTCGAACAGCAGCGTCGGCGGGTCGCCCAGCAGGGCGGTCGCGATGCCGAGCCGCTGGTACATGCCGAGGGAGAAGTTGCCGACCTTCTTGCCCGCGACGTCGGTGAGGCCGACGGTGTCGAGCACCTCGTCCACCCGCTTGCGCGGGATGCCGCCGGCCTGGGCCACCCACTGCAGGTGCCGGTACGCCGTGCGCGCGCCGTGGACGGCCTTCGCGTCGAGCAGCGCCCCGACCTCCCGCATCGGCGCGGGCAGGTCCCGGTAGGCCTTGCCGTTGACCGTGACCGAGCCGCCGCTGGGGGCGTCCAGGCCGAGGATCATCCGCATCGTGGTCGACTTGCCCGCCCCGTTGGGCCCGAGGAAACCGGTCACGACGCCGGGCTTGATCTCGAACGACAGGCCGTTGACGGCCGTCGTGTCCCCGTATCGCTTCGTCAGATCTCGTGCTGTGATCACGCGCCTGCTCCGTATCCGTTCCTGTGTGCCTGAGGACTAGTCAACCGGCAGCCACCGCCGTCGTGCTAGATCACAAGGTCGCTTGTCACCGCAACCAAAGTTGCAACCCCCGTTCGGGTGTGATCTTCCCAGTACCCTGGGCGACCGGCAACTCGGGAATGTCAACTTTCGATGGTCCGAAGACGACTTTCGAGGACTCACAACGCAGATCGCCGTGTGCTTGAATCGATCACAAGAGATTCGTCGTCCATCGTTCCAAGGAGTTTCCCATGGCCAAAGAACAAGGCGGCCGTCCGTTCGTTTCCCTCGTCATGGGGCTGATCCTCGTCGCGGGCGGGGTCGCCATCATCATCAACGCGGGCGAGCACACCATCGGCGTGATCGGCGGCGGCGTCACCATCGTCGTCGGCCTGCTGTTCTTCGTCCGCAGTGCGACGTCACGGAAAACGACGGCCGCGGGACGGCGTCGATTCTTCATTTCCTGAACAACTGATCCGGCGGACCGAAACGGCCGCCCTGGTGTCCCGTCGGGGGGTCACCAGGGCGGCCGCTTCTCGTTTCAGGCGCGTCGTTTCAGGCGCGTCGTTTCACGCCTCGTCGGGCCCGAGCGCCATCCGCACCAGGTCGTCGACGTCGAGGTCGCCCAGCTCGTCGTCCCCGGCATCGGCCGCCGGTGCCGGTGCGCGCCCGCTCAGCTTCAGCAGCGCGTCCAGCAGCCCCGCCTCGCGGAACCGGGCGACCGGGATGGCCGCCAGCGCCGCGCGGATCTCCCCGTCCTCGTCGCCTTCGGGCGCTTCGGAAGCGGTTTCCGGGAACAGCTCCTCGCCGACGTAACCTGCCAGCGCCGCCGGGGTCGGGTAGTCGAAGATCAGCGTCGCCGGCAGGCGGATCCCGCTCGCCGCGCTGAGCCGGTTGCGCAGTTCCACCGCGGTCAGCGAGTCGAACCCCAGCTCCTTGAACACCCGCTGCGGATCGACGGTCTCGGTACCGCCGTAGCCCAGCACCGCGCCCACCTGCGCGCACACCAGCTCCACCAGCGCTTGCCGCCGGTCCTCGCCGGACGTCCCCGCCAGCCGTTGCCGCAGGTCGGCCTCCGGCGCGCCCGCGGCGGCCGTGCGCCGCCGGACGGCGGTCCGGACCACTCCGCGCAGCTGCTCCGGGACGTCCCCCGAGCCCAGTACGCGCGAGTCGACCAGCATCGGCACGAGCACCGCGTCGGGCGCGCCCAGGCCCGCGTCGAACAGCGCGAGGCCCTGGTCCGCCGGCAGCGGCGGCAGCCCGGAGCGCGCCATGCGCCGCACGTCGGCCTCGGACAGGCTCGCCGTCATGCCGCCCGTCGGCAGCCACGGACCCCAGGCCAGGGCCAGCGCGGGCAGCCCGGCCGACCGCCGGTGCCGGGCGAGCCCGTCCAGGAAAGCGTTTGCGGCGGCGTAGTTGCCCTGCCCGGGCGCCCCGAGCACGCCCGCCGCCGACGAGAACAGGACGAACGCGGACAGATCGAGGTCCCGCGTCAGCTCGTCCAGGTTCGCCGCCGCGGAAACCTTCGGCCGCAGCACGGCGTCCAGCCGCTCCGGGGTGAGCGCTTCGACGAGCCCGTCGTCGAGCACCCCGGCCGCGTGCACCACAGCGGTCAGCGGGTGCTGCCCCGGCACCTCGGCCAGCACCTTCGCCAGCGCGTCCCGGTCCGCCGCGTCACACGCGACGACCGAAGCTTCCGCTCCCAGCGAGGACAGCTCGGCTCGCAGTTCTTCGACGCCCTCGGCCGCCGGGCCCCGACGGCTCGCCAGCAGCAGGTGCCGGACGCCGGACCCCGCGAGGTGCCGGGCCAGCAGGCGCCCGAGGCCGCCGGTGCCGCCGGTGATCAGCACGGTGCCTTCCGGGTCGAGCGGCGCGGGCACGGTCAGCACGACCTTGCCGACGTGCTTGGCCTGGCTGACGTGCCGGAACGCGGCGGGCGCGCGCCGGACGTCCCAGGTGGTGACCGGCAGCGGCGTCAGCACCCCCGCGTCGAACCACTCCAGCAGCCGGTCGAACAGCTCGCGGATCCGGTCGTACCCGGCCTCGACCAGGTCGAACGCCTGGTACCGGACGCCCGGGTGGTCGGCCGCGACGCGGTCGGCGTCGCGCACGTCGGTCTTGCCCATCTCCAGGAACCGGCCACCTCGCGGCAGCAGCCGCAGTGACGCGTCCACGAAATCGCCGGCGAGCGAGTCGAGCACGACGTCGACGCCGCGTCCGCCGGTCGCCGCGCGGAACTCGGCTTCGAAGTCGAGCGTCCGCGACGACGCGATGTGGTCGTCCGCCAGGCCGGAAGCCCGCAGCGTGTCCCACTTGCCGGTGCTCGCGGTGCCGTAGACCTCGGCGCCGAGCAGCCGCGCGAGCTGCACCGCGGCCATGCCGACGCCGCCCGCCGCCGCGTGCACCAGGACGGTCTCGCCGGGCCGCAGGTCACCCAGGTCGGTCAGGGCGTAGAGCGCGGTCAGGAACACCACCGGCACCGAAGCGCCCTGCGCGAACGACATCCCGGCGGGCAGCCGGGCGAGCATCCGCTCGTCGACCTCGGCCACCGGCCCGAACGCGCCCCCGAACATGCCCATGACGCGGTCGCCCGGTGCGAACCGGGTGACGCCGTCGCCGACGGCCGTGACGACTCCGGCGCCCTCCAGCCCCGGCGAGGTGGCCGGGCCCGGGTACATCCCGAGCGTGTTGAGCACGTCCCGGAAGTTCACGCCGGCGGCGCGCACCGAGATCCGCACCGCGCCCGGCGCGACCGGCTCGGCGAACTCGGGGCAAGGCACGACGGTCAGCCCGTCGAGCGTGCCGCGGTCGGCGATGTCGAGCCGCCAGTCCCCGGCGGGGACGGTGAGCGCGTCGGTCTCCTTCGCCAGCCGCGCCACCCGGACCACGCCCGAACGGACCGCGACCTGGTTCTCCCCCGCGGCCAAGGCCTCGGCGACTTCCGCGGAGCCGTCGGAGTCGACCAGGGCGAACCGGCCCGGGTGCTCCGACTGCGCCGAGCGCACCAGGCCCCAGACCGCGGCGAGCGCGGGATCGGGCCGTCCGTCGCCGTCTTCGGTGACGACCGCGCCGGAAGTCAGCAGCGCGAGCTTCGCCGTGGCGAAGCGATCCTCCGCGAGCCACGTTTGGACGAGGGCCAGCACATCGTGCGTGGCCTCCCGCACCGGCCGCGTCGCGAAGGGCAGCACGACGACGTCCGGGACGTCGGTGATTTCGGCGAGCGAATCGACCATCGCCCACGACGGGTTCACCGCGTCGCCGTCGTGGACGGGCCAGGTGAGCCGGTACAGCGCGTCCGGCCGGGCCGCGAGCTGGTCCGGCGAGAACTCCCGCAGGACCAGGGAATCCACGGTCGCGACGGCGTGCCCGGCGGAGTCGGCGATCGCGATCGCCAGCGATTCCGCGCCGGTCTTGGTGAGCCGCACCCGCAGGCCGCGCGCACCCTCGGCGTGCAGGGAAACGCCGCGCCAGGAGAACGGCAACCGCCCGTTCGGGGCGGGCGCGAACGGCAGGAACGCCGCCGCGTGCAGCACCGCGTCGAGCAGTGCGGGGTGCAGTCCGAACGCCCCTTCGGCATCCTCGGGCAACTCGACCTCGGCGTAGACGTCCTCGCCGTGCCGCCAGGCTCGCCGCAGGCCCTGGAACACGGGCCCGTAGCCGAACCCGCTCTCCGCGAGCCGGTCGTAGAGTCCCTCCGTATCAAGGGTTTCCGCGCCCGGCGGCGGCCACTCGGCGAGGCCCTCGCCGCGCGCGGGAAGCCCCGGCGTCAGCACGCCGCTCGCGTGCAGTGTCCACGGGCTGCCGGGAGCCGCGTCCTCGGGGCGCGAGTGGATGGTCAGCGGGCAGGCCCCCGACTCGTCCGGCGCGCCGGTCAGGACCTGGAGCCGGACGCCCCCGGTCGCGGGCAGCACCAGCGGCGCCCCGAGCGTCAGCTCCTCGAGCTGCGTGCGGCCGGCGCGGTCACCCGCGTCGACGGCGAGCTCGACGAACGCCGTCCCGGGGAACAGCACCGAACCGCCGATGCCGTGGTCGGCGAGCCACGGGTGCGTCCGCAGGGAAAGCCGGCCGGTGCCGAGGAAGCCGGCGGACCCGGCCAGCTCGGCGGTCGCGCCGAGGAACGGGTGGGGGCTGGCCGCGAGTCCCGCCGTCGCGACGTCACCGGCGCGTCCGGGCGTCCCGGGCCAGAACCGGCGGCGCTGGAAGGGGTAAGTGGGCAGCTCGACCCGGCCGCGGCCGGGGTGCAGCGCGGCCCAGTCCGGGGAGAACCCGTGGGCATGGGCCTCGGCCAGCGCGGTCAGCAGGGCCTCGACGTCCGGCCGCTTCCGGCGCTGGGTCGCCGTCGCGAACACGGCGTCCTCGACGCAGTCGCCGACCATGGCCGAGAGCACGGCGTCCGGGCCGACCTCGACGAACCGGGTGACACCGCGGGACGCGAGCAGGCTGACGCCCTCGGCGAACCGGACCGCGTCGCGCACGTGCCGGACCCAGTGCTCCGGCCCGGTGGCGGTGACGAGCCGGCCGGTGAGGTTCGAGACCAGGCCGATCTTCGGGTCCCGATAGGACAGACCGGCGGCGACCTCGCCGAACCGCGCGAGCATCGGGTCCATCAACGGGGAGTGGAACGCGTGGCTGGTGCGTAGCCGCTTGGTCTCCCGGCCCAGCCGCGTGAAGTGTGCGGCGATGCCGAGCACGTCGTCCTCCACACCGGACACGACGACCGACGCGGGCCCGTTGACGGCGGCGATCCCCGTTGACGCGGTGAGCAGCGGCCGGACCTCGTCCTCGGTCGCCCGCACCGCCACCATCGCGCCGGTCGCGGGCAGCTCCTGCATGAGCCGGCCGCGCGCGGCGACCAGGGTGCAGGCGTCGGCCAAGGTCAGCACGCCAGCCACGTGCGCGGCCGCCAGCTCGCCGATCGAGTGACCCATGACGAAGTCCGGCGTCAGCCCCCACGACTCCAGCAGGCGGAACAACGCGACCTCGAACGCGAACAGCGCGGGCTGGGTGAACCGGGTCTGGTCGAGCCGCTCGCCGCCCTCGGCGATCACCTCGCGCAAGGGGAGGTCGAACCGCGCGCAGGCCGCGTCGAAGGCGTCGGCGAAGACCGGGAACTCCGCGCACAGAGCGAGCCCCATGCCCGCGCGCTGGGCGCCCTGGCCGGTGAACAGGAACGCGGAGCGGCCCTCGCCGGCGACGCGGCCACGCACGACGCCGGGACCTTCCCCGCCCTCGGCCAGCAGCCGCAGGTTCCGCAGCGCGGAATCCCGGTCGGGCGCGAACACCACCGCACGGTGGTCGAACGCCGTACGGGCGGCCAAGGCGGAACCGATGGCGTCGAGGTCTTCGCCCACCAGGGGAAGCAGCGCGGCGGCCTGCGCCGGCAACGCCGCCTCGGTGTGGCCGGAGAGCGGCCACAGCGGCATGGCCGATTTGTCTACAGTGGACGCGCTGGTGACCGGCGCTTCCTCCAGGACGACGTGCGCGTTGGTCCCGCTGAAGCCGAACGCCGACACGGCGGCCCGGCGCGGGTGGCCATCGGCGGGCCAGGCGACCGGCTCGGTCAGCAGCCGGACGTCCCCGGCGGTCCAGTCGACCCGCTCCGACGGGACGTCGGCGTGCAGCGTGCGCGGCAGCACCTCGTGGTCGAGCGAGAGCACCATCTTGAGCACCCCGGCGACCCCGGCGGCGGCCTGGGTGTGCCCGAGGTTCGACTTGATCGCGCCGAGCCACAGGGGACGCTCGCGGTCCTGCCCGTAGGTGGCGAGCAGCGCCTGGGCCTCGATCGGGTCACCGAGCCGCGTGCCGGTGCCGTGCGCTTCGACGGCGTCCACATCGGACGGTGCGAGGCCGGCGTCGGCGAGCGCGGCGCGGATGACGCGTTGCTGCGAAGGGCCGTTCGGCGCGGTGAGCCCGTTGCTCGAGCCGTCCTGGTTCACCGCCGACCCGCGCAGCACCGCCAGCACGCGCCGGCCGTTGCGCCGGGCGTCGGAAAGCCTTTCCAGCAGCAGGATCCCGGCGCCCTCCGACCAGCCGGTGCCGTCGGCGGCGTCGCCGAAGGCCTTGCAGCGGCCGTCCTCGGCCAGCCCGCGCTGCCGGCTGAACTCGACGAACCCGGCGGGCGTGGACATGACGGTGACGCCGCCGGCCAGCGCCAGCGAGCACTCGCCGGACCGCAGTGACTGCGCCGCGAGGTGCAGCGCGACCAGCGAAGACGAGCACGCCGTGTCGACGGTGACGGCCGGGCCTTCGAGCCCGAAGGTGTAGGAGACGCGGCCGGACAGCACGCTGGCCGCGTTGCCGGTGCCGAGGTGCCCGGCGACGTCGTCCGCCGAATCCCGCAGCAGCGACGAGTAGTCCTGGCCGTTGGTCCCGGCGAAGACGCCGGTGCGGCTGCCGCGCAGCGCCGACGGGTCGATCCCGGCGCGTTCGAAGGCTTCCCAGGACGTCTCCAGCAGCAGCCGCTGCTGCGGGTCCATGGCGACGGCTTCGCGTGGCGAAACCTCGAAGAACTCCGGGTCGAACCCGGCCGCGTCGTCGAGGAAGCCGCCTTCGCGCGTGTAGCAGGTGCCGGGGTGGTCGGGGTCCGGGTGGTAGAGCGTGTCGAGGTCCCAGCCGCGGTCGCCGGGGAACGGCGAGATGACGTCCCGCCCGGCTTCGAGGAGTTCCCACAGCTGTTCGGGCGTGCGAACCCCGCCGGGAAAACGGCAGCTCATCGCCACGATCGCGATCGGCTCGTCGCTCGGCCGGGCCGTCGGCTCGGCGGGTGTGAGAGCGGACGCGCCGAGCAGGTGCTCGGCCAGCGCGCGCGGCGTCGGGTGGTCGAACACCAGCGTCGAGGGCAGGGTGAGGCCGGTCTCGCAGCCGAGGGCGTTGCGCAGCTCGACCGCGGTCAGCGAGTCGAAGCCGAGGTCGGCGAACGGCCGGTCCGCGCGCACGGACGCCGCCGAGTGGCCGAGTACCGCGGCCACCTGGGCGCGGACCAGGTCGAGGGCGGCGGCGGGATCGCCGGTGAGCCGCGTGGCCGGGGCGGGTGGTTCCCCGGCCAGGCCGCCGAGCAGCGGCCGGGTGGTGTCCAGGTCGCCGACGGCGAAGTCGATCGGCACGACCAGCGCGTCGGGACCGGCCAGGGCGCGGTCGAACAGGCGCAATGCGTCGCGGGCCGGCAGCGGCCGGACGCCGCCCTGGCGCATGCGGGCGACGTCGGCGTCGGTCAGCTGCCCGGTCATCCCGCCGTCGGGCACCCAGGGCCCCCAGGCCAGCGACACCGCGGGCAGGCCCTGCGCGCGGCGGTGCGCGGCGAGCGCGTCGAGGAACGTGTTGGCCGCCGCGTAGTTGCCCTGCCCGGCGCCGCCGAGCACCCCGGCGGCCGAGGAGAACAGCACGAAGGCGGACAGGCCTTCGGTGAGTTCGTGCAGGTGCCAGGCCGCGTCGAGCTTGGGCCGCAGCACGGCGTCGAGCCGCTCGGGCGTCAGCGAGGCGACGACACCGTCGTCGAGTACCCCGGCGGCGTGCACCACCGCGCTCAGCGGGCCGATCTCGCCGAGCAGCTCCGCGAGGGCTTCCCGGTCGGCGACATCACAGGCGGCGAGGACGACTTCGGCGCCTTCGGCCGCCAGCTCGGCCTGAAGTTCCTGTGCGCCAGGCGAATCCGGTCCCCGACGGCCGGCGAGGACGAGCCGGCGCACGTCGTGGGCGCGCACCAGGTGCCGGGCGAGTTCGCCGCCGAGCGAACCGGCCCCGCCGGTGACGAGCACGGTGCCTTCGAGGCGGCCGACGTCGTCCGAAGTGGACTCGACGAGCCGGGGCACGGTGACTTCGCCGTCGGCGTAGGTGGCCTCGGGCTCTTCGACGGCGAACGCGGCGGGCAGTTCGGCGGCATCGGCCAGGACGAACCGGCCGGGGTGTTCGGCCTGCGCGGACCGGACCAGTCCCCGCACCGCGGCACCGGCAAGCCCCCGGGTGACGAAGACGAGCTTGGAGTTCGCGTAACGGTCGTCGGTCAGCCAGGTCTGCAGCACTTCCAGGGCTTCTCGCGCCAAGCGGTGGGCGGCTTCGACGACGTTCCCTTCGGCCTCGCACCGGAAGTAGACCACCGGCGGGACGTCGGAGCCCAAGGCGTGCCAGTCGACGGCCGGGCTGGTGGCGGTCGCCGGGACCTGCTCGACGCGGTACAGGGCACCGGCCGGCTTGACGGCGTGCTGCCCGTCGAGCCAGTAGCGCTCCCGCTGGAAGGCGTAGGTCGGCAGGTCGACGACCCGCCCGCCGCGGCCGGCGAACACGGCCGCCCAGTCCGGGGAGAACCCGGCGATGTGCATCCGTCCGACGGCTTCGGTGAAGGTGCGCACCTCGTCGCGGTCCCGGCGCAGCAACGGCACCACGACCGCGTCCGGTACGCAGTCCCCGGCCATCGCGGCGGCCGCGCCGCCCGGCCCGGGTGTCACGAACCGGGTCACGCGGTTCTCGGCGAGCCAGCGCATGCCGTCGTGGAACCGGACGGTGGCGCGGACGTGGTCGACCCAGTACGCGGCGGACGCGACGTCCGACAGCTCACCGGTCACGTTGGACACCACGGGAATCCTCGGCGCCGCATAGGAAACGGTCTCGGCGACCGCGCGGAACGCGTCCAGGATCGGGTCCATGTGCGACGAGTGGAACGCGTGGCTGACCCGCAGCCGCTTCGACCCGGCGAACCGCGCGGCGATCTCCTCGACGGCATCGACGTCACCGGAGACGACCACGGCCTCGGGCCCGTTGACCGCCGCGAGGGCGACACGCTCGCCCAGCAGCGGCCGGACCTGCTCCTCGGTGGCGCGCAGGGCGGCCATCGCGCCGGCCTCGGGCACCGACTGCATGAGCCGCGCCCGCGCGGCGACCAGGCGGCACGCGTCGGCCAGCGAGAACACCCCGGCGACGTGCGCCGCGGCCAGCTCGCCGATCGAGTGCCCCATGACGAAGTCCGGGGTCAGTCCCCACGACTCCAGCAGGCGGAAGAGCGCGACCTCCACGGCGAACAGGGCGGGCTGGGTCACCTCGGTGCGATCCAGGTCGCCGCCCTCGAAGATCAGCTCGCGCAGTCCGGCGAAGCCCGCGCAGACCTCGTCGAAGGCTTCGGCGAAGACGGGGAAGGCCGCGTACAGCTCGCGGCCCATGCCCGGCTGCTGCGCTCCCTGGCCCGCGAACACGTAAGCCGTCTTGCCCGGCGTGGTTTCGCCGACGGACGCCAGCTCGCTGAGCCCCTGCTTCAGTTCCTCGGCGGTCTCCGCCAGCACGACGGCCCGGTGCTCGAACGCGGCCCGCGTCGTGGCCAGCGAGTAGGCGACGTCGACCGGCCGGTGTCCGTCCACCTGCGACAGCAACCGGGCGGCCTGCTCACGCAAGGCTTCCGGGCTCTTCGCCGACAACACCGCGGGGACCAGCCCGGCAGTGCCTCCGGACTCAGCGGGTTCAAGGGCGGGTGCCTGCTCGATGATCGTGTGCGCGTTGGTGCCGCTCACGCCGAACGACGAGACCCCGGCGCGACGCGGCCGCTCGCCCGCCGGCCACGCGACGGCCTCCTGCAGCAGCTCGACCGCACCCGCGTCCCAGTCCACTTTGGACGACGGAACCTCGGCGTGCAGCGTGCGCGGCAGCAGCTCGTTGCGCAGCGCCATGACCATCTTGATGACGCCGCCGACCCCGGCCGCGGCCTGGGTGTGGCCGAAGTTCGACTTCGCGGAGCCCAGCCTCAGCGGCGCCCCGCCGGCACGTTCGCGGCCGTACGTCGCCAGCAGTGCCTGCGCCTCGATCGGGTCGCCCAGTGTGGTCCCGGTGCCGTGGCCTTCGACGACGTCGACGTCCGCGGCGGACAGCCCGGCGTCGGCGAGCGCGGCGCGGATGACGCGCTGCTGCGAAGGCCCGTTCGGCGCGGTGAGCCCGCTGCTCGCACCGTCGGAGTTGACGGCCGATCCGCGCACCACCGCGAGCACCGGATGGCCGTTGCGCTGGGCGTCGGAAAGCCTTTCCAGCAACAGGAACCCGGCACCCTCGCCCCAGCCCGTGCCGTCGGCGGCGTCGGCGTACGAGCGGCACCGGCCGTCCGGTGAGAGGCCGCGCTGCCGGCTGAACCCGATGAACGTCACCGGCGTCGACATCACCGCGACGCCACCGGCCAGCGCCAGCGAGCAGTCGCCGCGCCGCAGCGCCTGCGCGGCCCAGTGCAGCGCCACGAGCGACGACGAGCACGCGGTGTCGACGGTGACCGCCGGGCCCTCGAGCCCGAAGGTGTAGGCCACCCGGCCGGAGGCGATGCTCGCGGCACTTCCGTTGCCCACGTAGCCTTCGAGGCTCGCGGGCAGGTCGGTCAGGCGCGTCGCGTAGTCGTTGTACATCACCCCGGCGAACACGCCGGTACTGCTGCCGCGCAGCGACGCCGGGTCGATCCCCCCGCGTTCGAAGGCCTCCCAGGCCGTTTCGAGCAGGAGCCGCTGCTGCGGATCGATCGTCTGCGCCTCGCGCGGGGAGATGCCGAAGAACTCCGGATCGAACTCGTCCGCGTCGTGCAGGAAGCCGCCTTGACGCGTGTAGCACGTCCCGGCACGGTCCGGGTCGGGGTCGTAGAGCGCGTCGAGGTCCCAGCCGCGGTTGACGGGGAATCCCGAGATCGCGTCACGGCCCGAGGCCACGACGTCCCAGAGGTCCTCCGGCGAGCGGACACCACCGGGGAACCGGCAGCTCATCCCCACGATCGCGATGGGCTCGTGCTCCCGGTCCTCGGCGTCACGCAGCCGCTCGCGCGTCCGGTACAGGTCCGCGGTGACCTTCTTGAGGTACCCGCGCAGCTTGTCGTCGTCGCTCATGCCCGCTCCCCATGGGTGGCTCGCACGGCCCGTTCGAGCACGTCCGCCGCCCGTTTCGCGCCCCCGGACGCCTTGATGGCCGCCCGCATCCGCGCGACCTCGGCCGCCACGGCGGCGTCGGCGGCGACGGCCAGGACGGCGTCGCGCACGTCGTCCCCGGTCACGTCGTCGAGCAGGGCGCGGCCCAGCCCCAGCCGCTCGACCTGCCGCGCGGTCACCCGCGCCTCCGGGCGCTGCGGCACGGCGACCACGGGGACGCCGTGGCCGAACGCGTCCATCAGGGAGCCCGTCCCGGCCTGGCAGACGACGACGTCGGTGTGCGGGAGGACCGCGCGGTGGTCGAGCCAGGAGTGCAGCTCGACGTTGTCGGGCATGGCCGCCGCGACGTCGTCGCCGACGTGCCCGGCGGTGGTCATCACGACCCGCCAGCCGGTGCCCGCGAACGCCTGCCCGCACGCGGTGAAGAACCCGGGGTTGCTGTTGGACGAGGTGCCCAGCGACACCAGCACGACGGGAACGTCCGCGCCGGGCGCGGCCCAGCTGTCCGCGGCCGCACCGTCGTCGCCGGTCGGGCCGACGAAGACGAAGTCGTCGCCGAAGCACTCCGGGCGGAACTGGAAGGCGCGGGGCACGAACACGAGGTTCGCCACGACTTCCCCGCCCCCGGGCGGGAAGTCCGGCGGGGCGTCCAGGCCGAGCTTCCCGAGCAGCGCCGTGACGCGCTCGCCGCAGGCCGCCAGCGCGGGGTGCGCGGGATCCAGTGGCGGGCCTTCGAGCTCGGTTTCGCTGCCGTTGAGGGGAACCTCGTCGTTGCCGCCGAACCCGGCGAACAGCCGGACGACGCCACATCCGGCGCGCCGCGCGACCAGCCCGCCGACGTCGGTGCTCAGCACATCTTCGACGACGAGGTCGACCGGGCGGTCCGCGAACTCCGGCCACGCGGTGGCGAGCGGGGCGTAGGCCTCGTCGAGGTAGTGCGCGAGGACCGCGGCGAGGTCGTCGGCGGTGTGGACGTCCGGCATCGACTCCGGGAAGGCGGACGGGTAGGGCACCACTCTCGCGCCGGTCTCCGCGACCACGCCGGCGAAGCGTTCGGCGACGACGTACGTCACGTCGTGCCCGCGCGAAAGCAGCTCGCGCACGACCGGCAGCGTCGGCCGGATGTGCCCGAAGCCCGGAAAACCGAAGAAGGCGACATGCCCGCCGGAGACGTCCACGCCGGTCACCCTAGGTCGGCCGGGAGCGCCCACCGGGCCGTGCACAGGGAATCCAATGAATCGCCTAGTGTCCCCCCGGCGCCGCCGGAAAGACCAGCATTCCTCCTAGTTTCTCCTCGCTACAAATAGGGATGTCCCGTCCGCCGGCCACGCGAGGTGAAAATCCATGGAGCGTCACACTGGAACCGGCTTGCTCCGCAAACCGGACGTGACGTTGCCACACCGGCTCGCCAGGTCCGCGGCCGCCACCGACGGCGTCGCGACGCCGAACGCCGTGGTGGCCAAGTGGATCGAGGACCGCAACCTCGCGCACCGCCACGAGGTGAAGCGGATCGAGTTCGGCGAGCTCCGGCAGTGGGGTTTCGACGCCGGATCCGGGAACCTGCGGCACGAAAGCGGACGCTTCTTCGGTGTCGAAGGGCTGGCGGTCGACACCGACCACGGCCCGGTCACCCACTGGTCGCAGCCGATCATCAACCAGCCGGAAATCGGTATCCTGGGCATCCTCGTCAAGGAGATCGACGGCGTCCTGCACTGCCTGATGCAGGCGAAGTCCGAGCCGGGCAACGTCAACGGCGTCCAGGTCTCGCCGACGGTCCAGGCGACCAAGAGCAACTACACGCGCGTGCACGGCGGCCGGCCGGTCCCCTACCTGGACCACTTCCGCGACCCGGACCCGGAAACCGTGCTGGCCGACGTCCTGCAGTCCGAGCAGGGCTCCTGGTTCTACCGCAAGCGCAACCGGAACATGATCGTCGAGGCCGCGGAGTTCGCCGGCGAGGACGACCTGCCCGACGACTTCCGCTGGCTCACCCTCGGCCAGCTGCACGAGCTGCTCAAGCAGGACAACCTGGTCAACATGGACGCCCGCACGGTGCTGTCCTGCATGCCCGCCGGGCTCGAGGGCCACGAGGCCGACGCCGTGAGCGACCTCGCCGCGGCGGTCGCGCGATCGTCGGCCCAGCCCACCGGCAGCCTGCACACCCGCACCGAGGTGCTCAGCTGGATCACCTCGCGCCAGGCCCAGCACGTCGTGCGCACCAGCCCGCTCCCCCTCGGCGAGGTCGCGAACTGGGTGCGGACCCCGGCCGAGATCTCGCACGAGCTCGGCCTGTTCTTCAGCATCATCGCCGTCGACATCACCACGAACGGACGCGAAGTCGCGCAGTGGACGCAGCCGCTGGTCCGGCCGCACGGCGCGGGTGTGGTGGCCCTGCTGGTGAAACGCGTCGACGGGGTGCTGCACGCGCTGCTCAACGCGCGGGTCGAACCCGGCTACCTCGACGTGGTCGAGCTCGCGCCGACCGTGCAGTGCACCCCCGACAACTACGTGCTCACCCCGGCCGCGGACCGCCCGCCGTTCCTCGACATGGTGCTGGGCAGACGCGACGACCAAGTGCTGTTCTCCGCCCAGCTTTCCGAAGAGGGCGGCCGGTTCCACCACGCGTACAGCGACTACCAGATCATCGAGGTGCCCGCGGACTTCCCGGACGCCGGGCTCGCCGACTTCCGGTGGCTCACCCTGAACCAGCTCAACGAGCTGCTGCGGCACAGCCACTACGTCAACGTGCAGGCCCGCAGCCTGATCGCGTGCCTGCGGGGGCTGCGGTGAGCCGGGTCCTGCGGCTCGGCGCGCTGGGCTGCTCGTCGATCGCCGCGCGGCGCACGCTGCCCGCCGCGGCCGCCGTCGGCGAGCTGGCGCTGACCGCCGTCGCGGCCCGCTCGCCGGAGAAGGCCGCGGAGTTCGCCGGCCGCTTCCACACCGCCGCCATGACCTACGACGAGCTGCTGGACAGCGGCGACGTCGACGCGGTGTACGTCTCCCTGCCGACAAGCCTGCACCACGAGTGGACCAGGAAGGCCTTGCTGGCCGGGAAGCACGTGCTGTGCGAGAAGCCGCTCACGCTCAACCTCGAGCAGGCCGTGGATCTCGCCGAGCTGGCCACGAAGCAGAACCTGGTGCTGCGCGAGAACTTCACGTTCATCCACCACCCCCAGCACACGCGGGTGCGCGACCTGCTCGACGCCGGCCGCCTCGGCGAGCTCCGGACGTTCACCGCGTCGTTCGGGATCCCGCCGCTGCCCGCCGACGACATCCGCTACCAGCCGTCGCTCGGCGGCGGCGCCCTGCTCGACGTCGGGGTGTACCCGCTGCGCGCGGCGCTTTTCCTGCTGGGCCCCGATCTCCGGGTCACCGGCGCCACCCTGCGGTTCGACGAAGGCGGCGTGGACGTCGCCGGGCACGCGCTGCTGACGTCGGCGAGCGGGGTCACCGCGTCCCTCGACTTCGGTTTCCAGCACAGCTACCGCTCGCGGTACGAACTGTGGGGCAGCGCCGCGTCGCTGTCGCTGGATCGGGCCTTCACCCCGCCGCCGGGGCGGCAACCGGTGCTGCGCATCGAAGAACAGGACCACGTCGAGGAGCTCTGGCTGCCCCCGGCACACCAGTTCGAGCTGTCGCTGCGCTCGTTCGCCGTCGCCGCGCTGGCCGGGCGCGACGAGTCCGAAGCGGCTTGGCTCTCCTCTTCCGTGGACACCGCGCGGCTCGCGGACGAAGTGTTCTCGAACGCGGCCGGAGTGTCCGACGAGCGGACGGTGACCCGCTGATGGAGATCATCGGAAACGGCTTCATCGCGCACCACACCCGGCAGCACTTCGGCGACCGGTACCCGGACGTCACGCTCATCGCGGCGGGCGTGTCGACCGTGCTCGTCAACGACGTGTCGGCGTTCCAGCGCGAGTCCACGCTCGTCTACGACGTCGTCAACCGCTGCCGGGCCGACGGGCGCACGGTGATCTTCCTGTCGACCGCCTCGACCGGCATGTACGGCGCCGACCAGTCGGTCGGCAGCGAGGGCGGCGCGGTCTTCCCGCTCACGCCCTACGGCCGCCACAAGCTGTGCCTCGAACACGTCTGCGCGCTGTCGGGCGCGCGGTGGCTCGTCCTGCGGCTGTCGCACATCGTCGGGCCGGGACAGTCGTCGCACCAGCTGCTGCCGTCCCTGACCCGCCAGCTGCTCTCGGGTGAGGTCACGCTGCACTCCGGGGTCTCCCGCGACCTGCTCGACGTCGGCGACATGATGCTGATGATCGACTCGCTGCTCGGCCAGGGCATCCGGGACGAGGTCGTCAACGTGGCGTCCGGGCGGTCGGAAGCCATCGAGGACATCGTCGACGGCCTGGAGGAACGCCTCGGCACGCGCGCCGAGCGCAAGCTGGTCGAGATGCCGGCCAAGCGCGGCGACGTGCGGATCGAGAAGCTGCGCGCGCTGGTCACCGGGTTCGACGACTTCGGCATCGGCCCCGGCTACCTGAAGTCGTTGCTGGACCGCAACATCGACGAACTGGCCGAGAGCGCCCGCCGGCACCTCAAGGCCACGGCCGGCGTCTGACGCTTCTCCGTCCCCTGTGGACGGTCACTCTTCTTCTTCGCGCATGCGGCACGACGTCCGGCGCACCGTACTGGGGGCTGGGCGCACCGGACGTCGTACCTCGCAGGCGGGAGGGGGGAGTGCTCCCGCCGGGTCTTCAGCCGCTACGGCGGCGTGGCATCGATCATCGGTTTCCCCTCCCCTGTGCGCGCGCCGCCCGCGCGGCGCGCTCCCGTGATCAGCTAACCGGTCCAGGCCGTGGTACGGCTAGCGGAAAAGGTCGCTGCCGCTGACAACCTAAGTTGATCGTCTCCGATGAGTAGTCCACGAATGGAGTAGAAAGCATCTTCCGAATTGCGATTCCCGGTGTTCGGGGTGGACACCGAAGCATTGCTCCGAATGCCGAGCCTGTACGCGAGGGCAGGCTCGGCGGCCGCTCGTACCCCACCTGACCAGGTGGTCTTGACCATTCCGGCACGGCGTACCTAGCGTTCGGCGACCCCACCCCCGCGGACACGTGTCGCCGCCACGCACGTCGCCGCCCTCTCCGAGGAGGCGCCATGTTGTCCAGGCGTACCTTCGTCATCGCCGGCCTCGCGGCCGCGGTGACCAGCGCGCCGTTGTGGTCCGCCGTCACCGCGCCGAAAGCGCGGGCCGCGGCGGCACTGCCGTTGACGCTGAAGAACAATTCCGGCAACGGAACCGTCTACGCCTACGTCAGCGGCGCGGACACCTCCGGCTGGCCCGGCTTCGTGACGGCCGACGGCCAGTTCCACCGGCTGCCCAACCCGTCCTCGCCGGTGACGCCGATCCCGGACTACGCCATCCCGCTGGGCGGCTCGGGTTCCCAGGTCACGGTGACGCTGCACGACTACATCATCGGCGGCCGGGTGTGGTTCTCGGCGGACAAGAAGATCCAGTTCTTCGTCAACCCGGGACCCGGGCTCGTCCAGCCCGGCTTCACCAGTTCCGACCCGAACTGGCAGACGAACTGGACGTTCTGCGAGTTCACCTACAACAGCGCGAACCTCTACGCGAACATCAGCTACGTCGACATGGTGGCGCTGCCGGTGTCGATGGCCACGACGGGAGCGGCCGGCGCGCAGTCGGTCAGCCCGCTGCCGGACGGCGCGCTCGGGGCGATCGCGGACGGGCTGCGCGCCCAGCACACCACCGACGGGGCGCCGTGGGACCGGCTGGTCGTCACCGACGCGTCCGGCAAGGTGGTGCGAGTGCTCGCGCCCGGCCATTCCCCGACCGACTTCGGCGGCTACTGGACGAACTACCTGAACGCCGTCTGGGACCACTACCGCTCGACGCCGCTGACGATCAACGGCCAGGGCAGCATCGGCTCCTACACGGGCACGGTCAGCGGTGACGCGATCGTGTTCGCCGGGCTCAACACCAACGGCGTGCCGTTCACCAAGCCGAGCGCGATCGACATCTTCGGCTGCGCGAGCGGGCCGCTGTACAACTCCGGCGGGGACGCGCGCGGCGCGATCGCCGCCCGCCTCGCCGCCGCGCTCAACCGCAGCAGCCTGCTCGTCGGCGGCGGCAACAACCAGCCCGACGGCGTCGCACCCGCCAACTACTACAAGGACGCCACGACGAACCACTACGCGCGGCTGGTCCACCAGCACGCGACGATCGGCTACGCCTTCCCGTACGACGACGTCGGCCCGACGGGCGCCCAGCCGGTCGACGGCCACCTCCAGGACCCGGCGCCGACGTCCTGGACGGTCGCGCTCGGCCCGGGCGCGGGCGGCGGCACGACTCCCCCGCCCGGGGGAACCAGTGCCTACTCGACGATCCAGGCGGAGTCCTTCAGCGCCCAGAGCGGCACGCAGAACGAAGCGTGCAGCGAAGGGGGCACCGACGTCGGCTGGATCGCCGCCGGCGACTGGCTGAAGTACAGCGGCATCGACTTCGGTTCCAGCTCGCCGCGCCAGTTCCTGGCCCGCCTGGCCTCCGGCGCGGCGGCCGGGGTGAGCGGCGCGATCCTGGCCCGCCTGGACAGCACGTCGGGCCCGGTGCTCGCGGAGATCGACTTCGCGAACAACGGCGGCTGGCAGCAGTGGCAGACGGTGCCGGCGAACATCACCGGCGCGGCGACCGGAGTCCACGACGTCTACCTGACGTTCGGGGGCGGCTCGGCGGACTTCGTGAACATCAACTGGTTCACGTTCACGCGATAGCCGCACCGTTCCGGAGGTCTGGCCGCGGTCAAGCGGGGGCGCGGCCAGCCCTCCGGGTCAGCGCGGTCCTTCGCGGCCTGGAGGACGAACTACGTCCCGGCCGGCTCACCCGCGCTGCCGCCGGGACCACACGCCGGCGTCCGTGGTGTACCGGACCAGCAGCCGCGCGAACCGGGCGCGGTCCTCCGGCGACCACTCGGCCGTGATGTCTTCGAACGCCGCGCGCTGCTCGGCCGCGAACCGGGCCCGCTCTGCGTCGCCGCGTTCGGTGAGCTCGAGCACCGTGCGGCGGCCGTCGGCCTGGGACGCGGCCCGCCGCAGCAGGCCGTCGGCGATGCAGGCCGCGACCGTCCGGCTGGCCACCGGCTGCGCGACGCCCATCTCGGCGGCCAGTCCCCCGACGGTCATCTCGTCCGGCGCGTCCGCGACCACGTTCAGCACCAGGTTGCGCGACAGGTCGCGACCCGAGGCCGGGGTGCGCCGGCGCAGCCGCGACAGGGCCGGGCCGATCTGGTCCAGCAGGTGCTCCTCACCACTCACCCTCCGGATCGTAGTACCTGACGCATTTGCATACCAGTCTTAAACTGCATAGCATCAGGTATGTAACTGCGAATCAGGAAGCGAGGCCACCATGGCCGTCACCGCCATCACCGGAGCCCGGGTCTTCGACGGCGAGAAGACACTGGGAGTGCAGACCGTCGTCCTCGACGGCCGGAAGATCCGCCAGGTCGGCGGCGAGGTGCCCGACGGCGCCGAAGTCGTCGACGGCCGGGGCGCGACCCTGCTGCCCGGGCTGATCGACGCGCACGTCCACTCCGCGCCCGGCTCCCAGGCGCTGGCCCTGCGGTTCGGCGTCACCACCGAGCTGGAGATGCAGGGCATGAACACGCGCGAGAACCGGGCGCACCTCACCGAGGACGACACGGTCGCCGACATCCGGTCGTCCGGTTTCGCCATCACCCCGCCCGGTGGCCACCCCAGCGAGCTGATGCCGGAGGGCTTCCGGCCGGCCGGGAACCTGCCGCCGGTCATGCCGCTGATGCCGTTCTCCACCACGCCGGAGCAGGCCGCCGCGTTCGTCCCGCAGCTCCTGGCGCGCGGGTCCGACTACATCAAGTTCATGATCGACGACGGCAGCGTCGAGGGACACCCCGGGCTGCCGATGCTCGACCAGGCCACGCTGGACGCGGGCGTCGCCGAGGCCAAGAAGTACGGCGCCCTCACGGTGGCGCACACGCTGACCCTCGACGCCACCCGGATGGCCGCCGAGGCCGGCATCGACGGTGTCGTCCACGTGTTCATGGACCGGCCGCACACCACCGAGATCGTGGACCTGATCGCCGAGGCGGGGATGTTCGTCGTGCCGTGCGTCTGCCTCGACGCGTCGATGACGGGCATCACCGGCAGCACCCTCGCCGACGACCCCCGCGTCGCCCGCCGCCTCGACGCGAAGTGGGACGAAACCCTGCGCTCCAGCTACGGCCGCTACCCGCAGGGCAAGCTCGAAGACGTCCTGGAGACGGTGGGGGCGCTGGCCGCCGCGGGCGTGGACATCCTGGCCGGCACCGACGCGTCGATGGCGGAGACGTTCTTCGGCGGTCTGGCACACGGCGCGAGCCTGCACCAGGAACTGCAGTACCTCGTGGCGGCCGGCCTGACGCCCGAGCGGGCCTTGCGCGCCGCGACGGCGACCACGGCCCGCCGCTTCGGCCTCGCCGACCGCGGACGCGTCGCCGAAGGACTCCGCGCCGACCTCCTGCTGGTCGACGGCGACCCGACGACGACCATCGGCGACACGCTGAACACCCGCGCGATCTGGCGCCGGGGCAGCCGTCTCGAGCAGCCGTGACGCAGCTCGTCCCGGAACGTCACCTCGCCGGTGTGCGGGCGGCGGGCGAACGCTTCACCGTCGCAGAGCGCGCCCGCCGGCACTCGCGGGAATGGCACCGTGCCCGAACAGGCCGAGCAGCCAGGTGTGGCGGACCGCCTCGCGAGCCTGGTCGTAGGCCTCTTCCGTGGCGAGCCAGATCGCCTGGGTCAGCAGTTCGATCGTCGCGGCGACGACCGTGCGGGCGGTGAACGGCGGCGGGGGCGCCAAGTCCGGTTCGGTGGTGCGCAGCCAGCTCGCCGTCCGGTCGAACACCGCCTCGCCCGCGCGCAGGACTTCTTCACGCGCTTCGAGGCCGGCGTCACCGAGCGCGTGGATCTCCAGCAGGACCGCGCGGGCGACCACCGGGTGCCGGCGCACGTAGCCGACCACGAAGTCGCCGCAGGCCGTGACCGCCGCCAGCGGGTTCGGCGCCGCCAGTGCCAGCGCCACGCCCTGCTCGAGGAACTCCGCCGTCACCGTGCGGTAGGCCGCGAGGAATGCCGCTTCCTTGTCGGCGAACTGCTCGTAGAACGACGTGCGGGACACGCCCGCGGCCGCCGTCACGTGGCCGACCGTCGTGGCCGCGTACCCGCGTTCGCCGACGTTGGCCAGCACCGCCTCGACCAGGCGGGCGCGCTGGGCCTCGGCCACCTCTTCGCGGCTCAGGCTGTGCGGGCCCTTGGGCAGCTTGCGGTCCCGGGTCGTCACGCGCGGAACCGTACCGCGCGGACCGGGCCGGCCGGGTGGTCCGGCGCACGGACGGTCCGTGCGCCGGACCCGCGATCAGGCCGGCTGTTCCGGTGCCAATGAGTTGCCCGCCGGGATCCGCCCGCAGCTCGACGGCGCCGGCTTGCCCGCGAACCGGTCGGCGAGCCAGGCGATCGCCGCCGGCGCCCACGCCGCCGCGCCACCGACGTGGCTGAGCAAGTCGTACTGCTGGTAGGAGATCGAGCCGTTGCCGGTCGCGCAGTACTGGCGGGCCAGCGCCCGGACGTCACCGGCGACCATCACCCCGTCGCCGCCGCCGATGCCCGGCGGCCCGGCGACGGTGCCTTCGAGGATTCCCGCGTTGCCCTGCGCGATGAAGCCCGGGATCGACGGCGTCGGCGCCGAGCCGATGTTGACCTGGTTGACCGCCGCGACGAACGGCGGCACGGAGTTCGGGTTCGCGTATTCCGGCTTCGCGATCTTCTGCCAGGTCAGTCCGGGGTAGCGGCCCAGCGCGTCGATGATCGACGCGTTCTTCAGCTCCTCCAGCACCTTCAAGCCGTACGCGCTCGCGTAGGGCTTCAGGTCGATGTCGTAGCCGCGGGCGACGCCGATCAGCGCCATCGGGATGACACCGGACCAGACCGGGCTGCCGGCGACGTACTTCAGGTTGTGCGCGGGGTCGACGAGCACGCCGCCTTCGGTGAACCCGACGAGGTTCCGGTTGACGTCCGGGGCGTAGCCGGGCGCGAGCGCGGCCGCCCACCCGGTGGCGATGGCGCCGCCCGAATAGCCGAGGAGACCGAACTTCGTGCGGTCGTCCATGCCGGTCGCCGGCGAGCTCGTCGCGGCGCGGATCGAGTCGAGCGTGGTGGCGCCGTACTCCGGCCCCGCCGCGAAGTCGGCGCTCGGCCCCTCGGTGTCGGGCACGACGACGTTGTAGCCCAGCAGGAGCGCCGGGGTGAGCAGCAGCGACTCGCCGTTGGGCAGCAGGCCGCCCAGGGTGACGTCGCCGGCGATCGCCCGCGACGGCGCGTCCGCGGGATCGAGCGAGTCGTAGGCCGACTGGTACGAGACGGCCTTGGTGGTGTCGCCGGTGGTGCTGCGGACCACCGAGGTGACGTTCGCGGTCGGCCGGCCCTGGGCGTCGGTGGTGCGGTAGAGCAGCTGGACGGCCCGCACCGGCGTCGGGATGCCGACGACGTGGTAGCTCAGCGTCCGGGTCTTCAGCACGGTCCCCGGCGCGAACGACGACAGCGGCGCGGCACCGTCGTAGGAGTAGAAGGAATCGGACGACGGTTGCGCGGCGGCCGTCCCGGCGGGCACGGCGGCGAGGACCAGCGCGAGCGCGGCGGCGAGCGCCGGTACGCGGGCGGGCTTTCGGATCATGACTCCCCTTTGAATCATGAGGCGGAACACCGGACGGCCGGTAACCTACCAGCGAGTAGGTGTGGTGTACAGGCGCGTACATCATCTCCGCCGCAGTTCACCCGGCCGTGGATCAGCCGCCGGAAGCCCCCGGCACGGGCAGCAGAGCCAGTTCCGGCCAGTCGTTCCCGGGCAGGGTCGTCATGAGCACCCGCGGCGTCTCGACGAGCGCGGCCGGCCACTCGCGGCGGATCTTCGGGATGAGCGGCGACCTCAGGTGCGCCTCGACGCCGTCCTCGCGATGGCCCTCCAAGAGGAAGAAGACGTTCGGTTCGTCGACGCTGCGCGCCCACCAGAACCAGAGGTTGCTGTCCTCGGCCCGCGTCGCGCGGGTGAACTCGCCGACGAGGTCCAGCCATCGGCCGGCCCACTCTTCGCGCACGGTGAAGCGGATGACGACGACCTGCATCAGCCCGCCCTCCGCCCGGTCCACCGTTCGAGGACGGCCGCCCAGTCCCCGGACCGGACGTCGCCGGCCCAGGCGATGTAGCCGTCCGGGCGCACCAGCAGCCCCGGCCCGGCGTCGGTGCGGTGCACCACCGGCACCGGCGCGGGCACGTGCCCGGCGTCCTTGCCCGCGACCAGGACGAACCCGCCGTGGCGCAACGCTTCCGGCAATCGCCCGTCCCGCAACGGAATCTCCCGTACGGGCGCCCCGGCCAACCGGTGCTCGGACGACGTCCGGCGGTAGCGGATCCCGGTCCCGGTGAACATCCCGGCGGCCTTGCGGGAGAACCGGGTGCTGCGCAGCAACGCGCCGATCAGGTGGGTGCGGAGCATGCGCGCCGGCCACGCCCGCAGCGTCATCATCCGGATCGTGGCGCCGCTCGTGCGCAGCACCAGCTTGCCGACCGGGTGCCGTTCGGCCTGGTAGGTGTCGAGGATCGCCGGGTCGGCGCCGTCGAGGACGGCGGCGAGTTTCCAGCCGAGGTTGGCCGCGTCCTGGATGCCCGTGTTCATGCCCTGCCCGCCCGCGGGCGAGTGGACGTGCGCGGCGTCGCCGGCGAAGAACACGCGACCCGAGCGGTACGCGCCGATCTGCCGTTCGTCACTGCGGAACCGGGAGATCCAGCGGACCTCCCCCATGCCGAAATCGGTACCCATAGTCCGCCGCAGGATGTCGCGCACCAGCCCGGGTTCCAGGCTCGGATCGCTTTCGTGGCGCCGATCCCAGGCGATGACGCGGAACCACCCGTCGCCGAACGGCGCGAGGAACGCGAAGCTGTCCTTGACGGCGTCCACGGTGATGACCGCACCGGGCGGATCGGCGAGCCACGCGTCGGCGAGCACGATCGAATTCAGCAGGACCTTGCCGGGGAAGCTCGTGCCGGTCAGCCGCCGGACGGTGCTGTGCGCGCCGTCGGCGGCCACCACGTAGGACGCCTTCCACGCCGCTTCCCCGGCCGCGGACCGGGCCCGCACGACGACGCCGTCGTCCCGCCGGTCGAGGTGCGTGACCTCGGCGCCGCGCACGATCTGCGTGCCGTGGTCCCGCGCGTACTTCTCGAGCAGCGTGTCCACTTTGAGCTGCGGCGTGACCAGGAGGAACGGGAACCGCGACGGCAGCCGGGTCAGGTCGAGGCCCGCGCTCTTCCACAGGCTCAGGCTGCCCGCCCGGGTGCCCGTGGCGACCAGTTCGTCGGCGAGGCCGCGGGCGTCCAGCACCTCCAGCGTCCGGGCGTGGGTCCCGAACGCCCGGCTCAGCGGCGAGGCCTCCGCGTGCTTCTCGACGACCACGACCGACCGGCCCGCCCGCGCCACCTCCCCGGCCAGCATGCAGCCCGTCGGGCCACCCCCGACCACGACGACGTCCACGGTGTCCATCGGAAACCTCCTAAGTCAACGACGGGTGACTTAGACGGTAACGGCTGTCGAGAGCGCAAGTCAACCGCCAGTGACTTATGCTGGCGGCATGACCGAGACCCGCCGCCGTTCCGCCCCCGCGACCCGCGCCGCGATCCTCGAGGCCGCCCGGAAGCGCTTCGGCGCCCAGGGGTTCGACCGGGTCCGCCTGCGCGACGTGGCCGCGGACGTCGGCGTGGACCCGGCGATGGTGATCCGCTATTTCGGTACGAAGGAAGGCCTTTTCGCGGCGGCGGCGGAGTTCACCCTGAACCTGCCCGATCTCACCGACGTCCCGGCCGAGGACCTCGGGCGCGTGCTGATGCCGCGCTTCTTCGACGTCTGGGAGAACGACGCGGGGTTCCTGTCGTTGCTGCGCGCGGCAACGACCAGCGAAGCGGCGGCGGCGAAGATGCTGGAGCTGTTCACGGACCAGGTCGCGCCGGCCGTGGCCGCGATCGCCCCGGATCGCGCGGCCGAGCGCGCCGCCCTCCTCGGGTCACAGATCCTCGGCCTGGCCATCTCGCGCTACGTGCTGAAGGTGCCCCCACTGGCGAACATGGGCCGTGACGCGCTGGAAGCGTGGGTCACGCCGGTCATCCGCCACTACCTGAGCGACCCGGCTCCGCCCGATGTCATCCCTTCGACGACTCAGCACTTGTCATCCTTCCGATGACATGTTAGAAATGTCGTGCGTGTTGACACCAGATCATCGAGCCAGGAGGTGGAACCCCATGTTGATGCGCACCGACCCGTTCCGTGAGCTGGACCGCTTCGCCCAGCAGATGCTCGGCACCGCGACCCCGGGCACCTGGTCCAAGCCGGCGGCGATGCCCATGGACGCCTACCGCGACGGGGAGGAGTTCGTCGTCTGCTTCGACCTGCCCGGCGTCAGCCCCGAGGCCATCGAGCTCGACATCGAGCGCAACGTCCTGACCGTCAAGGCCGAACGACGGCCCGTTCCCGGCGGCGACGTCCAGATGCAGGTCTCCGAACGGCCCCTCGGCGTGTTCTCCCGCCAGCTGTTCCTCGGCGACACCCTCGACACCGAGCACATCTCCGCCGGCTACGAAGCCGGCGTCCTGACCCTGCGCATCCCGATCGCCGAGAAGGCCAAGCCCCGCCGCATCGACATCGCCGGCACCACCGGCGACCGCAAGGAAATCCGGGCCTGACGAGTCCGCCCGGCGCAGGACCGGGAACCCCGGCCCGGTCCTGCGCCGGCCCACCCGCCACAAAAGCATTGTCCTGGAAGGCATCCGCACCCGTGACCGCATCGCTGCGCATCCCGACCGGCCACCCCGCCCTGACCGCCCTGTGGGACTACCTCGCCGACGTCACCACCGCACTCGGCATCGGCCTCGAATCCTGCACGGTCGACCACGACACCCCGGTCTCCGCCTACGTCGCCCTCGACCAGCACCTGCCCGGTTACCCCGACCGCGACGTCGCCCTGCTGTGGGACGAAGTCCACGGCTGGGCCGCCGCCATCGAAACCGGCTCCGGCGAAGACCTCATCATCGTGCGCTACCTCGGCGGCCCCACGATCACCCCGGCACCCGAGCGCATCGCCCGGTTCGTCACCGCGCTGCGCGAAGACGACCACCGCATCGGCCGGCTCGACCCGCCGTCCCTGCGCACCGCCACCGGCCTCGCCGCCCTCGACACCGCACTGCGCGACCGGAGCACGAGGTGACCTCCGATGCCCTGCCCCTGCCGGTGTCCTTCGCCCTCGCCGTGCGCGGCTACGACCGTGACCAGGTCGACGAGCACCTGGCCGAGCTGAACGAAGAGATCCGGCTGCTGACCCTCGACCGCGACGCCGCCATCGCCGAGGCCGAAACTCTCTTGCGGCACCTCGAATCCGCGCGCTCGGAGGCCGACGACCTGCGCGCCCGGCTGAATCGCCTCGTCCGCACCCCCGCCGACCCGGACGCGCTCGGCGAGCGCGTCCGGCTCATGCTCGAACTCGCCCGCGCCGAAGCCGACGCCATCGTCTCGACGGCACGCCGGCGCGCCGCGGCCGTGCGGGACCGGGCCGCCGAGGCCGAACGGCGCACGGCGGCTCGCCTGCGCGCGATCGACGACGTCCTGGCCCGCGCCGAGGACGTCCTGGCCGAAGAACCGCGGCGGCCGGCCCTGCACCGAGCCGGGCTCACCGCCGCGTAGCTCCGGAACGTCCCGGGAAGACGACGATGAACGACCCCGCACGCGCCGCGGCCGAAAGGATCTTCGCGGCGGCCGCCGAACTCGGCACCACCCGGCAGGAAGCGGTCCTGGTGACCCGCGCGGTCCACGCGGTCAAGAACGGCCGCCCCACGGACGTCGCGCTCACCGACACCGATCAGCACCGACGACGCAAACTCGCCCACGTCGTCGGCACCGTCCTGTGGGAGCCCGGTCTCGACGCGACCGCTGTGCTCGAAGCGGTCATCGCCGCCCGCCGGCCGGCCGGCGCCGATCCCGTCATGGCCGGCTGACGTCGACGGCGCGTTCCGCCCGGGCGGCGCATCACTTCATTCGGCGACGCTGCCTTCGACGACACTGCCTTCGACTGCGCTGCCTTCGGCATCTCGCCGCGACCGGTTCTGCTGCTGGGCTTCGTGCAGCTGGTCTTCGAGGGTGACGATGCGGCACGCGGCCTCGATGGCGGTGCCCTGGTCGACCATCTCCCGCACCCGGGCGGCCAGGCGCAGCTGGTGCCGGGAGTAGCGGCGATGCCCGCCGGCGGAACGCTGCGGCGTGATCAGGCCCGCTTCGTCGAGACTGCGCAGAAAGCCTTGCGTGGCGCCGAGCATGTCGGCGGCCCGGCCCATCGTGTAGGCGGGGTAATGCTCATCATCGAACTTGTCGGCTCCGCTGGGCGTGCCGGGTCCTTCTTGGTCAGGAATCATTCCACCTCCGCGCCACAAAGGACCCCGGGTGCCAAGACGGCACCCGGGGTCCTCAAGGGTTGGGTTTCACCATTGTCAACCGGCGCGACCGCCGGCTTCCTGCACCCGCGTCCGGCGCGAAGCCGGATCGTGCGGGGATCGCTTACTCGTGACCGAGCACCACCTCCGAACTCGATGGGACTGCGGCACCCGCGCGGCGATGTGCTGCCGCCGCGGGCGATCCAATGATGGTTCCGTTCCCTTCTTTCCTGGGTTTTTCTCTTGCTGAGCACTGCTACTTCACTTGCCGCGAACGCCACTGCGGGGACCCTTTCACTGATCGGTCCCAGCACGCTGACGCCGCTGGTCACTGCCCGGAGCCCCTTCACCGATCGGCTCCGGCCACCTGACCGGTCCTGCAAAACCGTTACTGCAACTCCCGGCCACCAGCCGAAACCATGTTCCTTGATCGGCTCCGCGCTGCCTGACCGTCTTGTCTCACCTCGCGGGTAGTTACGTCCTCTCCCGCGCCTGCCAGACGTTGTCTCTCTCCGTATGAACAGAACACTACACACACCCAACGGCGAATGTCTACTCCGGTCGGCATAGATTTTCTGCACCTGCCGGAGGCGGCCGCGTCGTCCGGGCGAGGATGTCCGCGGCCACCCGCTCGGGCGCCTCGATGTGGGGGCAGTGCCCGAGGTCGGGGTACTCGACGAAGTCGGCGTCCGGCTTGCGGCTGCGCAGTTCCCGGGCGACCCGGGCCCCGGACACGGGATCGCGCATACCCCACAGGAACGACAGCGGAACCGGGCTGTCGGTGAAAACCGGCTCGAAACGAGCACGGTGCGCCGCCCGCTCGGGGATGTAGCGCAGCAGCCGCGCGGTCAGGTCGGGGTCGGGGTGGCCGGCGCGCAGCGCGCGGTAGTGCAGTCGCGCCGGATCGGGGTCCAAGGGGTGACCGGGAGAAAAGACGTCACGAGCAGCGAGATAGAGGTCGAACCCGGCTTCGGCGAGCTGCCTGGCCGTTTCGAAGCCGAGTCCGCGGTTGGCACCGGTCACGAGGGCTACGGGCACGGGATTTCCTTTCGTTCGCAAGAGACCCGGATCAGAACGCGTACGGCCCGAACCGGCCCCACGCCACCACCGCCGCCAAGACCAGCAGCACCCCGCTCGGCGCCAGCGCCGGGAACTCACCACGCCGCAGGTGCAGCACCACGGCGCCGGCCATCACCAGGGCCAGGCCGGCCGCGGCGAACGGGACCAGGACCGGCGCAACCCCGGTCACCGCGGGCAGGAGCAGGCCGAGCGCGCCGAGCACCTCCAGCACGCCGATCGCGCGGGGAGCCCAGCGAGGCGCGTCCGCGGCCCAAGGCTGCTCCGCGACGTACTTCTCGTGCGACAGGGCGAGCTTGAACCCGCCGGAAAACAGGAAGCCGGCGGCGACCAGGCCGGCGATGACCCACAGGACGATGTTCATGGCAGATAATCTACTCGACAGACTATCCACTCGACAACTCATCTACCTTGCAAGCCATCTCGGCCGCCACCTACGATCACCGGGTGACGCCCCGAGCCCCCGAGCGCAAGCCACCGGCCGACGAACCCTTCGGCCTGGACAGAGACCTCGGGTGGGCGCTGCGCGTGGTGTCCGGCGCGTTTCGCCGGACGGCCACCGATTCCGTCGCCGCCCTGCCCGGCGGCCCCCGGGGTTACCTGGTGCTCATGGCCGTCGCGTCGGGGCCACCCCGCTCGCAGCTCGCCCTCGCCCAGCAGCTCACGCTCAACAAGACCGTGATGACCTACCTGCTCGACGACCTCGAAGCCGAGGGCTTGCTCACCCGGCAACCGGACCCCGTCGACCGCCGGGCGCGCCGGGTGCTCATCACGGAAAAGGGCACGCGGGCGCTGGAAGAAGCCCGCGAACGCCTGGGCAAGGCCGAGGCCCGGCTGCTGGCCGATCTGGATCCCGCCGAAGCACAACAGCTGCGAACCCTGCTGGAACGGGTCGCCCAGACCGCCCACCGCGAAGAGCACGACGACTGCCGGCTCCAGGACTGACCCGCATCCGGCCCGCTCGGACGCCGGCCGGAGGACTCAGCCGAGGAGCGAGCGGCCCAGGCCGGTCAGCACAGCGTCGTCCTGCGGGGTGTGGACGCGGCTGCACAGCACGTCGCGATAGTGCCGCTGCAAGGGGTTGGCCCGAGTCAGACCGGGATTGCCCGCGAGGGCGACGGCCTGCTCGACCGCCTCGATGAGCAACCTCGTCGCGAGCACCTTGGCGACGCCGGCGTGGGCCGCGGCCCCCGGGTCGCCCTCGTCCACCCGGCGAGCGAGTCCGAAAAGGACCTCCTGCGCGCCGGTGATCCGGGCGGCGATCTCGCCGACGCCGGTCTGGAACCTCGGCAAGGTGGCCAGCGGCTTGCCGAGGCCGCTCGGGACGCGGTCCCGGAGGAACCCCGTGAGCCAGTCCAGCGCGTTGCGCGCCACCCCGAGGTAGAGCGCGGGCAGCGCCAGCGGGAAGGTGAGCACCGGCGGCCGCTGAGTGTCCGGTGTGGACAGTCCGGTGACCGCTTCCGCGGGCACCGGGACGTCGGCGAATACGACGTCGTGACTCGCGCTGGCGCGCAGGCCGAGGTGGTCCCAGGTCGGCTCGACCTCGATCCCCGGCGCGTCGGCCCGGACCAGGAATCCGCCGACGCGCGGGGCGGGTTCGTCGGTTCTGGCCCAGACCACCATCCAGCGCAGGCCGACCGAGCCGGTCGAGTAGATCTTGCGGCCGGACAGGCGCCAGCCGTCCGCGGTCCGGCGCGCGATCGTCGCGGGCAAGCCGCCGCGGGTCGGCGAGCCGAGCTCCGGTTCCACGCGCAGCGCGTTGATCAGCACCGGCCGCTGCGCGGACTCCGCGAGCGCCGCTCGGTACACCTCGTCCGGCCAGGCCGGATCGGCGCCTTGCGCGGCGTGGACGAACAACGTCATCGCGGTCACCAGCGCGACCGACGGATCTCCGCGGCCCAGCTCGGAAAGCAACCGCGCGGTGTCGAGCACTCCGGCGCCCGGACCGCCGTAGCGGGGATGGACCGTGGTCGTCAGCAATCCGGCCGCGTGCACCAGTTCGACGCCCTCGTGCGGGAACGTCCCGTCCCGGTCGTGCTCACCCGCTCGCGCGGCCAGCCGGGTGACGATCGACGGCAACGCGGACAGGTCCGGCTGCGGGACGGTGGCGACGGTCGTGGTCACGAAGTCCTCCGGAAGGGTCGGCGAGCGGGCCGACGATAAGCCGATCGGACGGGCGCGGGCCAGCGCCGTCCACCAAATGGACACCCGGAGATGTCCAATTGACAGCGCGGGCGCCCGTGCCGTTCGCTACTGGGGCATTTGCCGCGCGGCGAAAGGAAAGCAGATGCCCGTCGAGTTCGTCGGCATGATCGGCACCCAGGACGCGAGCGAGACCCGGGCCGCCAGAGGGCCGGTCATCGACCCGGCCTACGTCCGCCGGTTCGCCCGTGCGCACGAGGACGGCGGGTTCGACCGCGTGCTCATCGGCTACGGCGCGGGCTGGCCGGAGGGTCAGCAGGTCGCGGCGTACGCGGCCGCCCACACCGAGCGCCTCGGCGTCCTGGTCGCCCACCGGCCCGGGTTCGTCGCGCCGACGCTGGCGGCACGTGCGTTCGCGACCCTCGACCACTTCAGCGGCGGCCGGGTCGCGGTGCACACCATCACCGGCGGCAGCGACGTCGAGCAGGCCCGCGACGGCGACTACCTGCCCAAGGACGAGCGCTACGAGCGCACCGACGAATACCTGGAGATCCTCAAGCGCGCCTGGACGTCCGGGTCCGCGTTCTCCCACCACGGCAAGCACTACCGGCTCGACGACTACACGCCGCAGGTGCGGCCGCTGCAGAACCCGCGGATCCCGCTGTACTTCGGCGGTTCCTCCGAGGCGGCGTACCGCGTCGGCGGCAAGCACGCCGACGTCTTCGCGCTGTGGGGCGAACCGCTGAAGGAAACGGCGGAGCAGATCGCGTCCGTCCGGGCGGCGGCGAAGGCGGCCGGACGGCTCACCCCGCCCGGGATCAGCGTGTCCTTCCGGCCCATCCTCGCCCCGACCGAAGAGCTGGCATGGGAACGCGCGCAACGGATCCTCGACAAGATCACGGCGAGCGGCGCGGCGAAGGCGGCCCGCGAGTGGCGTGACGGCGGGCCGCCGGCCAACGTCGGCAGCGTCCGCTTGCTGGCCGCGGCCGCGAAGGCCGACCGCCACGACCGTGCACTGTGGACACCGCTGGCCACCGCGACCGGCGCCGCGGGCAACTCCACGGCACTCGTCGGCACGCCCGAGACGGTGGCGCGGGCCCTGCTGGACTACGTCGACATCGGCGTCACCACCCTGCTGATCCGCGGCTACGACCCACTCGACGACGCGATCGACTACGGCCGGCATCTGCTGCCGCTGGTGCGGTCGGAACTGGCCCGCCGCGAGCGCCGGCCCGCCACGGCGGCCGCCGTATGACCCTCGCCGCCCCCGCTCACTGGGCCCCACCCGGAGGCACGACCGTCCGCGGCACGGTCGTGCTGCTGCCCGGCCGCGGCGAACACCCGGCGCTGTACCACCGGCTCGGCACCCGGCTGGCCTTCGACGGCTACCGCGTCACCACCGGCGAGGCGGATCCGGCCGGACCGGCGCCCGTCGTGCTGCTCGGGCACGACACCGGTGCCGTCCGAGCGCTCGAGCTGGCGACGCGGCGGCCGGTCGCCGCGGTGGTCGCCAGCGGGCTGCCGCTCGGCGAGCCGGGCGACTGGGCCGACGAGCTGGACGCGCGGACCGCGTGCCCGGTCCACCGCGCCCTGCTCGACGGCGACGACCGGTTCGCCCCCGGAGAGCTGCGGGAACCGGCGGCGGGCCGGGTCGCCGCACCGGACGTTCCCGTCCTGGTGCTGCACGGCGAGGCCGACCGCGTGGCGCCCGCCGAGGCCGCCCGCGCGTTCGCCGCCACGCTCCCGGCCGGTCGGTTCGTGCTGGTCGAAGGCGGCCGGCACGACGTGCTCAACGACGTCGACCACCGCAGCGTCGCCGCCGAGATCGTGCAGTTCCTGGAGACGCTGCGCGCCGGGACGCGCGGGCCGGTCCTGGTCCGGGGATGATGGCGGGCATGCGCATCTCGGCCAGGGCGGACTACGCGATCAGGGTGCTGCTGGAGCTCGCCGCGGACACCACGCGGCCGATCACCTGCGAAGCCGTCGCCTCCACCCAGGACATCCCGGCCCGGTTCATCAAGGCGGTCATCCGCGACCTGCGCCAGGCCGGGCTGGTCCGCAGCCAGCGCGGCTGCGAAGGCGGCTACTGGCTGGCCAAGGCCGCCGGCGACGTCACCGTGCGGGACGCCGTCGTGGCGGTCGACGGCGAGTTCCTCTCCGTCCGCGGCGAGCCCCGGCCCGCGCTGAGCTACCACGGCACCGCCGCCGGAATGGCCCCGTTCTGGTCGGACGTCGAAGCCGGGCTCGACGCGATCCTGCGCGCGACGACCATCGCCGACCTGCTCACCGACGCCGCCCCGGCGCGCGTCGCGACCTGAAAGGGACCCGATGACCGACCTCTGGCACCAGCCGCTGCGGCACATCCGCGGCGCGGACCTGACCGGCGACACCAACCAGACCACCGGGATGACCCGCCTGGAGGCCATCTCGGGCAAGACCGTCGGCTCGTCGAAGGTGTGGATGGGCGAGACGCACGTCGCGCCGGTCACCAACTCCGGCGACCACCACCACGGCGAGGCCGAGACGGCGATCTACGTCAAGTCCGGGCACCCGGTGTTCGTCTTCGCCGACGGCGACGAGGAGATCCGGATCGAAACCGGGCCCGGCGACTACATCTTCGTGCCGCCGTACGTGCCGCACCGCGAGGAGAACCCCACCGACGAAGAGGCGGTGGTCATCATCGCCCGCAGCAGCCAGGAAGGCGTCGTGGTCAACCTGCCGAGTCTCTGGGCCCCGGTCGACGTGCCCGAGGACTGACCGTGGCGCTCGACGTCGTCGAATACACCGATCCCGCCTGCCCGTGGGCGTGGGGGTCGGAGCCGAAATTCCGCCGCTTGCGGGCGGAGCTGCGGGACGCCCGGTGGCGCCGGGTCTTCGGCATCCTCTTCGACGACGACGAGGACGAAGCACCGGACCCGGCCGCGGAAGCCGCCTGGTACGCGAAGTTCATCGACGGCGTCACCGAGCACACCGGCGCCCCGAAACCACCGCACCTGCGATGGGTGGCCCGGACGAGCTGGCCCGCCTCGCTCGCCGCGAAAGCCGCCGAGGCGCAAGGGGAAACCGTCGCCGAGCAGGTCCTGCAACGGCTGCGGGAAACGACGTTCCTGCTCGGCACCCCGGCCGACGACCCCGAGCGTGTGCTCGCCGCCGTCGAGGGCGTGCCGGGCCTCGACGTCGACGCATTGCGCGCGGCCATGGATGGTGACGAAGTCCGCCGGGCCGTCCGTGAGGACTGGCGCGAGACGCGGAACCCGTGCCCGGAAGTCCTCGACATCACCGCGCCCGGGCCGCACAGCGGCCGCGCGAAGCACCTCGAACACCACGTCCGCTACGCCCTGCCGACGCTGACCTTCACCGGTCCCGGCGGCCGGTTCGTCGTGCCCGGCTGGCGCCCGCTGCGCGAATACTTCGACGCCGCGCGCGCCGCTACGGTCCACAGTGGATCCTTTCCCGGTTCGTGGGAACCCGGCCGCGGGCGTTGACTCTCCCCGGCCGAGGGGGAAAATAGACACACGCCGGTGACCATTTAGCCCGGCGTCCGTCACCGAATCTCCGCGGCCCGAAACCGCATTGGGAGTTCCGCATGCCCTCGAAACCCCGGCTCGCCCTGCTCGTGGCCGCACTGCTCGGCCTCACCACGCTCACCGCGTGCGGTTCGTCCACATCGGACGCTTCCGGCGAGGTGGTGCTGCGCGTGGGCGACCAGACCGGCGCCACGCAGTCCCGGCTCAAGGCGGCCGGGCTGCTCGGCAACCTGCCGTACAAGATCGAGTGGTCCCAGTTCGCCGCGGCGGTCAACCTGCACGAAGCCCTGCGCGCGGACGCGATCGACATCGGCGGCGCCAACGACTCCCCCACCGTCACCGCGATCGCCGGCGGTTCCCGGATCAAGGTCGCCGCGGCCTGGAGCAACGGCGGCAAGGGCACCTACCTCCTGGTGCCGAAGGACAGCCCCGCCCGCACCGTCGCCGACCTCAAGGGCAAGCGGATCTCCCCCACCACCCGCGGCAGCGTCGCGCACTACCTCGTGATCGGTGCGCTCAAGCAGGCCGGGCTGTCGGACAAGGACGTCACCTTGAACTTCCTCGCCCCGGCGGAGGCGAACGGCGCGTTCTCGACCGGCAACATCGACGCCTGGGCCACCTGGAGCGTCTACGCCGCCCGCGCCCGCGGCGAACTCGGCGCCCGCGTCCTCTCCGACGGCGCCGGGATCAACTCCGGTCTCAACGTCCTCTCGGCCACCGACAAGGCGCTGAGCGACCCACGCAAGCGCACGGCCATCCAGGACTTCGCGAGCCGCGTCGACAAGAGCTACACCTGGTCGAAGGACAACCCCGACGCCTTCGACAAGTGGTACGCCGAGTTCGCCCACCAGCCCCTGGCCGTCGCCGCCCAGGTCCGCCCGGACGAGACGACCTACCAGCGCATCCCCGTCGACGCCGCCCTCGCCGCCCAGCTGCAGAAGACCTACGACACCTGGGTGCGGCAGGGCCTGTTCCCCGGCGGCAAGAAGCTGAGCGAGTACGTCGACCCGGGACTCGATCCGCGATGACCCGCGCCCTCGACCGGCCGCGCACCGGCGGGATCCGGTTCCCGCACCGGGCCGTGTCCTGGCTGACACCGGTCGCCGTGCTCGCCCTGTGGGAACTGCTGGCGCGGACCGGAATCCTGCCCGAGCAGGTGCTGCCGGCCCCGAGCGGCGTACTGGAAAGGGCGGGCGACCTGATCGCCGACGGCGAACTGCCGTCGAACCTCCTCGCCAGCCTGCAGCGGTCGGCGACCGGGTTCGCCATCGGCGCGAGCTTCGGTCTCGGGCTCGGGCTGCTCGTCGGACTGTCCAAAGTGGCCGAAGCACTGCTGGACCGCAGCATCCAGATGGTCCGCGCGGTGCCGTTCCTCGCGATCCTGCCGCTGGTGATCGTCTGGTTCGGGATCGGCGAGGCCGGGAAGATCTTCCTGATCGCGCTCGGCACCGCCGTCCCGCTCTACCTGACCACCGTGCTCGGCATCCGGCAGATCGACCCGAAGCTCCTGGAGATGACCGACGTCGTGGGCCTCGGCCGCGCCGCGCGGATCCGCTGGGTGGTGCTGCCCGGGGCCCTGCCCTCGATCCTCGGTGGGCTCCGGCTGTCGCTGACGGCGGCCTGGCTCGCGCTCGTCATCGCCGAAACCCTCGGCGCCGACGCGGGGCTCGGGTTCATGGCCACCAACGCCCGCGAGTTCCTGCAGACCGACGTGATCGTGCTCGTCGTGCTCATCTACGCCGTGATCGGGATCCTCTGCGACCTGGTCACCCGCCTCCTCGAACGCCGCCTGCTGCGCTGGCACCCCACCTACGCCCGCCTGACCGCCTGAGGAACCCCCATGACACTCTCGCGCCGCACGTTCCTGGCCGCAGCCGGCCTCACCGCCCTCGCCACCCCTCTCGCCGCCTGCGCCACCGGTTCGGCCGGCGGTGCCACGCAGGGCAAGGTCCGCCTGACCTACAGCACCATCTCCGTCCCCAAGGCCCGCGGCGTGCTGGAAAAGACGTTGCAGGACCAGGGCATCACCGTGGAGTGGGTCGGCCCCTTCCCCAACCACGCGCCCACCCTGCAAGCCGTCGTCGGCGGCACCGCCGACTTCAGCTTCGGCGGCAGCACCACCCCGGCCGACCAGGCCATCCTCTCCGGCGCCGACCTCGTGTACGTCGCCTGGGCCGCGTCCACCCCGCGGACCACCGCGATCGTCGCCGGGGCCCACACCGGCATCGAGAAGGTCACCGACCTGGCGGGCAAGACCGTCGCGGTCAACAAGGCCGGGCTCGGCGAGTTCCTGCTGGTCGCCGCGCTCGAGAAGTACCACGTGCCGCGCGAGTCGGTGAAGGTCACCTACCTCAACCCGCCCGAGGCGTCGGCCGCGTTCGGCGCCGGGAAGATCGACGCCTGGGCCATCTGGTCGGGCTTCCGCGAGATCGCCGAGGTGCAGTACGGCGCCAAGCCGATCTTCGTCGACGGCGACGAGCTGGACTTCCAGATCGACTTCACCAGCTACCTCGTCCGCCGCGACTACGCCGAGCGGAACGCCGACACCATCCGCAAGGTGATCGCGGCGTTCCAGGCCGACTACGAGTGGCAGAACCAGCACTACGAGGAGTCCCTGGACATCGGCAACGCCGTCTCCCACTACCCGCAGGCCGTGCTGGACAAGATGGCCGCCAAGAACGTCCGGACGAAGCTCGCGCTGATCAACGACGACGGGATCGCGCAGCTGCAGCGCGGGGCCGACTGGCTCACGCGGCGCAAGATCCTCAGCGGCCCGATCACCATCGCCGACCACGCGGTGAAGCTGTGAGCACCGCCGTGCGCGTACGTGCGCTGACCAAGAGCTTCGGGCCCCGGACCGTCCTGAGTGGACTCGACCTGAACATCGCGCCCGGCGAGTTCGTCGCGCTCATCGGCGAAAGCGGCTGCGGCAAGACGACGTTGCTGCGGCTGCTCGCCGGGCTCGACACCCCCGACGGCGGCGAGCTGGAAGCTCCGGCCGAGCGGATGGTCGTGTTCCAGGAGCACCGGCTGCTGCCCTGGCGGCGGGTGTGGCAGAACGTCGCCGTCGGCCTTCCCCGCGAGGCCGCGGCTCGCGCGCTGACCGAGGTCGGTCTGGCCGGGCACCTCGACGCCTGGCCGGTCACGCTGTCCGGCGGCGAGGCCCAGCGCGTCGCGCTCGCCCGGGCGCTGGTCCGCGAACCCCGGCTGCTGCTGCTCGACGAACCGTTCGCCGCGTTGGACGCGCTGACCCGGATCAAGATGCACGCGCTGGTCCGGCGGCTCGTCGCCGCGCACCGCCCGGCCGTCCTGCTGGTCACCCACGACGTCGACGAGGCCATCCTGCTCGCCGACCGCGTGGTCGCGCTGCGGTCCGGGCGGCTGGCCGCCGAACACCGCGTCGACTTCGAGGGCGAACGCACCCGCCGCAACCCGGATTTCGATGAGCTGCGGCACCGGCTGCTGGCCGAGCTGGGGGTCGCCGAGCTGGCGGAGTCCCGATGAGCGACGACCTCGACCTCAGCGCCGGCGTGCTCGTCGTCGGCGGCGGCCTCGCCGCGACCTGGACCGCCTTGGCCGCGGCCCAGGCCGGCGGGGACGTCGTGCTGGTGGACAAGGGCTACTGCGGCACCAGCGGCGTCACCGCGACCGCCGGGGTCACGCATTGGTTCGTCGAACCGGCTCGGCACGAACAGGCGGTCGCCGAACGGCACGCGCACGCCGGTGGGCTCGCGGACCCCGAGCAGGCGCTACGGGTGCTGCACACGACGTGGGAGCGGCTGCCCACCTTGGACAAGTACTACCCGTTCCCGGTGCGAGACGGGAAACCCGACCGGACGAACAACGTGCGAGGACCCGAGTACCTGCGCGCGATGCGCGGGCTGGTCCACCGCGCCGGCGTCCGGATCCTCGACCACCACCCCGCTCTCGAACTTCTGCTGCGCCCGGACGGCTCGGTCGGTGGCGCGGCCGGGGTCCGGCGGCAGGCGGGCGGGAACTGGCGGGTGCGCGCGGGCGCGGTCGTGCTGGCCACCGGCGGCACGGCGTTCCGCTCGCACCTGCTCGGCTCGCGCGGCAACACCGGCGACGGCCATCTCATGGCCGTCGAGGCCGGGGCGCGGCTGTCGGGCATGGAGTTCTCGAACTACTACACCCTCGCCCCGGCGTTCTCGACGATGGCCCGGTCGATGACGTACCTGTTCGGCACCTACACCGACGCCCGCGGCCACGTGCTCGATCTGCCGTCCGGGCCGGACCGCAACCGCGTCCTCGGCTCGGCGCTGCTGCGCGGACCGGTGTTCACCACGCTCGACCGGGCGCCGGACTGGGTGCGCCGGAAGATGCCCTTGGTGCAGCCCAACTTCCTGCTGCCGTTCACCCGGCGCGGGATCGACCCCTACACCCAGCCGTTCGAGGTCACCCTGCTCGGCGAGGGCACCATCCGCGGCGTCGGCGGGCTCGTCACCGGGCCCGGCTGCGCCACCGACGTGCCCGGTCTGTTCGCCGCGGGTGACGTCGCGAGCCGGGTACCGGTCGTGGGCGCGATCTCCGGGGGCGGCTCGCCCAACTCCGCGTGGGCGGTGTCGTCGGGCACCTGGGCCGGGCGGGCGGCGGTCCGGTACGCCCGCGGCACCTCCTCGTCGTCGGTACGGCCGATCGGGCGCGCCGGGATCCGGCCGGGCGGACGGCCGTCCGCGGTGGACACCACCACCGTGGTCGACGTCGTCCGGGACGAGCTGAACGCGTACGACAAGAACATGTTCCGCGACGAAGCCGGTCTCCGACGCTCTTTGTCCACTTTGGATGCCTTGTGGACGGAGGTCGAGTCCGCGCTGACCGGAGAAGGCCGCGCCGCCGTGGCCGCGCGCGAGACCGCGTCCCTGGTCGCCATGGGCCGGTGGGTCAAGGAAGCGGCGCTGCGCAGGCGGGAAACCCTCGGCATGCACTGGCGCACGGACGGGCAGGAGGCCGCCGCGTGATCGAGCTCGTCCTCGCCGACCGGTGCATCGCCTGCGACAAATGCGTGCAGGTGTGTCCCAGCGACGTCTTCGACGCCGTCCCGGACGCCCCGCCGGTCATCGCCCGCCAGAGCGACTGCCAGACGTGCTTCCTCTGCGAGCTGTACTGCCCGGTCGACGCGCTCTTCGTCGACCCCGACTGCCGCACCCCCGTCAGCGTCGACGAAACCGCCGTCCGGGCCGCGGACTGGCCCGCGCAGTACCGGCGCGACTCCGGCTGGGGCCGGGCGCGCCGCACCCACGCCAACGAAAGCTGGCGGATGGGCGACATCTTCGCCGCCGCCCGCGCCCTGGGACAGGAGACCCCGTGACGCTCGAATTCATCGGTTACGCAGCCGGCCGCCAGGCCAGCGAGATCATCGCGCCCGAAGGGCCGATCATCCAGCCCGGCTACCTGCGCGAAGTCGCCCGCACGCACGAGGGAGCCGGGTTCGACCGGGTGCTGATCGCCCAGTCGGCGAGCAGCCCGGACGGGTTCGTGCTCGCGGACCAGGTGCTGGCCGCCACCGAGCGGCTCGGCGTCCTGCTCGCCCACCGCCCCGGGTTCGTCGCGCCCACCCAGCTCGCCCGCAAGTTCGCCACGCTCGACGCGTTCCACCCCGGCCGGATCGCGCTGCACGTGATCACCGGCGGCGACGACGCCGACCAGGCCCGCGACGGCGACTTCACCGACAAGCCCACCCGCTACCGCCGCACCGACGACTTCCTGTCCGTGGTCCGGCGGACCTGGGACTCGGCCGAGCCGTTCGACCACGATGGCGAGTTCTACCGGGTCCGCGGCGCGATCTCCGACATCCGCCCGGCCGGGCGGATCCCGGTGTACTTCGGCGGCGCGTCCGCCGACGCGATCCGGGTCGGGGCGAAGCACGCCGACGTCTACGCGTTCTGGGGCGAGCCCCTGGCCGGGATCGCCGAGCGCATCGAGCAGGTCCGCGCGGCCGCCGGCCGGGACGTCGCGTTCAGCGTCAGCCTGCGGCCCATCCCCGCGGCCACCGAGGCCGAGGCGTGGGAGCGGGCCCGCGACATCCTGCGGCTCACCCAGGACCGCGCCGGCGAGTTCAAGGGCCGCCGCGATTCGAGCGAAGCCGTCGGCTCGCAGCGCCTCCTGGAGGCCGCCGCGACCGGGGACGTGGTCGACGAGCGCCTGTGGACGGCGGTGGCCAAGACGACCGGCGCCGCCGGGAACTCGACCGCGCTGGTCGGCAGCTACGAGCAGGTCGCGGACTCGCTGCTCGACTACGTCCGGCTCGGCGTCGGCACGCTGCTGATCCGCGGCTTCTCGCCACTGGCCGACGCCCGCGACTACGGCACGCTCGTTCGCCTGGTCAGGGAAAAGGCCGACGCGGTTACCGTCGGGGCATGAAACCGAGCACATCGCACTGGGGAGCCTTTTCGGCCGAAGTCGACGCCGAGGGCCGGTTGCGCGTCGAGCCGCACCCGGCCGATCCGGCGCCGTCGCCGCTGCTGGGGAACCTGGCCGCCGCGCTGGACCACCCGAGCCGGGTGGCCCGGCCGGCGGTCCGCCGCGGCTGGCTCGAGGACGGCCCCGGCCCGGACGACCGCCGCGGCCGCGACGAGTTCGTCGAGGTGCATTGGGACGACGTCCTCGACCGCCTGGCCGCCGAACTCGACCGCGTCCGGACCGAGCACGGCAACCAGGCGATCTTCGGCGGTTCCTACGGCTGGGCCAGCGCCGGGCGGTTCCACCACGCGCAGAGCCAGCTGCACCGGTTCCTGAACACGATCGGTGGCTTCACGGCGTCGCGGAACAGCTACAGCAACGGGACGTCGTCGGTGCTGCTGCCGCACGTCGTCGGCGACACCCACGCGGTGCTGCGGCAGGCGTCGACCTGGCCGACGATCGCCGGGCACACCGAGCTGATCGTCGCCTTCGGCGGCGTGCCGGAGAAGAACGTCTTCGTCACCCCCGGCGGGGTCACCGTCCACGGCACCCCGGGGCACCTCGCGCGGTTCGGCGGCCGCGTCGCGCTCGTCAGCCCGTTGCGTGACGACCTACCGTCCACAGTGGACGCCCGCTGGTACCCGATCCGGCCCGCGACCGACACCGCGCTGATGCTCGCCCTGGCCCACACGCTCGTCGCGGAAGGCTTGCACGACCGCGCTTTCCTCGACCGCTACTGCGTCGGCTACGCGGAGTTCGAGCGCTACCTGCGCGACAAGGACCCGGAATGGGCGGCCGGGATCACCGGCATCCCGGCCGCCGACATCGTCGCACTCGCCCGGGAGATGGCCGCACACCGGACACTGGTCACGGTGACGTGGTCGCTGCAGCGCACCGAACACGGCGAACAACCGGTGTGGGCGGGCATCGCGCTGGCCGCGATGCTGGGCCAGATCGGCCTGCCGGGCGGCGGGTTCGGGCACGGCTACGGCTCGATGGGCGACGTCGGCGACACCGGACCCGAACTGCGGGTCCCGTACCTGCCGCAAGGGGTGAACCCGGTCGGCGAGTTCATCCCCGTCGCGCGGATCGCCGACCTGCTGCTGCACCCCGGCGAGGCCTACGACTACAACGGCGAAGTCCGCAGTTACCCCGACACCCGCCTCGTCTACTGGGCCGGCGGCAACCCGTTCCACCACCACCAGGACCTCAACCGCCTGCGCCGCGCGTTCACCCGCCCGGACACCGTCGTCGTCCACGAGCCGCACTGGACGGCGACGGCCCGGCACGCCGACATCGTGCTACCCGCGACGACCGCGCTGGAACGCGAAGATCTCGGCTCGGGCCGCCGCGACACGCACGTGATCGCGATGCACCGGATCGCCGAACCCGCGGGCGAAGCACAGGACGACTACACGATCTTCGCCGGGCTGGCCGCTCGGCTCGGCGTTTCCGAGGCGTTCACCGAAGGCCGCACCGCGCGGGAATGGCTGGAACACCTCTACACGGGCTGGCGCTCGGAACCGGCGTTCGCCGCGTTCTGGGCGGACGGAGAACTCCGGCTCCCGCCCGGCCGCGAGCACCACACCCTGTTCGACGACTTCCGCGCGGACCCGGACACCCACCCGCTTCGCACACCCAGCGGCCGCATCGAGATCACCTCGGCGACGGTGGCGGGCTTCGGCTACCCGGACTGTCCCGGCCATCCGGCCTGGCTGCCGCCGACCGAGTCCGGACCGCTGTGGCTGATCGCGAACCAGCCCCGCACCCGCCTGCACAGCCAGCTCGACGCCGGCGAAGTAAGCCAGGCGGCCAAGGTGGCCGGGCGCGAGCCGATCCGACTGAACCCGGCCGACGCGGCGGCCCGCGGCATCGCGCCCGGCGACGTCGTCCGGGTGTTCAACACCCGCGGCGCCTGCCTCGCGGGAGCGGTCCTGGATGACGCTCTCCGGCCCGGCGTGGTCCAGCTCGCGACCGGCGCGTGGTTCGACCCGGTGGAGGACCACCCCGCCGGTCCGCTGTGCGCGCACGGCAACCCCAACGTGCTCACCGCCGACGTCCCGTCGTCCCGGCTGTCACAGGGCTGCGCGGGCCAGCACGCGGCCGTCGACGTCGAACGTTTCGAGGGCCCGATCCCGGAAGTACGAGTCCTGCGTCCACCGATCGTGAGAGGACATCGATGATCGCCTTGCCGCCCGTGACGTCCGAAGGTCACCTGCGCGAAGCCTTCGGCTGCTTCCCGTCCGGCGTCACCGCCGTGTGCGCGCTGATCGACGGAGTCCCCCGCGGAATGGCCGCCAGCTCCTTCACGTCGGTCTCGCTGTCGCCGCCGCTGGTGTCGATCTGCATCCAGCGAACGTCGTCGACGTGGCCCCTGCTGCGTGCCCGGCCCCGCCTCGGCCTCAGCGTCCTCGCCGAGGGACAGGACGACGCCTGCCTCAGCCTGTCCGCCCGCGGAGGCGACCGCTTCCGCGACGTCGAATGGGAGCCCGGGCCGGACGACAGCGTCTTCATCAGCGGATCGAGTGCCTGGCTGGAGTGTTCCCCGCACGCGGAGGTCCCGGCCGGCGACCACGTGATCGCCCTGTTGAGGATCCACCGCGTGCGCACGGCCGGAACCCCGCCGCTGGTGTTCCACGGCAGCCGGTTCCGGCGGCTCGCCGCCGTCTGAGCCGGGGCCTCACGCCGGATCCAGCCCGCCGATCAGGTCCTCGAAGTCCTGGGCGCAGTCAACCGATCAGAAATCCTCCGCCCCGTCGTCAGTTCTGGCGACCCCCTCGCACCGGTGGAAGGATCGACGACCATGACAAACGCCGGACCGCTGGACGCCGACGAGGACACGTTCATCGCGGCGGTCCGCTCGGGCGATCCGGCGCGGTTCGCGCTCATCACGGAGCGCCACCGGCGTGAGCTGCAGGTGCACTGCTACCGGATGCTCGCGAACTACGAGGACGCCCAGGACATGACGCAGGAGACGTTCCTGCGCGCGTGGAACAAGCGGGAGACGTTCCAGGGCCACGCCGCGCCGCGGACCTGGCTGTACCGGATCGCGACGAACGCCTGCCTCGACTTCCTCGACAAGCGCAACGACCGCACGCCCGTACCGGCCGAGCTGCCGGACTCCGAGCTGCCGTACCTGCAGCCGTACCCCGACCGGATGCTCCCCGAGGACCCGCAGGAGTCGGTGGTGGCGCGCGAGACGATCGAGCTGGCGTTCATCGTCGCCGTCCAGCACCTGCCGCCGCGGCAGCGAGCGGTGCTCGTCCTGCGCGACGTCCTCGGCTGGCCGGCGTCGAAGGCCGCCGAGGCCCTCGAGCTGACCGTCGCCTCGGTGACCAGCGCACTGCAGCGGGCGCGCGTGACGATGCGAGAACAGCTGCCCGGCCGCCGCCTCGACTGGCGGAGCCCGGCCACCCACGAGCTGTCGGACGACGAGCGCGGCGTGGTGAAGTCCTACATCGACGCCCACGAGCGCAACGACCTCGACCGGCTGACGTCCCTGCTGCGCGACGACCTGCGCTTCGCGATGCTGCCCGATCCGGGCACCGTGCTCACGACGGCCGAGGACGCGGTGGACGGCTGGGTCTCCGGCGGGCTCTTCCAGCGCGGCCACGACGACTGGCGCGGCGTCGCCACGACGGTCAACCGCATGCCCGCCGCCGCGCTGTACCTCCGCGCCCCCGGCGACCCCGAGTACCGGCCGTTCGCCATAGCGGTCCTGCACGTCGTCGACGGGAAGATCGCCGAGCTCACCGGCTTCGACGTCACCGGCAAGCCCTGGCTGGACCTGCCCCCGGCCCTCTGACCGGACAGGACTCCGACGTCGGCCCGTGCTCAACGCCTCGTCTCGTAGCGGGTCAGCACCGCGCCGCCGGGAAACGTCCGCGTCGCCACCAGGTTCAGGTTCACCCAGCTGGGCGGCGCCGTGAAGAACGGCGTGCCGCCGCCCACCACGACCGGGTGGGTGACCAGGACGTACTCGTCGATCAGACCGGCCCGCATGGCAGCTCCGGCGAGCGTCGCGCCGCCGATGGTCATCGGGCCGCCGTCCTCGGCCTTGAGGCGGGTGATCTCGGCGACCGCGTCGCCGGTGACCAGGCGGGTGTTCCAGTCGACCTTGTCGATCGTCGAGGAGAACACCACCTTCGGCGTGTCCCGCCAGTTCCGCGCGAACGCGATCTGCGCCGGGGTGGCGCCGGGCTGCCGGTCGCCGGTCGGCCAGTAGGAGCTCATCGCCTCCCACAGCTTGCGCCCGTACAGCGACAGCTCGTTCGCCAGCTCCCAGTCGAGCCACCACTGGAACAGCTCGTCGCTCGGCGGCCCGCTCCAGCCGATGTCATCGCCGGTCGCGGCGATGTAGCCGTCCACGGTCAGGTTCATGCCGAAGATCAGTTTCCGCATCGTGCCAGCCTCTCGTGAGTGGATCTCACCCGTACAGACGGTCGCGGCGCGGAAACCTGATCGGTGCGCGATCCACCGCGCGTCGGAGCCCATCGGCACGACGCGCCCCGCCCCTACTCGGCGGCTTCCTCCAGCTCCAGCACTCCCCATCCCTCGGGAAGCGGGTCGGCCTCGCCGGGCACCCGGATCACCGTCCCCGGCGGCCAGGTGCTGTCCGTTTCCAGCTTCCGCTTGTGCCCGGTCAGGCGGACCCACACCCGCTCGATCCGAAGCGGCCGCGCGAAGCGCGCGCCCACGAACCCGACCGGACCGTCGAAGCGCACGTCGTCGAAAAAGACGTCACCGTCGAAACGCGCGCGGGCGAACCCGCCGACGTCACCGAAGCGCGTATGGAGGAACCGCGCCGATCCGCCGAACTCCGCCGCCCCGAACACGGCTATATCGGCGAATTCCGTGTTCTCGAACCACACGTCCGCGGCGAACCGGGTGCGCTGGAATTCGGCCCGATCGCCGAAGTGGCATTCGTAGAACCTCGTCACACCGGCGAACTTCGCCTCCGTGAACGCCGCGAACAGCGCGAACCGGGTGCCGCCGAAGTTGACGTCGCCGAACTCCGTTCGGACGAACTCCACTCCCTCGGGGAACTTCGCCATGGTGAACGAAGCGTCGCCGGTGAACCGGGTTTCGGTGAAGTCGGTGTTCCGGCCGAATTCGGCGGTGAAGAACTCCGACGAGGCGAGCGTGGCGTTGCCGAACTGCGTGAACGCACCGGCGAACCGGACCTCCTTGAAACTCGCGTAAGCGCTGAACTCCGAGTGGGTGAAGAAGGCGTTGCCGCCGAACCGGGCGCCACCGAACCACCCCTGGACGAAGCGCGCCTTGTCGAACTCGGCTCGATCCCCGAACCGCGCATCCGCGAAGGACGCGGCTTGCGAGAACTTCGCTCCGGTGAACACCGCGGGCCCGCGGAAGTCCGCCCGGTCGAACTTCGCGCTCCCGCCGAAATCGGCTTCTGCGAAACGAGCGTCGCCGTCGAAGGTCACTCGCCCGAACCGGACGTCGTGGTCGAACCGCGCGTGGCTGAAGCCGGCTTCGCCCGTGAACCGCGCCCCGGTGAACACGGCGCTCAGCCCGAACCGCGTCCTGTCGAACCACACGTCACCGGTGAAGGTGACGTTGGTGAAGTCGACGGCGACGACGCGGCAGCCGATCAGGTTGGCCGGCCCGAGCACGGCGCCGACGAGGTCCAGGCTGATGTCCGCCCAGAACGTGCTGACCGGCCCGTCCTCGGTGCCGTACACGAGGTGGCGGAACAAGATGGCCTGCGCGGTCCGCCGGACCTGGTACTCCTGTTCCGCCTCGGTCGCCGACGGGGTTCCGCCGCGGGGCGCGGGCGGGGCGAGCCGCACCGAGGCGCGTTGCCGGGCCGGGCCGCTCAGCAGCGGCCGCGGCACCCCCGACGGCCGGGCCACCGACGGCGGCGCCGGTTCGCGCCGCGGTGGGGTGTACGGCATCCGCAGGTAGGCGCACAACAGGTCGACGATGGTCTGGCGCTGGGCCGGGTTGTCCTGGGCGAGCCGCTCCAGCGCGTACAGCCCGGCTAGCCGGGCCGGGGCCTGCGGCGAGCCGAGCTGGTCGGCGGCCTTGCCGTACAGGTCGGTGATCCTGCGGGCCTCGGCGTCGGCGACGGTGGCCGCGTGGGCCGCGCGGACCTGGTTCAGGCTCAGTTCCGACGTCCGCTGCCGGCGCGCGGTCAGCCACAGGGCCGCCGCGCCCCCGGCGCCGACCACGATGGTGCCGGCCGTCTTGATGGCGTCCAGCTGGTCGGCGTGGCCACCGCCGCCGAACGCGACGAGCAGTCCGACGGCCAGCCCGACCCCGAGCACGACGAGCGCCCCGGCCGCCCAGGCCATCGCCCGGTGGGACAGCACCGGCAGCTCTTCCGCCGGTACCACGGGCGGCCGGTACGTCAGCAGCGACAGCGGCGGGGAATCCGGCAGCGGGGCGGGGCCGAGCGGATCCGGAGTGGGCGGCTCAGTGGTCACCCGCCCATCATGTCCACTTTCGCCGAGGATCCCCAGGCGGTCAGCCGGATTCGAGGAGCTCGGCCAGCCGGAGGGTGTCTTCGAGGTAGCGCTCATAAGGGAACCCGGCGGCGACGAGCGCGGAACGGAACTCGTCGTAGAGGGGCTTCCCGTTGTCGTGAAAAGCTTTCCGGCCGGCGACGGTGAGCGTGACCAGGCGCCGTCGCGCATGGGCGGGGTCGACGACGACCTGCACCAAGCCGTCCGCCTCGAGGGACCGCAGAGCCCGGCTGATCGCCGGATCCGACACCGACAACGCCTGCGCCAGCCGGTGCTGGGTCGCCGGTTCGATGTCCTCCAGCGTGCCGAGCAGCCGTATCTGGCTGTAAGTCAGGCCGTCCCGGCCGTCCGTGCGCCGCCGGGCCGCTTCGCCGAGCAGCATGACCACGCGGTGCAGCAGGTCTGCGAGTCCGTCATCCACGCCGTCAGCCTAACAGAGTGTTGACTAGTTAATGTTAACCATGCAAGATTCAGGGCATGGACAACTTCGGTTACGTCGCCCAGTCAGCGTTTCCCCTGGTCTGGATCGTGGTCCCGGCCATCGGCGCCTTCCTGCGGGCTCGCCACGTCACCTCGGCCCAGGAGCGGCTGGAGATCTGGCAACGCTGGTGGGCCATCGGCGCGTTCGGCATCGGCAGCCTGTGGATGACCGTCGCGTTCCTCGCCTTCCCGGACGTGATGGCCACCGCGATCGGCTTTCCCCGGACGCCGTTCCTGTTCGAGATCGCCTTCGCCAACCTCGGGCTGGCCATCATGGGCTTCCGCGCCGCTTCAGCGTCGGCACGCGAGCGCATCACCATCGGCCTCGGTGGCGGCATGTTCCTGTGGGGCGCCCTCGCCGGCCACGTCTACCAGTGGTTCGCCGGCGGCGACCATGCCCCCGGCAACACCGGTGGCGTCCTCGTCAATGACCTGCTGATCCCGGCGGTCATGATCGTCCTCGCCGTGCGGTCCCGGCGCCTGGCCGCCGCCCCTGTGCGGGCCGTCTGACCCCGGGCGCCGACCATGTTCGCCTCTCGCCACATCCCAAGTCAGAGCTGGGAGGCGCCACCGTCCACCGGAAGTTCGGCGCCGGTCGTGTAGGTGGCGTCGAAAGCCAGGAACGCCACCGCCTTCGCCACCTCGGCCGAGTCGCCGAACCGCAGCATGGGGTTGTTCGCGGTCATCTGCGCCCGGGTCTGATCGGCGGCGTCCTTCGGCATCGACTTCTCCAGGATGCCGGAGTCGATCGGACCGGGGCTGACCGCGTTGACGCGGATCCGCCGCGGCAGCAGCTCGCGGGCCAGGCTCCGGGTCATCGAGCGCAGCGCCGCTTTGCTGGCCGCGTACGCGCCGACCATCGGCAGCCCCTTGACGTTCGCGACCGAGGTGGTGAGCACGACACCACCGCCCTCCCGCAGCAGCGGGACGAACTTCTGCACGGTGAAGTAGGCGCCCTTGGCGTTGATCGCGAACAGGTCGTCGTACACCCGCTCGGACATCGACTCGAAGGGCGCGGCCCGAGTCACCCCGGCGTTCACGAACAGGACGTCCACCAGACCGAACTCCGCCTGCGCCCGGTCGGCGAGAGCGTCCACATCGGACAGCGACGCCACATCGCCGCGGACGGCCACCGCGTTGTCCCCGAGCTGTTCGAGAGCGGCGTCGAGCGTGGCCTGGGTGCGGCCGGTGATCAGAACCCGCGCTCCGCCGCCGGCGAACAACTTCGCCGTCGCGAAACCGACACCGCTGCTGCCACCCGTGATCACGACGTTCTTGCCTTCGTACTCGGTCATGACGTCCAGTCAAGATCCCTTCCGGCTCGCCGTCCAAGACCTGTTCCGCACGTCGTCATACCGGAGACGCATGACGCGTAGACTCGACGTGCGTGGACCTCGATTTGCGGCTGGTGCGGTATTTCACGGTGGTCGCAGAACACCTCAACTTCGGCCGCGCCGCGGCCGCGCTGCATCTCGCCCAGCCGTCGCTCAGCCGCCAGATCCAGCGCCTGGAGCACGGGCTGGGCGTGCGGCTGTTCGACCGCACCCCGCAGGGCAGCCGGCTCACCGAAGCCGGCCGGGCGTTCCTCCCCCAAGCGCAGGCGCTGCTGCACTCCGCTCGCCAAGCCGAGCTGACCGCGCGCGCGGCCGCGCCCCGGCAGGCGATCACCGTCGGCTATGTCGCGGACCTGGTGATCACCCCGGCGGTGCGAGAACTCCGCCGCCGGCATCCCGACGCCCGAGTGGGCACCCGCCACCTCGACTGGCAGGACACGCACGCCCTGCCCGAGCACCGGGTGGACGCACTCGTGGTGCGGTTGCCACTGCCGTTCCGGACGGACCAGCTGCGCGTCACCGTCCTCCACGAGGAGCCGAGGGTGCTGGTGGTACCGAGATCGCACCGCCTCGCGGGCAAGGAATCCGTCACGCTCGACGAGCTCGCCGACGAGCGGTTCACCGCCTGCACCAGCTCCCCCACGCTCTGGAGCGGCCCCCTCGAACCGAGCCTCGACGACAGCTTCGAGGACAAGCTCGAACTCGTCGCCGACGGCCGCGGCCTCGCCATCCTGCCCGCCGGCGACCGACGCCCCACGGTGCGCGCGGACCTGGCCACGGTGCCCGTCGAAGGCATCGACCCGTGCCAGGTCGTACTCGCCACTCGCGCCGACGACCCCAACCCGCTGGCCATCGCCTTCCACGACGTCGCGGCAAGCTGTCTCGCCTGAGGTCCGTCGCCCCGTCCGGGTGGTCGAAAACGGCCCTCAGGTGGGGTCCCGACGCAGGGCGGACGCCATCCATTCCTGAACCGTCGCCGTCTTCTCCGGGTCCGGCTGGGGCGTCCCGTTGATCACCGCCACCAGCGTGCTGTACCTGGCCATCAGGTTCGTCCCGGTCATCTTGGCCCGCGTCTCCGCCGACCGGATCCGGTCGAAGCCGGCCATGCTGCGGCGGGCCTTGTCGAGGTCGTGGTCCCCGGTCATGGCGGCGACGAAATCAGCCGAGTCGGCCGCCATGCGCTCGGCGATGTCCCGGGCCTGCGGGGAGTCCGCCGGCACACCCGCCTGCTGCGCGGCCTGCGCCTCCAGGTAGAGAACCCGCTGCCGCTCGGCGCGAGCCAGCATCTCCGGCGTGGCCATCAGCTTGCCCTGCTCGGTGCCGAAAGCGCGGTGGAAGAAGGCCCGCAGCGCTGTGCGGAACTGGTCGTCCCGCACGATCTCGGCGAGTTCGATCCAGGCCTCGAGCTGCTCGGTGGACGGTTCTTCCGGCAGGTGCGGCCGTCGGCTGCGCAGCCGTTCCAGGTAGCCGGGATGGACGTCCAGGCCGTCGGTCACGAAGTCCCAGAACCCGCTGATGAGCTGGTCCCGGTCGTCGTCGGACATCGACACGAGCTTGTGCAGCAAGCTCACCTGTTCCGCCGTGGTGGGTTGCCGCACGATGGTCCGCAGCACCGCGCGCCGCGCGTGGAACTGCCGCAACTGGTCCTCGACCAGCCGGAGATGCCGGACGGCCAGATCCCGCAAGGTGCCCTCCGCGGCCAGCACCCGGCGAACGTCGTCCAGGCCGGCACCGAGGTCGCGGAGGGTGCGCACGAGTTCGAGCCGGGCGATGTCCTGCACGTCGTACTGCCGGAAGCCGCCTTCGGTGAGAGCGGTGGGCGCGACCACCCCCTCGTCGGCGTAGAACCTGATGGCGCTCACGCTCAAACCGGTGCGGCGGGCGACATCGCCGATGGGATAGAGCTCGTTCATACGCCCCACTATGCGATCTCGACCGGCTTGAGAGTCAAGGCTGCCGCGAACGCGGTTCGAACCGCCGTCACCGCGAGCCATGCCGTTGATCCACCCGCTACCGGCGCCGCGAGCGAGCCGCCGACCGCTGAGCCGTGCCGCCCCGCGAGGTCCGCGGCGGATCCGGACCGGTCGTGCATGATGGCGTCATGCCTGGTGAGCACCAGATCGACATCCCCGATACGTGGCGTTGTGCCGTGCATCCCCGCCGTGGCGGGATGGCCGCGCTCGAACCGCTCGACGTCAAGCACGAAAGCCTCGCGGAGCTCACCGCATGGCACGCCGCTCGTGGTGTGGACCTGGCCGGCAAGCGGGCGGCGATCCTTCACCACACGGGGACCGATCCCGCGCTTCGCGCGTTGGCGCTCTCAGCGGAGCCGGACGTCGAGGCCGATGGCGTCCGGCTCGCGCTCGCACCGAACCCGTGTCGCGGTGCCATCGCCTACAACACCTCGATGGCGCCGATCGACGATCTCGTCGCCGTCCGAGAGCTGGCCCACGGCGCTGTCGCGTTCGTGGCGAGCTGCGCTTACTACACCGCCGATCGGGTCAGCGCGAACGACGTCATACCGCTGCTGCGCCACACCGACGCGACGGACGCCGCGTACCCCGTGTGGACAGACGCCGCCCGGCAGCTGCGGTCGATGCTGGCCGTCGCGCGGCAGGACGTCTACGACGACACGGTCGCCCGGTTGGCCGCGTTTCGCGGCGGACTGCTGCGCCAGCGCATCGTCACGTCCTACCTCGTCCCCGCCCGGCCGGAGTGGGCGGCCGCGAATCTCGACGATCTCCCCAACGACCACTGGGGATCGCCGGAACTGCTCTTCTACAGCATGGCGACGGTCGAGCAGTTGTCCCGCTGGCACATGACCTCGCTGGGACAGTTCATCACGGCCTTCGACGCGGCCGGCGAGGACGTCGTGCCGCTGCTGTTCCGTCAGCTGGACCGGTCCCGCTGGGCGCCGGACGTCCGGCACGACGTCCTCGAGGTGCTCACGCGCATCCCGGCGGACGCGGCGTTCGCCGGGCTGCTGCACCGAATGGACCTCCCGGCGGTGCCGGGTGGGGTGCGTGCCGCGGCCGACCGGTTCCCCGCACGCGCGGCGCGGCTGCTCGGTACGCATCGGGACGGCGACTTCATCGACGTGCTGCTGCTACGCCAGGTGCGCAGGCACCCGGAAGTCCCCGAGGCCAGGCTGTTCACCCGTCGGCCGGAGGCGCCACCCGAGGCCGTCCCGCCGCTGCTCGCGTCGCCGCCGTGGCGTCGTGAACCGCCGGCCCGGGTCACGACCGTCCCGGACGCGGTCGAGCCTCGAATCGTCTGGCAGGACGGTGAACAGGAACGCTGGGCCTACGACTGGCAAGCGTTCCGGTCCGAGGAAATGCGCGTGCATCTCCCGCTCGCTGAGAAAGGCGTTGCACCGCCGGAGTTCTACATCAGAGCGCCGGACGGCATCGTCCGTCCGCTGCTCGCTCGATGGCAGGCCGAATCGGCCTCGTTCTACCTCGAGAAGCCGCAAGTGGTGGTCGCCAAGTACGAACTCGCCGCGCTGGCACCGTTCTTGCGGCTGGCCCGCAAGAAGCCGGTTGTCGGTGCCCCACTGCTGATGCCTTATCTCGCCGTCGAGGTCGCCGAATTGATGGCGGCCTGGCTGACCCGGTCACGCCAGTTCCGCCCGGTCGCGCGGGAATGGTTCACCCGCCACGGTGCCGGCGCCGCCGCACTGCTCATCCCGGTCGCTCTCGGCGCGGCGCGTGCGGAGGCGGCGACCGCCGCGCTGGCCCTCAGCCGTCTCGACGCGGACGACGTACGGGCCGCAGCGAAAGACCTCGGCTGCGTCGAGGCCGTGGAGACGTTGCTCAGCCGCGACCCGCTCGACTTCGTGCCCGCGAAGATCCCGGCCGTGCCGAAATGGGCGGACCCCGGTCTTCTACCGCAGGTTCTGCTGGCCGGTGGCGAGTACGCGTTGCCGGCCGAGCCGACCGCCGCGCTCCTGCGCATGATCGCGATGTCCCAGCTCGACGCGCCCTACGAGGGCCTGCGGGTGATCGCCGACCGCTGTGACCCGGCGAGCCTGTCGGCGTTCGTCTGGTCGCTGTACCGGCTCTGGGAGGCCGAGGACAGGCCGTCGAAGGACGTGTGGGCCATGAACGCCCTCGGGTACTTCGGCGACGACACCGTCGCGGACCGGCTGGCCCCGCGCGTCCGGGCGTGGCCGTCGGAAGGGGCGGCGCCACGGGCGAAGCGCGGCGCCGACGTTCTGGCCGTGATGAACACCGAGCGAGCTCTCGGCCACCTGTCGGCGCTGGCGCGCAATGCGAAGTCCGGGCCGCTGCGCAGCCACGCCGCCGCCGCGCTCGACCGCGTCGCCGCGGACCGCGGGCTGCTGCCCGAACAGCTCGACGACCTGCTGGCGCCGGATCTCGGGCTGGACGGTGATCAGGTCGAGTACCGGAACGTGTCGTATGCCGTCGACCTCGTCGACACCCGCGAACTCGTGCTGCGGGATCCGTCCGGAGCCAGGCTCAGCGCATTGCCCAAGGCGGCCAACGACGAGGAGAAGGCGGCGGTGTCGGCGTGGAACAGCTTGCGCCGCAAGGCAAAGCCGATGATCGCCGACCAGATCGCGCGCCTGGAGGAAGCGATGGTCGTGCAGCGCCGATGGTCCGGCGGCGACTTCCGGTCCCGGATCGTGGCGCATCCGCTGCTGGGCCGGTTCGCGCGCGGGTTGTTGTGGGCACTCGACGACCGGACCGCGGCCGTCGACGCCCTCGGCGACCCGGTCGACCCGGATGGTGGGCTGATCGGCGACGGCACGTGGGTCCGGCTCGCCCACCCGGCGGTCGACGACTTCACACCGTGGGCCACGTGGCTTGCTCAGCGCGGCGAGCAGCCGTTCATCCAGGCCGGACGCGAGGTGTTCACCGGCGAGGACCCATCTGTCTACTGGCAGCGAACGGTGGCGGCCGCGAAGCTGTTCGGTCTCGTCCGCCGAGGCTGGCAGTGGGCACCGAGCGGCCACAGAGCAGTGCGCCACCAGCTGTTCCGGCCGTTCGGCCCAGAGGGGCGTGTGGCGCTGACCATCGACCCGGGAACGTCGGCGGTCGCGGACCCGAAAGCGGAGCCCGAGCAGACGATCACCGAGATCACCTTCGAGTCAGCCGCGGGCGAGCTGGGCGTCTTCAGTGACCTGCCCGTCGTCACCCGCTCGGAACTGATCCGGTCCCTGCGTTGTCTCGACTAGTGGCCGACGATCATGGTCGACGCGGCGGGGACCGGCGTCCACGACGTCTAACTGACGTTCGGCGGCGGCTCGGCGGACTTCGTCGACATGAACTGGTTCACCTTCACGCGGTGACGGGCGGCCGGGGCCACGCACCGCGCGTGGCCCCGGTACCCGGCCCGGCTACGGGGACCAGGGCGCGCTGACCAGCCAGCTCACGTCGTCGTTGTACGAGGTGGCGTTGTCGAACGTGTTCGAACCGCCGTTGCTGGCGATGTAGACGACGTTCGCGTAGTGCCGGACGTAGCGGTCGGCGTAGTTCGCCGACCTCAGCGACGTGCCCTGGCTGTTGCGGCCCGCTTCGGGACAGAACGTCGCGTCCTGGGCGAACAGCGAGCTCCCGTCGTTCGCGTTGAGGTACAGCTGGAAGTTCTGGTGCCGCAGGTACTGGCCGGCGGTGTTCTTGGATTCGAAAGACACGCACGATCCGTTGCCCAGCCCGGCCCGCACGATCCAGGACGCATTGCCCTTTTCGGTCGCGGAGCTCGAGCTGCCGACGACCGCGGTGTCCACCGTGGTGCCCGTGTGGTGGATGTACCGGTCGGTGCAGCACGCCGTGGTCGCGCGCAGGGAGACGGTCGAGCCGGGCGTCAATCCGCTGCTCGCGCTGCCGACGCTGTAGCCCGCCGCGGTGATGTTGGCCTGCACCGCGTTCTCGGTGGCGTCCGACGGGTAGCCGGACGTCATCACGCCCTCGTAGAAGGTGCCGCGGGCGCCGACGCTGTTGTCGCCGCCGATGCCCAGGATGATCGCGCCTTCCTTCTTCATCGGGTTGTACCCCGACGCGTTGGGCCGGCTCCCGTTGTAGAACGTCGACACGCCGCCCGACTGCGCGTTGCCGCCTCGGATCGCCCAGTGGTTCGGCTCGCCCTTGACGATCGCCGTCAGGAACCGGTGGCTGATGGACGGGTCGTTGGCGTTGTAGCCGGGGTTGACCCCGGAGAACAGGCCGTTCTCGAGGTCGGCCATGATCCACGGGCCGTTCCCCGTGCCGTAGCCCCAGACCTTGATGTTGCCGAAGTAGATGGCCTCCATCGTGCCGTTGCCGTTGTCCCGGCTGTTGCGTTCGGCGTTGCCGTAGTCGAAGCAGCAGCCGCCGTTGTAGTGCGTGCCGTCGAAGACGGAGTACATGCCCTCCGGCTGGTCACCGGTCGCGACGCCGTTCGTGTTGTTGTTGCGGTAGCCGGTGCCGGGCGCGACGTAGACGCCGTAGGCCTTGTGGCCGCCGACGGTGATCGGCGCCGCGGTCGCGTTGGCGAGGTTGTCGTAGCCGCCGGCGGCCGGGCCGTTGAACCCGCCGGGAGGCGCCTGGGTGAGGCGGTTGTTCCGGCCGGTCTGGTCGTAGATGACGGTGATGAGACAGGTGGTCCCGGCGCAGAAGGAGTCCTGGGCGGCGGCGTTCGCGACGCCACCGGCGGCGAGCGGGCCGATGTCGCGGGTGCTGTTGTCCGACGCCCGCCTGACTTGGTAGAGCGCGCCGTTGTAGGCACCGTAGAGGGCGCGGGTGGTGCTGTGCGCGGCGACGCAAGGTGTGCCGCCGTTCGCGTAGAGGTCGCACGGCCCCTGGGTGGCGGCTTGCGACGTACCGGTGGTGGCGACCAGCCCTCCGGCGAGGGCGAGAACCGCGGCGGCGATCCGGGAAATCGTCCGCCGACGGCGATTCTTCGGCCGTGGAGTCATTTTATTCCTCCGTTGCGTGGGGTGCCGGCCGGCGGATGTCCGATCGGCAGCGGAAGCGGCGCGCTGGCGCGAGTGAGCACAAAGGACACAGCTTCGACACCCGTGCGCGCACGGCGAGCACGGGTGGATCCGGTGCGGGAACTGCTATCTCGGAACGCGGTGAGCGCCGACGTGCGCCCGTTCACGCGGGTTCCGCCGCTCAGCCCGATATCGGGAGGCGGTCCGGCAATGCGGCTTCATTGGCATCTTCTCCGACTTCGTCGTCGAAACCAGACCTAATGTTAGCGCTAACATTCTGTCGTACGTTTGAATTGTGGGCGCTCACCGGCTGGGCGTCAAGAGTCAGTCGGCGGAACCTGCACCGGTTCGCACCCGGCCGTGTGGCACGATCGGCGTCAGCGCGGAGGCGCCGGGACGGCCTCGACGCCCGACTGGTGCCTCGTGGACCTCGACGCGGACCCCGAGGGGACGATCGAGGCGGCGCTGACCCGGGCGGACTACGCCTGCGTGGTGATCGGGGCCGGGATCCGAACGCACGAACCGCTGCTCGAGTTCTTCGAAACGGTGCTCAACCTGGTGCACCAGGCGGCACCGGTTGCGGCCATCGCCTTCGACCGCACCCCCGAGGACTGCGCCGACGCGGCGCTGCGCTGGCTGCGCTGACCCCGTCCGGTCAGCCGGAAACGCGCTCCGCCGGCTCCAGCATGGTTTCCAGGTTCTTCCGCGCGATCCGCTTGCGGAATTCCCCTTCGTACGAAGCATCGCCGGAGTCGTGCATCGTCTCGGTCATCCACACCGCGGCCGCCTGGCGTCGTGGAGGGCGAGGCTCATCCCCTCCGCGCCCATCGGGGAAATGAGGTGCGCGGCGTCGCCGAGGAGGAAGAGCCGGCCGTGGCGCACAGGGCTGAACACGACCCCGCGCAGCGGCACGACCTGCTTGCTCGTGATCGGCCCCGGCGCGACGGGTTCGCCGAACCGGGTGCCGAGCTCATCCCAGACGCGCTCGTCCGGCCACTGGTCGGCCGTGTCGGTCAGCGGGCACTGCAGGTAGAGCCGGCTCGCCTCCGGACCCCGGGTGATCCGGGCCGCGAAGCCGTACGAGTGCACGGCCAGCACGGCCGGAGGATCCGCCGGCACCCCGCACGGGCGCCGGCACGGGATGCGACGTCCCCCGAGGACTACCAGGCCGCTTGCGACGCCGTCGAAACCCTGTGGAGCGCGACGTTCGACCGGGCAAAGCTGTTGCCCGAGGCCAAACTGCACGAAAGAGTCGACGGTGAGTGGTCCTTCGTCGAGACACAACGGCATCTGCTGTTCGCCTCCGATGCCTGGCTCGGCAACGCCGTGCTCGAAGAGGAAGCGCCCTACCACCCGCTGGGCTTCCCCGCCGGCGGGACGCCGCCCGAGGAGGCGGCGAAGCTCGGCCTGACCCTCGACGCCACCCCGACCCTCGACGAGGTGCTGGCACCACGAAAGGCCCGCATGGCCACGATGCGGTGTGTCATCGACGGCCTCACCGCGGCCGAACTGGACCGGGTGTGCGATCGCAAGCCGGCGGACATGTATCCCGACCAGGAGTACGTCGTGCGCCGCTGCCTCAAGGTGGTGCTCAAGGAAGAAGCCGAGCACCACCGTTACGCGGTGCGCGACCTCGCAGTGCTCGAGGCAGGTGTGTCCGAACCGCGGTAGCCGCCGAGTGCCGACGCGGGAGCGGACGCGCACGTCAGTGGCAGCTTGGCGTAGCGGGTGGCCAGGTCGGTGACGCCGGACCGCATGGCTGTCCCCCAGCCATGCGGTCCGGCATCCTCGGCCGGCGGTCACACCTGGATGCCCAGGACTGTCGTCGCCCGCTGGCGGACGTTCTCGAGGTCGGCCAGCGGGTCGCTCGTCTCCGACACGCTCACCGCGAACGTACGGACGAACTGGTTTATCCGGAACGCGGCCGCACGTGCCGAGTCGTAGTGGACCGAGATGATCTGCCACTCCATGAGGTACTCGATCATCCGCTCGGCGTCGTCGACCGAGGTGCCGAGCACCGCGGCCGCCATGTCCAAGGTGAACTCGTCGGCGTGAATGTGCGACAGCGCGCACAACGCGCGCTGCGTTTCCGGGGACAACTCTTCGTACAGGGCGTAGAACCGGCCGCTGAGGTCCCGCCGGCAGGAACCGATCAGATCCTTCCTCGTCTGCGGGTTGATCAGCGCCGTGAACATCCGGTGCAGCGTCCAATGTGGATTCCGCAGCAACCGGCCACTGACCCACTGCAGCGCGAGCGGGAGCCCGCCGCACAGGGTGGCCAGCCCGATCGCCGCGTCGTACTCGTCCCTGATCCGCTGCTCGCCGAGCGCCGCCGCCAGCAGGGCCACCGACAGGCCGACCGACAGCGGCTCGACCGAGACCGTCGGCGTGCCCGCCTGCGCCGGGAACCGGCGCCGGCACACCGCGAGCACCGCGCTCGCACTGACGCCCGGCAGCACCTCGCGAACCTGGGCTTCGCTGACCACCTTGTCGAGAACGATGAGCAGCCGGCGGCTGGCCAGGAAACTGCGCAGCGCGGCGGCGGCCGATTCGAGGTCCGCGCCCTCCGCCACCGGCGCGCCGACCGAGCGGGACAACCGCCGCACGACGTCGAGCGGCCGCATCGCCGACTGGCCGTCGGGACTCAGGTCGATGAAGAGCTGACCGTCCGGGAACAGGTGCCGCCACTTGTAGGCCGCGTGCACCGCGGCCGTCGTCTTGCCCACCCACGGCGACCCGACAATGAACGCGGTGTTGCCGTTGGCGGGGGCCAACGTCTCGGCCGCGGCCACGGATTGCAGGAAGTCGTCGAGCACCGGGTAGTCCGGCAGCGTGGTGTGCGGTCCCGGCAGCCGCGGCGGCAGCTCGCAGATCCGGCCCGGTTCCCCCGGCTCGAAACGGGCCTCGTCGTGGCCGCACCCGCTCGCGCCGGCCACGGCGTGCGGCAGCGACACCTGCAACGTGGACTTCCGGGCCACGTGGACGAGCCGAGCCGTGTCGTGCTCGTCCAGGCGCATCCCGCTGGCCAGCAGCTCCACCGTCTTGCGTTGCGGACGACGGGTCCGGCCCCGCTCGAGGTCGCTGATCGCCCGCACGCTGATACCCGACGCCTCCGCCAATTCTTCCTGCGTGACGCCGGACTTGATGCGCAATCTCCGCAATTCAACTCTGAATGATTCGTTTGATTCGAACACAAGGCCCCCAAAGAATTTCCCGCCGGCCCATCGCAAACAGCAGACCGAACCGCGAGTACCCTTGATCGGCGACCACGCGCCCCCAGTCCGCGCCTCCCGGCAACGCCCCAGCACGCGATCACCTATTGCGCCCACTCCGACACCCGACGGAGCGCGCGGTCCAATCAATTCAGTTCGCGCTGAATTTCACCTCGGTTACCAACCCCCAGTTGTCAACTTGTACCACAGTACCGGGATCTCCCTGCCCGGAGATCACGTCGTGGAATTCTCTGGTCACCGGACCTCGGCATCAAGGGTGCCCGGACGGTCCGGAGAGAGCGAGGATCAAGCGGTCGTCGGCGAACGGCCGCGCAGCTCGCGGCCGGCCGCGAGCCGGAACCCGGCGGCACAGGAAGGGGAATCCGCGGACCCATCCCGCTCACCGGGTTGCTCCGGGCGCGCACACAGCTGGGTGGCGTCGGATGACCGAGGCCGACTGTCGATCTCCATATGGCGCACCCTCGGAGGGTCTCGTTCGGAAGATATGAGTTTGTCTATCAATGCGTCTGACATGTTGTCAAGGTACTGATGTCGCGTAAGTCCGTTTTATCCAAGTTCACCCGAGAGGCCCGCGGAACCGCCGTGCCGGACCGGAAGGAGCGGCGGCGCGAACGTGCACTGAAACCGCCGGAACACTGCTGCCGTTCTCTCAGGTGTCCGGCACGTGGGGAGCCAATAGGGTCGTCGGTGACGTCGAGTTCGTGTTTCTTTCCCGTCAGGCCACTCGAGGTGACCATGCCCGAAACAGACGCTCCCGCATTGTTCAGCGAAGAGTTCACCGCAAATCCGTATCCCACGTACCAGGCACTCCGCGAAAACGAACCGGTGGTCTGCAAGCGGTACGCCGGCGAGCGTATGCAGGTGTGGTTCGTCTCCCGCTACGAAGACGTCCGCGCGGCGTTCCGCGACCCACGCTTCCGCAAGAGCCGCGAATCGGTGTCGGCGGGCGGGCTGGCCAAGGGGCGGGGAAACCCCGAGCTGGCCGCGTTCCACCGGACGTTGATCATGCTGGACCCGCCGGAGCACACCACGTTGCGCCGGCTGGTGGCCAAGGAGTTCACCCCACGCCGCATCCGGGCGATGGCGGACAAGGCAGCGGCCTACGCCGACCAGCTCGTCGCCGGGTTCCGGCCGGACGGGAAAGCGGAGCTCGTCGGCCAGCTCGCCGTTCCGCTGTGCTACCACATCATCGGCGGCATGCTCGGCTCCCGGCCCGAGGACGACTGGCCCGGGTTCGACTGGAACCGGCTGCGGGTGCTCGGCAACCGGCTGACCACCCCGGACAACAGCGCGACGACCGTCGACTACGACGAAATCAAGTTCGAGATCAAGGCGATGGTCGAGGTCCTGATCGCGCGGCGCCGCGAGCACCCGGGGCCCGACGTGTTCAGCGCGTTGATCGCGGCCACCGATCGCGGCGAACTGTCCGCCGACCAGCTCTTCGGCCTGGTGGTCACCCTCGTGCTCGGCGGCATGGACACGACGGCCGCCTTCCTCGGCAACGCCCTGCTCGCACTGCTGCTCGACCCCGGTCAGCTGGAGCTGCTGCGGTCCCGCCCCGAGCTGATGGACAAGGCGGTCGAGGAGCTGCTGCGGTTCGACGGCGCCATGCAGACCGCGTCGTTCCGGTTCACCAGCGAAGACGTCGAGCTCGGCGGCACGGTCATCCCCCGCGGCGCGGTCGTCGCGCTGACCCTGGCCGCGGCCAACCGCGACCCCGGGCAGTTCCCCGACCCCGATCGGCTGGACATCACGCGGGACGCCAAGCACCACGTCGCGCTCGGGCACGGCATCCACAACTGCCTCGGCGCGGAACTCGGCCGGATGCTGACGCGGATCACGCTCGAGACCGTGCTGCGCGGGCTCCCCGATCTGGTGCTCGCCGCGCCTCCCGACACCCTCGACTGGCGGCCCGGCATCCTGCTGCGCGCCGTCCGCGAACTGCCCGTCACCTTCACCGACGAGGAAAGCCGATGACCCAGCAGGACGCGGTGCCCGAGCTCTTCAGTCCCGAGTTCGTGGCCTGCCCACACGCCACCTACGAGCACATGCGGGAGGAGGACGGTGTTTCCCAGCGGTTCTACCCGGGCGGCCTGAACCGGCTCTGGTTCCTCACGCGCTACGACGACGTGCGCGCGGCGCTGATCGATCCCGACCTGGTCAAGGACCGCAGCTCGGTCACCGAGGGTTCGCTCGCGGCGCACCAGCTGATGGACCCGGAGCTGAAACCGTTCCACCGCAACCTGTCCATGCTCGACCCGCCCGAGCACACCCGGCTGCGCCGCGTGATCGCGAAGAACATGACGCCGCGGCAGGCGCGCTCGCTGCAGGAGCCGGCGGACCGGCTCGCCGACGAGCTGATCGACAAGTTCGCCGCCGACGGCGAGGCAGAACTGATCGAGGGGTACGCCTCGCCGCTGGCCGACGGGATCATCGGCGAGCTGGTCGGGGTGCACGTGCTGCCGCCGGCCGACTGGGCCCGGTTGCGCGAGCTCGGCCGCAACCTGACCAGCCCCAGCTACCAGCACCACTCGGAAGACTTCGACCGGATCAAGTACGAGATCCGCGACCTCGTGCTCGAGGTGATCCGGCTGCGCCGCGAACAGCTGGGCGACGACGTGATCAGCGATCTCGTCCGCGCCCACGACCGGGAGGAGATGACCGAGCCGGAACTGCTGGCCATGGTCGTCACGATGGTCCTGTCCGGCGTCGACTCGGTCACCGCCTTCCTGGGGACCGCGCTGCACTCGCTGCTCACCCACCCCGACCAGCTGGAGCTGCTGCGGGCCCGGCCGGAGCTGATGGACAACGCCGTCAACGAGCTGCTGCGCTACGACAGCGGGACCCAGACGGCGACGTTCCGGTTCGCCGCCAAGGACCTGGAGTACGGCGACGCCGTGATCCCGAAGGGCGCCGTCGTGTGCCCGGTGATCACCGCCGCGCACCGGGATCCCCGGCACTACGACGAGCCCGAACAGCTCGACGTGACCCGCCAGGGCGAGCTCAACATCGCTTTCGGCATCGGCACGCACAACTGCCTCGGCCAGAAGGTGGGCCAGCTGGTGAGCACCGCGGGACTGGCGGCCGTGGTCCGCCGGCTGCCCGGCCTGCGGCTGGCCGTCGAGCCCGCCGAGCTGCGCTGGCGGTCGGGGTTGCTGCTGCGCTCGGTCTACGAGCTGCCGGTCCGGTTCGACGCGAAGGGAGCCCTCGGATGACGGAGATCGCGGGCAGCAGCCCCGTTTCGGAGATGTTCACGGCGGACTTCCGCCGTGACCCGTACCCGACCTACGCCCGGTTGCGCGAGTCGGGCGCGGCGTGCCCGGTGACGGCACCCCACGGGTTCCCGGCCTACGTGGTCACCCGCTACGAAGACGCCCGCGCCGCACTCGCCGATCCCCGGCTCAGCAAGGACATGTACGGCGCCTGGGACGCCTACGTCGCCATCTTCGGCGACAGCTCGGTGCACCTCGACGACAACATGATCAACTCCGACGGGGCCAAGCACACCCGGCTGCGCCGGCTGGTCAGCCTGGCCTTCACCCCGCGCCGGGTCGACGCGCTCCGGCCGCGGGTGCAGGCGATCACCGACGAGCTGCTCGACGGCATCCCCCTGGGGGAACCGGTCGACCTGATGAACGCGTTCAGCTTCCCCCTGCCGATCACGGTGATCTGCGAGCTGCTGGGGGTGCCGGAAGCCGAGCGGGCGGACGTGCAGCGGTGGTCGGCGACGGTGGCGCACACCGGGTTCGACGAGGAGTCCACCACCGCCCAGCAGGCCGCCGAAGGCAAGCTGCACGAGTTCCTGGTGGACCTCATCGCCCGCAAGCGCGTCGAGCGGGGCGACGACCTGATCGGCTCGCTGGTGAGTGCCCGCGACGACGACCGCCTCGACGAACGCGAGCTCGTGTCGTCGGCCTGGCTGCTGCTGTTCGCCGGCCACGAAACCACCGGCAACCTGATCGGCAACTCGATCTTCCACCTGCTGCAGCGCCCGGACCGGCTGGCCGAGCTGCGGGCGCGGCCGGAGCTGCTCACGGACGCGGTCGAGGAGCTGCTGCGCTTCGACGGCCCCGCCGAGAACGCGACTTTCCGTTACGCCACCGAGGAAATCCGCATCGGCGACGAGGTGATCCCGCAGGGCGCGCTCGTCCAGATCGCGATCGCCGCGGCCAACCGGGACCCGGCCCGCTTCCCCGATCCGGACACGGTCGACTTCGGCCGCAACACCAGCGGTCACCTCGGCTTCGGCCACGGGGCGCACTACTGCCTGGGCGCGCCGCTGGCCCGGATGGAAGCGCAGATCGCGCTGTCGACGCTGTTCACGCGCTTCCCGGGGACCCGGCTCGCGGTGCCCGCCGCGCAGGTGCCGTGGCTCGGGGTCGAGATCCCCGCGTTCCGCGGGCTCGCCGAACTGCCGGTCCTGCTGGCGTAACGGAGGAACCGAATGCCCACGGCCACGCCCACCGGGCTGCTGCGCCACACCGACGCGTCGCTGCCCGAGCGCATCGCCGAGTCCGCCGCGACGATCGACGGGATGCTGACCCACCGGGAAGTGCTGGCGTGGCTGGAAAGCCGGCGGCCGCACCACGTCCAGGAGGTGCGGCGGATCCCCTTCGCCGAGCTGGGCAGCTGGGATTTCGACCCGGGCACCGGCAACCTCGCGCACGCCAGCGGCCGGTTCTTCTCGGTCGAGGGCCTGCGGGTGCGCAGCGACTTCGGGCCGGTGCGCGAGTGGTCCCAGCCGATCATCCACCAGCCCGAGATCGGCATCCTGGGCATCGCCGTGCGCGAGATCGACGGCGTGTTCCATTGCCTGATGCAGGCCAAGGCGGAGCCGGGCAACCCGAACGGGCTGCAGGTCGCGCCGACGGTCCAGGCGACCCGCAGCAACTACACCCGGGTGCACGGCGGCCGGGTGGTGCCCTACCTGGAACACTTCGCCCCGGCCGACCCGCGGCAGGTCATCGCCGACGTCCTGCAGTCCGAGCAGGGCGCCTGGTTCTACCGCAAGCGCAACCGGAACATGGTCGTGGAGGTCGGTCCCGAGGTCGAGGCCGGCGAGGACTTCCAGTGGCTCACCCTCGGGCAGCTGCACCGCCTGCTGCACCTGGACAACGTGGTCAACATGGACGCCAGGACCGTGCTGTCCTGCCTGCCGGCCGCGCCCGACACCGCGGGCAGCCTGCACACCACGGCGGAGGTGCTCAGCTGGATCACCCGGATGCACACCGAGCACGAGCTGGTCACCGAACCGGTGCCGCTGCGCGAGATCGAGCACTGGCACCGGACGGACACCGCCATCGCCCACGAGTCGGGCCGGTTCTTCAGCGTCGTGGCGGTGGACGTCCAGGCCGGCTGCCGGGAGGTCGGCTCGTGGCAGCAGCCGCTGCTCGAACCGCACGGGGCCGGCATCGTCGCGCTGCTGGTCAAGCGGTTCGAGGGGGTGGTGCACGCCCTGATCAACGCCCGGGTCGAGCCCGGTTACCTCGACGTCGTCGAGCTGGCGCCCACGGTGCAGTGCGTCCCGGAGAACTACGGCCACCTGCCGCCGTATGTGGACCTGGTGCGCGCCCGGCGGCCGGAGCGGACCTGGTTCGACGTCGAGTTTTCCGAGGAGGGCGGCCGGTTCTACGACGCTCGGAGCCGGTACGTGATCCTCGAGGTCGACGACGGGTTCTCGGTCCGGCCGGACGGCCAGTTCCAGTGGCTGACGCTGAGCCAGCTGACCGTGCTGCTGCAGCACCGCCACTACCTCAACGTCCAGGCCCGGACGCTGGTCGCGGCGCTGCGGGCGCTGATGTGAGCGGCCGGCCGCGATGCAGGTGATCGGCGGCGGTTTCCTGGCCACGCACGTGCGTGCGCACTTCGGCGACCGGCACCCGGGCGTGACGGCGATCGCGGCCGGCGTGTCGAGCACGATCGTGGACTCGGCGGCCGAATTCGACCGCGAAGCCGAGCTGCTGTACCGCGTCGCACTCGAGTGCCGGGACCGCGGCCGGCTGGCGTTGTTCTTTTCGACGGCGTCGCCGGTTCTGTACGGGACGCCCTCACCGGGCACCGAGACCGGGCCGGTGTTCCCCACCTCGGCGTACGGCCGCCACAAGCTGGCGCTGGAAACGGTGCTGGCGGCCAGCGGGGCCGGCTGGCTGACCTTGCGGCTGAGCAACCTCGTCGGCTCGGGCCAGCGTGAGCACCAGTTGCTGCCGGCGTTGATCGCCCAGGTCCGGTCCGGTTCGGTACTCGTGCGCCGCGGTGTCTCCCGGGACCTGGTGGACGTCCGCCACGTCCTCGCCGCGCTGGACGGCCTGCTGCGCGCCGGAGTGCGCGACACCGTGGTGAACGTGGCGTCCGGGGTGCCGGTCCCGGTCGAGAGCATCATCGCCGGCATCGAGACCCGGCTCGGCACGACGGCCGTCAAGCGGGTGGTACACCGGCCGGCGAGCACCCCGGTGGTCAGTTTGGACCGCTTGCGGCGGCTGGTGCCCGAAGTGGGCACGTTCGGTTTCGGGCCGGGGTATCTGTCCACATTGCTCGATCGGTACGTTCCAGCCGGCGAACCCGCACTCCCCCGGTGAACGGCGCTGCCGGGCGGTGCGGGATTCCTCCACCGCCCGGCGGCTCGGTTCACGCCGTCGGCGTCGTCGCGGGTTCGGCCAGCTGCGCGGCCACCTCGGCCGGGCTGGGCCGGAGCGCGTTTTCCGCCGCCAGCCGCCGCGAAACCTCCCTGAGCGTCTCCGCGGCGGTGACTCCGGCGGCGGCCGCGGCGATCTCCGCCGGGTCCTCCGTGGCCCGGGGCAGGGTGAGGGCCGCGCCGACCTCGGTGATCCGCCCCGCGTTGCGGAACTGGTCGCCGAAGTGCGGGACGATCAGCTGGGGCACGCCGCACGTCGCGGCCGTCAACGAGCTGCCCATCCCGCCGTGGTGCACGACCGCCGTGCACGTCGGCAGGAGGACCGCCAGCGGTACCCAGTCCGCTCGCACGCCGTCGGGCAGCTCGCCCAGCACCGACCGGTCCTTCGGGTCGATGGCGATGACCACTTCGTGGCCGTGCCCGAGGAATTCGTCCAGCAGCCGCCGCCAGAGCGGGGCGACCTCCGGGTCGCGCCGGGGCAGCATGGTGCCCATGGTCAGGCACACCCGCGGCCGGGCCGGCGCGCCGCCGGTCAACCAGGCGGGAACGTCGGCCGGCCGGTGGTACGGGACGTACCGCATCGGGGTCACCGGCACCTCCGCCGGGAACTGCAGGCCGGCCGGGCAGATGTCGAGCGTCCGCACGGGCTCGGCCAGCGGTGGCAGCCCGGCGGCCGCCATCGACGCGGTCGCGGCGGCCAGGATGCCTTCCGGCGGGAACAGCCCCCAGTGGTGCCGCACCCAGGGCACGCCGGCCTCGGTCGCGGCGGCCGGGCCGGCCAGCTCCATGGGCTCGGAAACGACCAGATCCGGACGCCACTCCGCCACCAGCCGCCGGACCGCCGGCAGCGCCCGCACGGCCGCCTCCCCGCACCGCCGTCCGCTGCCTTCGGCCGCCCGTCGCGGGTCGAACCGGCCGAAGGTGACACCTGTCGGCGGTTTCAGCAGCGTGGACAGGTCACTCGGGGGCAGCACGGCGGTGGCCGGCAGGCCTGCTGCCCGCACCGCCGGGGCGAACTCGTCGTCACCGGCGACGAGCACGGTGTGGCCCGCGTCCCGCAACGCCTGCGCGAGCGGCACCATCGGGAACAGGTGGCCGACGCCGGACAGGGTGGTGAACAGTACTCGCAACGGTGGACTCCTCTGTTCGGCGCAGCCGGTTTTCGAACACCACTTTCCCCAGGATGCGGACCGCCGGACTTTCCCGGCCAGTGAATCGGGGCATCTGCCGGGAAACTGCCGGTGGCGGAATTTCTTCTTTCCACCGGAACCGCATGGCCCGATTCGCCGTGCATTGCTTAGCCTTGGCCGGAAAGCACGGTTCGGCATTCGAACGACCAGAAAGAATCGCCATGCGACGCACCTTGCAGCAGCCGGAAGCCCGGTGACCCGCGTCGCCGTCATCGCGGGCGCGAACGACGACGTCGGCCCGGCGGCCGCGGTCCGGCTCGCCCGCGGCGGATTCGACGTCGCGCTGATCGACACCGACCTCACCGGATTCGAAGAGACGGCCCGGCAGATCGCGCAGGCCGGCCGGCAGTGCGTCGCCCTCGAAGCCGATTGCGCCGACAGCACTTCGTTCGAGAGCGCGGTACGCGCAGCCGGGTCCGAACTCGGCAGCCCGGCCGTCCTCGTCACCGGCGTCCCGCTCGGCGTACCGGCCGAGCTGTCGCCGTCGCTCGAGCACCACATCGGCACGGTCCGGCGCCGGCTGCGTTCGCTGTTCGTCTGCTGCCGGGCCACCACGGCGCACATGGCCCGCCGGAAGTGGGGCCGGATCATCAACGTCGGCCTGGCCACGGGCACCGGGGACGGCGAGTGGCGCGACGCGCAGACCGTGCTGTCCGGCCTGATCGGGTTCACCCGGACCCTCGCGGTCGAGCTGGCGGCGTTCGGCATCACCGCGAACTACATCGCGCCGCAGGCATGCGCCACGAACCCCCGACCGCGCCTGAGCCCGGCCGGCGACAGCGCCGAACCCTACTCGGCGGGCGTCGCGCACGTGGCGGAGTTCCTGGTCGACGACCGGGCGAGGGCGATCACCGGCCAGGGCACCTACGTTGCGGGCTGGTCGCGCCCGCCCCGGGGCCTCGACCGGCAGCAGCTCCAGACCTCCAACGGGAAGTGGGACAGCCATGTCAGCCACTGAGCCGGCGGCCCCCGGGCACTACGTCGCGCGCATCCTGGGAGAACTGGCCGGGGACGGCTACCGGCCGGTCCTCCGCTGGCGCGACGAGACGTTCACCGCCGCCGAACTGCGCTTCGCGGTCCTGCGGGTCGCGTCGGCGCTGCACGAAGCCGGCGCCGGTCCCGGGGACACGGTCGCGATCCTGACCGCGGTGAACAGCCCGTGGATGCTGGTGGCGCGGTACGCCACGCACCTGCTCGGCGCCGTCGTCGTGCACATCAGCGGCGCCAACCACGGGACGGTGACGCACGAGCTCCCGGTCGCGACCCGGGCCCGGATGATCCGGGAGACCGGCGCGTCGTTCGTGGTGTTCGACGACGCGAACGCCGAGCGGGTCGGGAAGATCGCCGCGCTGCTGCCGGAACAGCCGCACCTGTGCGGGGTGGGCCGGCCGATCCGCGACACGGTGACGGTGGACGGCCGGCCGCTCGGCCGCTACCGGATGGAGTTCGAGCCCCAGGCTCCCGACTGCTCCACGGTGATCTACACCAGCGGCAGCACGGGCCGCCCCAAAGGCGTGTACAAGCCCTTCGCCGCGTGGAACGACCTCGTGCTCGCCGGCGCGGACGAACCGAAGCACTTCCTCGTGGTGAGCGCGGCCAGCCACACCGGCGGCGTCCTGGCCGACGTGGCGATCGCCTCCGGCGGCAGCGTGCTGCTGCGCGAACGGTTCGAGCCGGAACCGTTCCTGCGGGACATCGAAAAGTACCGGATCACGGACACGTTCATCGGCGTGCCGCTCCTCTACGAGCTGGCGGGCCACCCCGCCGTGCGCTCGGCGGACCTGTCGTCCCTGCGGGGACTGCTCTACGGCGGCTGCCCGGCGTCCCCGGAACGCGTCGAGCAGGCGCTCGCCGTCTTCCCGGGCGTGCTGCACTACGCCTACGGGACGACGGAGGCCGGCCCGATCGCCATGCTGCCCGCCGACGGCCACGGCGACCCCACGCTGCGGACGACCGTCGGCCGGCCGCGGCCCGACATCGCCGTCGTCATCCGCGATCCGGAGACCGGCCGGGAGGTACCGGTGGGCGACGTCGGTGAGGTGACCGTCCGCAGCCCTTACGGCATGCGAGGCTACGCCGCCGATCCGGAGCTGACGGAGGCGGTGCTGCGCGACGGCTGGGTGCGCACCGGGGACTACGGCAGTTTCGACGACGCCGGCTACCTGCGGTTGTTCGGCCGGATGAACGACGTGGTCAAGGTGCACGACACCAAGATCGCGCCGACGGAGGTCGAGAAGGTGCTCGTGGGCCACCCCGGGGTCGTCGACGCGTGCGTGTACGGCCACCGCCGCGCGGACCTCGGGGAGGAGCTGCACGCCGGGGTCGTGCTGGCCGCGGACGGCCCACCGGGCTTCGCTGCCTTGCGAGACCACGTGTCCCGGCGCATGACGCCGACGCACGCGCCGGTCAAGTTCGTGCGCTGGCGCCGGTTCCCGGTCAGCACCGCGGGAAAGGTCGACCGCGTCGCGGTGCGCCGGGCCGATGCCCTCGTCGCAGTGGAGGACGAGGGCCTGGTCGACGCCCAGCCGGGAACATCTCCGATGGGGAAAGGGAACTTCGTGGGAACCAACCCGTTCGAAGACCAGGACGGCACCTACCTCGTCCTGGCCAACGCTGCGAACGAGCACTCGCTGTGGCCGGCCTTCGCCGAAGTGCCGGCCGGCTGGCGGATCGCGTCCGGGCCGGCCGACCGGCAGTCCGCCCTCGGCTACGTCGAGCGGAACTGGACCGGCCTGCGGGCCCGGACGCCGATCCACACCAGGGAGGGATAGCCCGCTCAGGCCGTGCGGACCGGCACGGCCCGCAGCCCGCGGATCTCGCCGATGGCCCGCCACCGCAGGTCTTCCGGGGCGCAGTCCAGCTCCAGCACCGGGAAGCGGTCGAGGAGCAGCTTGAGGAAGACCGCGAGCTCCACGCGCGCGAGGTGGCTGCCGAGGCAGCGGTGGATGCCGCGGCTGTAGGCGAGCTGTCCGTGGTCGGTGCGCGTGATGTCGAACCGGTCGGGGTCGGCGAACCGGGCGGGGTCGCGGTTCGCCGCGGTCAGCGAGGCGATCACGGCGTCACCGCGCTCGATCGCGACCTCGCCGTACGCCAGGTCCTCCGCGGCGAAGGCCAGTACCGAGGTGAACGGTGCCTCGATGCGCCCGAACTCTTCGACCGCCGAGGGGATGTGCCCGCGGTCCTCGCGGAGCAGGGCCAGTTGATCGGGGTGCGTCAGCAGGGCGGCCACCCCGCTGCCGATCATGTTGCCCGTGGTCACGTAGCCGGCCACGACGATGTTGACCAGCAGCGAAACCAGTTCGTACCCGGCCACCTCGTCCGACGCCGGCACGGCTTCGGCGAGGGTGCTGGTCAGGTCCGGACCGGGTTGCCGGCGCTTCTCGGCGATGAGCGCGACCAGGTAGTCGCGCAGCGAGTGCAGCGCGACGCGGTGCGCCATGAAGCTGTCCTCGTCGGTGTCCTCCGCGAGCAAGCCGGCGGTGATCCGCATCAGTTCCAGGTCGTCGCCCCGCGGTGCACCGAGCAGGTCCCCGATCACCGCCAGGGGAAGGCGGTAGGCGATCCGCGGGATGACGTCCCACTCCGGCGTCCCGGCGAGTTCGTCGACCAGGGGCGCGACCACGGTCTCGATCCGGCCGACGAGCCCGTCGACCCGGTGGCTGGTGAAGGCCGGCTGGACGAGCGCGCGCAGCCGCGTGTGCTCCGGCGGGTCGACGGTGTCGAGGACGCTGGGCGGGACGAAGTCGCGGCCGGCCACCGCGGCTCCGCCGCCGGGGATCCCCTGCCGGATCGGGTCCACCTCCCCCGGCACGTTGCGGACCAGCCGCGGGTCGGCGAGCGACTCCCGGACGAGTTCGTACTCCGTCAGCAGCCAGGCGTCGAACCCGAACGCGGTCCGGACACGCGCGACCGGGGTTTCGCGCCGGAGCCGGGCCAGGGCGGGATAGGGGTTTTGCAGGAATTCCGGATCGGAAAGATCGGCCGTGATCGCGATCGAATCAACCATGCCGACATCATGAGCACGATTCATTCTCACGAGCAACGGGAATGGTGATTAGTGCGGGTTTTCTGCCGGTATGGAATTGTCGGTTCGTTTTACCGGTCGGGTTCGGGCAACCGGCCGGCGACGTGGTCGCGCAGCCGGTCGAGCACGTCGACCAGCGTGGTGCGTTCGGCGTCGCTGAGGATGCCGAACGTCAGCTCCGCGTGGGCGTCGTGCAGCGCCTTGATCTCGCTCAGGTGCTCGTGGCCCTTGGCGGTGATCTCGAGCCGGATCGACCGACGGTCACCGGGATCGTCACACCGCTTGAGCAGCCCTTCGTCCTCCAGGCCGTCCACGAGGGACGTGATCGACCGGCCGGTGACGCCGAGCCGGTCCTTGAGGTCACCCATCCGCGGGGTGCCGGCCTCGTCGACGGCCAGCATCAGCAGAACCCGGGATGTGGACCAGCCCCGCTGCTGATACGGCTGCCCGGCGAACCGGCGCAACGCGTGCGTGGTGCGCATCAGCGCATCGGCCAGCTGCGCCCCGGTCGGCGGCCCCTCCGGCCGGGAAGATCCCGGCGTCTTTTCGCTCGACACGCGCCCAGGCTACACGCAATCCGGATAGACGAAAGTAAAGCTATCCGGGTTGTGACTGGTGCACCGGAATGCACTCGCGCCGCCGGTCGGAGAGCCGCGTGCTGCCCGGTGCCCTGGGGTCGCACCGGGCAGCACGGCGGTCAGCGGGGCCCGGGCGGCCCACCAGGACCGCCGGGACCGCCGGGTCCCCCTGGTCCACCAGGACCGCCGGGACCGCCGGGACCGCCGGGACCGCCGAACGGCCCACCGGGCCCGCGGGTGCCGTCGTCCGGGGCGCGCTTGACCTTCCGCACCTCGGACGAGGCGAGGACCATGGCGGTGGTGACGACGATGGCCCCGCTCGCGAACCACAGCGTCCGGCCGAGACCGAACCGGTCCGCGGCCGGGCCCGCGCCGGCCGCGCCCAGCGGGGTGAGGCCGAACGAGCAGAGCGCCTCGTACGCGGCGATGCGCGAGAACTTCTCGTGCGGGATCTCCTGCCGCAGCGTGGTCATCCAGTTGACGGTGAAGATCTCCACACCGACACCACCGAGCAGCGAGGCCGCGCAGATCACCAGCAGCGGCGCGCCGGCCGCGAACGCCGCCAGCGGCAAGGCGAGCATCACGGCGCCGGAGACGCCGGAAACCAGCAGCCGCTGCGGCCGCAGCTTCACCATCAGCAACCCGCCGAGGATCATGCCGACCGCGTCGGCGGAAAGGATGAAACCCCAGTCACTCGCCCCGTTGAGCTGACGGTCGGAGGCCACCGCGCCGAGCACCGTGAACGCCCCGACGCCGAGGGCGTTGACGACGCCGAACTGCACGGTCACGCTCCACAGCCACTTCCGGCTGGAGAACTCGGTCCAGCCTTCGCGCAGCTCGGTGATCATGCCTTCCCGCTTGCGCAGCGTCCCTTCGGCCACCATCGCGAAGGCCAGCAACGACGTCAAGGCGAACGTGGCCGAGTCGATCGCGAGCACCCAGCCCGGGCCGAAAGCGGACACCAGCACGCCGCCGAGCGCGGCGCCGGCGACCTGGGCGCCGTTGAGGCCGGTCCGGAAGATGGCGAACGCCTTGCTGGCGTTCTCCCGGCCGACGCTGCGCATCAGCAGGCCTTCGGTGGCCGGCATGCGGAAGGCCATCGCGAGCCCGTTGGCGGCGGAGAACGCGATCAGCTCCCAGAGCTTGATCGAATCCAGGAACACCACCAGGGCGAACAGCCCCTGGGCGACCGTGCTGACCAGGTTCGTGGCGACGATGACCAGGTGGCGCGGCAGCCGGTCGGCCACCACCCCGCCGATCACGAAGAACAGCACCGCGGGCACCGTGCCCGCCGCGGACACCAGGCCGACCGCGGTGCCCGAGCCGCCCGTGTCGAGGATCGCGAACGCCATCGCGACCGGCGCGGCGGACGTGCCCAGTGCCGAGATGATCGCGCCGGCCATCTGCAACTTGTAGTTGCGGCTGAACCACGTCTTCTTCTTTCCCGGAGAGACGGTCCCCGGCGGGCCCGTGCTCGTCCCCGTTGCTTCCATGCCCGCTCTCCTGAAATTAGTTTCAATCCGGACTGAGTTATTTGTGCTTGTCAGGATTACCGGTATGCTCGGGGGGTGTCAAGCGACAAACCACCGGCGGGCCCGCCGACCGGGGCGCAGCTGGGTGACGCGCTCATGCGCACCACGCACGCGCTGCGGCGGTTCGCCGGGCAGCCCTACCAGCAGCGGGGCTGGTCCCCGTCGCGCGTGTTGCTGATGCTCGCCGTCGACGAGGCCGGCACCCCGCGGATGGGCGACCTCAAGGACCGCCTCGGGGTCACCGGCCGGTCGATCACGTCCCTGGTCGACGGCCTGGAGGAGGAAGGCCTGCTCGAGCGGCGCCACGATCCCGGCGACCGCCGCTCGACGCTGCTCGAGATCACCGCCAAGGGCCACGAGCACCTCGGCGAGATCCAAGCCCTGCACGAAGCGCACGCCGAGCTGACCTTCGGCATCCTCGGCGACGCCGAACGCGCCACCCTGCTCGACGTGCTCGACCGGCTGCGCGACCATGTCGCCGGCCGGCTACCCGAACCCGGCGATCACCGGTCACCACCGGTCGCGTAGACGGTCTGCCCGGTGACGTAGCCCGACCGCGGGCCAGCGAGGAACGCCACGACGCCCGCGATGTCCGCCGCCGAGGCGACGCGGCCCAGCGCCGTCGCCGCCCCGGCCCGGTCGAGGAACGCCTGCCGGTCGACGTTGAGGCGGTCGGCCAGGTCGTCCACCATCGCCGTCGCGACGAAGCCCGGCGCGACGGCGTTGACGGTCACGCCGAACGGGCCGAACTCCGCGGCGAGCGCCCGGGTGAAGCCGGTGATGGCGGCCTTCGCGGTCGCGTAGTTCGCCTGGCCCGCGTTGCCGTCGGCGGCGACGGAGCTGAAGTTGACGATGTGCCCGGAGCGCCGCCGCTTCATGTGCTCGCCGACGATGCGCGAGCAGCGGATCGTGCCGCCGAGGTTGACGTCCACTGTGGCGTCCCACTCGTCGTCGGTCATCGTGAGCAGCAGCCGGTCGCGGGTGACGCCGGCGCAGTTCACCAGGACGTCGACGTACCCGAACTCCCCCACCGCCCGGCGCGCCATGCTCGTCACCTGATCAGAAGAGGTGACGTCGCAGCCGATGCCGGTGCCGGTGCCGCCGAGCGCGGCCACCGTACCGGCCAGCTCGCCCTCGTCGCGGTCGACGGCGACGACCGAAACACCCCGGGCCGCGAGCAGTTTCGCGGTGACCGCACCGATGCCGCGCGCCGCACCGGTGACGATGGCCACCGCCGCGGCGGCCCCGGCGCACTCCGGCGCGCTCATGCCGTGAACTTGACCGGCAGCGAGCTCATCCCGTGCAGGATGCTGGAGTAGATCCACTTCTCTTCACCGGTCTGCTCCACTTCGGACACCAGCCGGCGCAGGCCGTCGAGCACCGCGCGGACCTCCATCCGTCCCAGGTAGTGCCCGAGGCAGTAGTGCGACCCGTACGCGAAGGTGAAGTGCTGGTTCGGGGTCCGGGCGAGGTCGAACCGGTCCGGGTCGGCGAACACGGTTCCGTCCCGGTTGGCCGACGAGATCCACACGCTGACCACGTCCCCGGCTGCGATCTCCCGGCCGCCGACCACGACGTCCGCGGTCGCCGTCCGGCCGCCGTGCAGGGACGGCACCGTCCAGCGCAGGGCTTCCTCGGTCGCGGTGGCCAGGTCGACGTCGCCGTTCTTGAGCGCCCGCCACTGGCCGGGGTTTTCGATCAGGGCCAGGATCGTGCCGGTGATCGCGTGCCGGCCGGTCTCGTCGCCGCCGATCATCAGGCCGTAGCAGTTCGCCATGAGTTCGGCCTGGTTGAGTGGCATCC